>CALAQT010000138.1 GCA_937888775.1 uncultured Actinomycetes bacterium | reverse complement strand
GCCGAGTAGGGACAGCCGTTTGCCGGGCTGGAGTTGTCCGACGGAGCGTGCTGGCCCATCGGCAGGCCGAAGTCCTGCGTCCAGGTCGCGGGTCCGCTGGCCGATCCGCGAACCGCGCGGCGGCTGACCCCGGTGCCGACGTCGGCGTAGGAGGGGCTCAGAATGTTCTGGCAGTGGCCGGTGCTCGCCATCCAGGCGTTGACGACCTCCAGCGGAGTCGCAAAGCCCGATGCGATGTTCTCTCCGACACTCGACCAGATGAAACCCGTGGCCGTGATCCGGGCGCTGAAGTCAGAGCCGTGGCTGAACTGTCCGCGCGCGACCATGTGATTAGTCCAGCCTTGAGCGGAACGGTCCAGGCGGCTCTGCTCGTGCAGGGCGGGAAGATGACGAGCCAGGCGCTGATCGTTGATCAGGCACACGACCGAATTGCGCATTGACTGCTGCGACGCGCCGACGGCCGGCGTGCTGGCGTTGGCGCAACTCTGGGCGGCATGGGCGTAGTAACGGGTGCTGGCGCTCGCGCCCGGAACCGCAGTGAAGAGCCCGGCGGCGAGCAGCGTCAAGGTGGCGCCAGCGAGGCGTCGGCCGCGCATGCCGAGCAGTGGGCGCAGAAGCGAGGTGAGCAGGCAATTTGGCATGCTCCTGAGATCGGGCACACCCGAGTGGCCCTTGATCTCACAGCGCGCACGTCGATCATCCGGCTAGCCACCGTCCACCGCCAACTGGATGCGATCGCGCGGCCGCTCCTCACCCTCCCCAGATGGAACATCGTCGCGTCTCGTCCCGCGTATCTTGCGAAACTTGCGTAGCCTGCGTAGACTGGTGACATCAAGGCAACCGTCCCGAAGGCCACATGCCGAGTCCTTGAGGATGTCCTTGAGATTGTGCGGCGGCGGCCCGGGATCACGGTTCGCGAACTGGCCGACGAGCTTGCCGGCCTGCATCAGCCGGACACGATTCGGGTCTTGCACGAAGCACTTGAGCTTGTTGTTGGGGATGACAGACGCGAGCGAGATGACCAGCGCAACGAGATGCCTCCTAGTTGGGGGCCGCTGCCATCCTCAACAGAGATCTCCGCCGCGCAAAACGCGGGCGACCGTATGCGCGCCGCAGCGCTTGATAGCGCTCTTGCCGGCGCCCTCACCCGGGAGGACGCGGCCGCACGACTCGGCGTCAGTCCACAAGCGGTATCCGACCGTCTCAAGGCCGGCAAGCTGATCGGACTTCGCCGTGGGCGGGAATGGCGGTTTCCCGTGTGGCAGTTCGGCGATGACAGCACGCTGCCGGCCCTCGACCGACTTATTGCTTCGTGGCCGGGGACACCTCTGAGCCTCTCTGTCTGGGCGAACAAGCCGTCGGCTGACCTCGCCGGCCGCTCGCCGGCTCAGGAGCTCGTCCGACGTGGAGGGCCCGGTCGAGTTTTGGACGTGGTTGACTCCATCGCGTCCGCTGCGTGGTAACGATGCTTCGACCACCAACGCGGCCGTTACCGGCTCCGCTCTCGGAGCACCTGTGGACCTGGGAGCCCGAAGACCAGTTCGTTCGGATCTTCCACCTTCATCCATCTCGACCACCGTTGCGGGCCCGCTCATGGGGACCGGTGAATCGATTCGATCCTCACATCCGAGATCGGCACCAACGGCCGCGCGACCAGGCCGATGGCCGTGGGGTGAACTACCTCGCACGGGATCTGGGGTGCGCTCTGGCGGAAGCCTTCCCCGAACGCGCCCCCGAGGTCCCGATCTGTCCCAACCAGTTCGCAATTCTGGCAGCACCACAAGCGCCAGTCACCCTGCTCGACCTCCGCGGAGAAGGCGCCCTGCAAATTGGTGCGGTAGCGCCCTCGGCTCAGGCAACGAGCCCCGCCGCCTCACCCAGCGCTGGCGGAGAGCTATCTACCAGGACTTTGCGCGCCTGGACGGATCGTCTGCCGTGGGGCTCACCAAGGAGGGACAGCAGTTGCCACCCGGGAGCGAGCAGGCGCCCTGGCCACCGAGCATGCGACTATCGCGCCCGGATATCAGTCGGCTGGGATTTTGGTAGACCGCGTTACGACGGCGCTCGCTCGGCAGGGCCGAGCCCCAGCACTGATACCGGCGGGCGCGTGCCGCACGCGTCGCGAGGCGGGTTTCATCTAGACGCTGAACGTCCTGGGCCCGAGTCCTGTCCCTTTGAGCGGGCGTGGCTAGTCTCATCGACACGCGGAGCGACGACGCTTCCTCGCTCAGCACGTGTGGCATCTGCGCAACACCGAGTTCGGGGGCGCCGGCCCTATCGCTTCCAGGACGACCGCCGTTCTCGGTCCGGCCGCTGGGAGATGTGGATGGACAGCACCCAGGCGCAGGCCCTGCGCGAAGCGCAACGCCAATAGCCCGGCCTTGGCGCAGACCCCTGTCCCACGTGTACGGCGAGCCGACGCCGGTCACGTCGCCCGAGCAGCCCTGGGCGGCCCGGCCGCCGCCCGGTTCCGCGCTCGGCTTCAATGCTGGATTGGACGCCTGGTCGGCCAGCACGAGCGCATCACGCAAGGTGCAGCCGCCCACCATTCCAAGCGTGCCGGCCGGGCTCGAGACCGTGATCGTCGTCGCCGCGAAGGCAACCGGCGAGCCAGCACCCAGACACGCCGCCAACGTCGCGACAGCCACGCACCTCCGCGCCCTTCCGAAATGTGGAAAACCGAAGCGGCCCCGTCCTCGCCCGCCAAGCCGATGCGCGCTCGCCCAACGGACACTACATCCATCCGCTCGAGGCGAGGCAAGTCCCACGCTCACAGGTCCGGCACTGCGAACCGGTGCACGCCAGCCGATTCAGCCGGCCATCGCGCCGTTGGCAGCCTCGATGAAGGCGGCAACAAACGCGGCGGCATCGCGGACGAGGCGCGTCGGCTGGCGTCCATAGGCCGCCGGTGAAGGTGCTATGCGCCGGTACGCGAGGGCGTCTTCGATCAGCGCATGCCAACCAGGCTCAAAGACCTCCAGCGCATAGCGCGCGGCGGCTTCCTTGCTGGCGATCGGACCAGTGGCGATCGTGTAGTGCAACCGTGGCGCTCCCAGCACCTCCCAGGCAGCGACGCGCCGCGGCAGCGCTCTCTCGATGGTGAAGGCGTTTCGCTGAGCACGGGTGGCTGTCCCGGGACTCAACTGGCGAGGCCGTAATCGAGCTCGAGAAGCCCGTGCTCGATCCGGCCTTGGCCACGAAGGCCCACGAGCTCACCCGTCCCCGAGCCCTCAACCACTTCGACCCAAGTTCGCTGGCCACCATCGGACGACGCCGTCCCGCCGTGTTGGAGCAGGAAGGTCCCGACCAGTTCACCGAGGCGCCCATTGATCAGTTCGAGCGCGACGTAGGTTCCGGCACTCTCGCCCTGTCGCGCACTGAGCATCTCGACCGTTCCCGTCGCCTCGAGGTCGCCACCGGTGAACTCCTTGCGCAGCGAGGCACGTCCGAGTTGCATCCCAACCTGCTCCGTCGGTCCCCAAGCGCTCGGCTCGAAGGACCTCACTTCAAACGGGCAGCGCGCATGCGCCGAGAAGGACTCGCCTGCGTGCGATCTGAGAGCCATTTCCACTCCTTTCGTCGGTCCAAACAGCCCGTGAAGCTACCGTCCGCGCGAGCGCGACCTTCAGACCGCAGCGCTCGACTTCGGTGTCGCTGGTTTCAACACCAGCTGCCCCGACCCGCTGCCACCTCGGCGCTGGTCGGCGGCAGTGTTGCTGCAGAGCCGGCCCGCGACCAGGCCCTCATCGAGGTAGGCTCATACAGAGAACCGCCGCCAAACCGCAACCGTCGCCCGGGTAGGTCACCGTCCACTGACCACGGCCACCGACTCAGAGTGGAGCTTCCTGGGCTTGAGCTGCGGTCGCTCCACGCGAACGGCGACCGGGACCGTTCACAACCGGCCGCGGATCGGCGATCCCGGAGCTGTGACGTAATCCGCCGCACCGGTTTGACGCGTTTCTGCGGTAGCCGAGGCTCCATTTCTAGCCGAGACTTCTGTAATCGACAGGCATCTATACCCAGTGCACGATCAGACGGGCCCCGGAGGAGAGCCACCAGCCAGGCGTCCGATCCGCGTCGCGCTCGCCGAAGACCACACGACGATGCGCCGCACCCTCCGCCAGCTGCTCGAAAACGAACCAGATGTCGAGGTGATCGCCGAGGCTGCCGACCTCGAGACCGCCATTCAGGCTGTGCGCGCGCGGCGACCGCAGGTGCTTGTGCTCGATCTAGGCATGTGCAATCGCAGCTTCGAGACGATTCGCCAGCTGCGCGAGCGGATGCCGAGCACCGAAATCGTGATCGTCACCATGCACGAAAGTCCATCGCTCGCGCGGCACGCGCTCAGTGCCGGCGCGATCGGGTTCGTGCCAAAAGAGATCGCGGACGGACACTTGCCCCAGGCAGTGCGACGAGCTGCGCGCCGGGAAGAGTATGTCGGCCCGCAGACCGCGTTGATCGTTCCCCCGGGCTAAAGCGCATGCCGGTCCGCGCGCTGAAGCTAGCCCACCGGAGGAGAAGCTCGCACTACCGCTGCCATCCTCGGACTTCAGCAACTCCTCGGCGGCCTGCTTGAGGCGCTTGCGGCCCTGCGCGCGGCGCTGTTCGCGCTCAGGCTCGGAGAGACGCTATTCGGACCAGCTCGTGGCCGAGTGCTCTAGCACGGTCGCCCGCGCGGATCTGCGCTGAGCCTTGGGTGCCGTGACCCGTGAGCGATGCTGGACCCGGCGCGTCGCCGGACGTAGGATCCTCGGGTCACTTCCCGCGTCTCTGGAGAGGGCCATGCCGCAAGCCGATGTCGATGGGCTGACGATCAACTACGACGTGCAGGGTGACGGCGAGCCGCTCGTGCTGATTCCTTACCTTGCCGCCGATCATGCGTGCTACGCGTTCCAGTTCCCGGCGTACAGCGATCACTTCAGCTGCATCTCGGTGGACCTCCCGGGATCCGGAGACAGCGACAAGCCGCCTGGCCCCTACTCCACCGAGACCTATGCCGATCAGCTCTCCGGCTTTCTCGGCGCGATCGGCATCGAACGCGCGCACGTGGCCGGCGTTTCGCTAGGCGCGGCGGTGGCCATGCACTTGGCAGCACGGCATCCCGAGCGCGTGCGCTCGCTCTCGCTGCATAGCGCGTGGGATCGAACCGACGCCTACCTGCGCACCATCGTGGAGCTTTGGCGGTCGCTCGCCGGCGCGTTGCCCACGGTCGCCGACGCGGTCATCCAGGGCATCTTCCCGCTGTGCTTCACACCTGAGATGTACGTCGAGCGGCCGGAATATGCGCAGGCGCTCGCGGACTTTGTGCGCGGTCGCCCCGCTCAGCCACTGGAGGCGTTCTTGTCGCAGACCGAGGCGGTGCTGGCGCATGACGCCAGCTCGCTGCTCGGTGAGGTCCAGATCGCGACGCTGGTGACGTTCGGCGCTCACGACCTGGTGACCTCCACGCGTTTTGCCGACCCGCTGACCAGCGGGATCGTCAACAGCGAACTGATCATCTTCGATCACCTCTCCCACGCAGCCCTCCACGAGGACCCCGAAGTGTTCAACCGCGCCACGCTCGAATTTCTGTTGCGCCAACGCAAATAGCAGGCCGGCCCTGCACGCCTCAGAAACGAGAACACGGCTCGTCGCGTGAGACGCTCCTGCCTTCACGTGGATGCGAGGCCTTGGTAGTTTCCGATCAGCAGGCATAGTTCGATCGTGGAGGGCGTCCGGATAACTGTGTAGGCGGGTGATGGGTAGGTTAACGGTTACTCCG
>CALAQT010000137.1 GCA_937888775.1 uncultured Actinomycetes bacterium | reverse complement strand
AGGCCCGACCCCCACAAACACTGGGGATCGGGCCTCAAACCCTCAAAAACTTCCGCTTAGGCACTCGCGGACGATCGCTTGGCCCTCGTCGATCAAGGCGCGATCCCAGCAGCGGCGGTCCTGATAGGAGAGCAGCACCAGGTCACCGGCAGCCGTCGTGCGCGTGGCGCGACGCGCCTCGATTAGCAGCATCAGCGCGAGTAGGCCCCTCACCTCCGGCTCGTCCGGCATCAGCTCTGAGAGCAGCCGGGCGAGCCGGATCGCCTCGGCGCAGAGGTCTTCGCGGACGAGGCGCTCGCCCGCACTCGCGGCGTAACCTTCGTTGAAGATCAGGTAGATGACCGCTAGAGGAGCGGGCGCTGAGGAACCCTCCGGCGTATTGGGCGTTGAACGTGCGGATGGTCGTCTTGGGAACTCGGGAGAGCCGTCTCGGCCCCGTCGCCTGCGGGTGACGGGAAGCGATGCCCGCCTATAACCGGCGAACCCGGGAAGTGGTTAGGGCGGCCGAGCGGCAGTCGGAGCGGGTCGTAGTAGTGCTGATCGGCGGGACAACATAACCCGCCAGGAGCGAAGGGCCCGCACTTCATCGATGCACGGGAAGGATGAGAAGGACTTGATGAGTGCCGAATCGGCTAGGTCCGTCAGCCGCGCCAAGGGCGTGGACCGTGTTCGTGCTCTCCAACGCGTGCTCTACCGCTGTGCTAAGCAGGATCGTGATCGTCGTTTTCATGCCCTCTATGACAAGGTCGCCCGCAGCGACGTGCTCTGGAAGGCTTGGGGCGAGGTCCGTGCAAACCGCGGGGCCGCGGGCGTCGATGGCGTGACCATCGACGACCTCGTGCGCTCCGGGGTGGGCGACTTCCTCGACGAGCTCGCCAAGAAGCTGCGCGCCGGTACCTACCGGCCACGGCCGTTGCGGCGGGTTTATATCCCGAAGCCGGGTCGGCCAGGCCAGTTGAGGCCGCTCGGTATTCCCACTGTGGCCGACAGGGTTGTGATGGCGGCTACGAAGGCGGTGCTTGAGCCGATCTTCGAAGCCGACTTCTTGCCCACCAGCTACGGGTTTCGCCCGCAGTTGTCGGCCCACCATGCGCTGGAAATGGTCAGGAGGACCGTGAACCGGCGCAAGGTGTGGGCGCTAGACGCAGACATCCAAAGCTGTTTTGACGAGATTTCGCATTCGGCGCTGGTCGCTCAGATCGAGCGGCGGGTGTCCGATCGGCGGATGTTGAAGCTGCTGAGGGGTTGGCTTCGGGCGGGGGTGTTCGAGGGCGGGATCGTGTCCGCGATCGAAGCGGGCACCCCGCAGGGGTCGCCGATCTCACCGCTGCTCGCGAACATCGCTCTGCATCTCCTCGATGAGGCGTGGCAGGGTGCAGGGCAGCGGCTGGGGGTGCTGGTGAAGTATGCAGATGACCTCGTGGTCCTGTGCGCCACCAAGGAGCAGGCCGAACAGGCTCGTGAGCTGGTGGCGGCGACCCTCAAGACGCTCGGGCTGCGGTTGCATCCCGAGAAGACGGGGGTTGTGGGTCTCGCAAGAGGCGCCGAGGGCTTCACCTTCTTGGGCTTCGAGCATCGTATGCGGAAGTCCTGGAGGACCGGTTACTGGTATCTGCAGAAGTGGCCGTCTCCGCGAGCGATGGCCTCGATCAGAGGCAAGGTTCGCGACCGGACCGACCGCCGCTACGCGAGGCTGCCGCTGGAACACGCAGTCGAGAACGTCAATCACGTCGTCCGTGGTTGGGGGAACTACTTCCGCTACGGAAACTCCGGGCAGAAGTTCTCAGCGATCGACAGCTACGTCAACGAACGCCTCGCGATCCTCGCCAGCGCCAAGCACGGACTCCAAGGCCGAAACTGGGTGAGCCGCTTCAACTACGAATGGTGCACCAAGCTCGGCGTCTATCGCCTGACCGGAACGGTGAAGCCCACGACTGCGTTTGCCAGCCGGTGAACGATGTCGGTGAGCCGTGTGCGGGAGAACCGCATGCACGGTTCGATGCGGCGGCGGGAGGCAACCACAGCCAGTCGGGCCAACACGCGCCGTGCGGCCGCGGAAGCCTCCCGCCGACCCTACGGACCAGCAGTGACGCCGTTGGCTCGAGCGCGGCCGGAACTGCTCAAACTCGACAGCATTCCCTGCCTCGAGGTGGACGCCTGCTCGTGCGCGCGAGCGGTAGTCAGCGTGTTTGCTGGCGGACCTACGATCGGAGCGCTGAGCTAGCAGTCTGGTCGTGTCGAGTGCGTCGCTCGGTTGCGGCAAGAGCAGCCAGCTTCTCTCGCCCGGCCGGGTGACCGCGTCACGCCTGGAGCGGTCGCGTCGGCGTTGCTACCGCTTCGCACCGACAGCGGCGACGCCATCGTCGGCGCCGACGTGATCGCAATCGCGACGGAGGGGAAGCCGACGGTGGTCGCCGTGGCGCTGTCGGTCGGCGTCCTTTCGAGACCGCGAGCTTGGCGGCGGTCGGGACTACGGCTTTGATTTAGTCGGCGGTCGCGCGTTGTGCGATGAGCACAATTGTCGGCGTCTATGTCGCGCGCCGGTTGGCGGTCCTGGACCGTGTCAGATCGGGCGGCTGGTCCTCCTGGGTCAAGACGCGAACAGCCTCCCGGGATTAGGTTGAAGCACAGGCCCGCGCTCGATCGGAAGTCAGACGCAGGAACCCCGCACAGCTAGACCGAGCCAGTGGTATGGTCCGGTTGTTATGGTTGCTCGTGGGGGTGAGGCTGTGACGTTCTGGGGTCTTACGGGTCGGCGATCGGTGAGGGGGGCGCTGGCGTGGGCCGTCCGTGCGGTGGCGGTGCTGGGTGTGTTCCTGTTCGTTGGCATGGGGCCGCAGTCTGCATCGGCGGCTGCTGGCTCGAGTTACACGGTGGTGCCGGTGCAAGGTCCGGCTGGATCGTGCATTGTGCGCACCAGCGCGGTCAACGATCTCGGTGATGCGGTCGGCTATGCCCAGTTCCCGGGCGGCAAGCCGCAGACATCGAACGTGCGTGCGTTCTACTGGCACGCTGAGAGCCTGCTCGAGCTTGCTGATGGGGATCCCGGGGCGGGCGTGTTCGGGAACGGGTCGTGCTCGGATAATCCTGTCGACGCCGCCTACGACTTGAACGCCCTCGGTTCGATTGTCGGGCAGGCGAACTTCAAGGACCCAAACCCCGGGAGCTCAATTCCCGACCGTTTCGCCGCGCTGTGGTCACCTGGTGCCAGCGCACCGACCTCGCTGGGCGTGTTGAACAGCGCTTGCTACTCCAGCGGGCAGGGGTCGGCGGCTGGGGCGATCAACGCCGCCGGCGACATCACGGGGTGGTCCACGTTCTGCACCAGTAACAACCAGCAATCGTTTGCCCCGTTCTTCCTCCCGCACGGCGGCGTGCTCGGCACGAGTGGCCAGCCGATCCCTTCGGGGGGTGGGGCGGGCTTTGGTCCGCACGCTCTGCTGCAAGGGGTGGCCATCAACGCCAGCGATCAGATCGTTCTCAACACTCCAACGAACAACTCTGGCGTCCCCCTCGAGTCCGACCTGTGGTCCCGCGCTGATAACAGCATCAAGAAGCTTCCTTTTCTCGTCGGCTTCTCCTCCAGCGTGCTGAACGACAGCGGCGTGGTCGTCGGCAGCGATAACAACCTTCCGGTCTACTCGGTCGGTGCCGGACCCGAGCAGCAGCTCAAGCCGGCCGGCGGACTGCCGAACGGGGTGGCCGCCGGAGTCAACTCCAAAGGCGACGTCGTTGGCTTCTCGTCCGGCGGTGGGCACGTGATCGCGACGCTGTGGCCGGCCAGCGTGCCACCGGCGAGCGGCACCCCGCCAGCGCCGGTTGATCTGCAGACTCTCCTCCCGCCAGGATCCCCGCAGCTTGTCTCCGGCGTCGCGATCTCGAGCAACGGCACGATCCTCGCCACGACCAACACCGGCTACGTCGTGCTAAGGACTCACGACTCTATGAGTCCTCGTGTTGTGCCGGTGTGATGGTGTAGTTCCA
>CALAQT010000136.1 GCA_937888775.1 uncultured Actinomycetes bacterium | reverse complement strand
GCACGACCAGAGCCACCAACACGAGCGCCGTGATCAGCGCCGTGCTCGCGGCGATGCGCCCACCCAGGCTCACACGCGGGGAACGTCTGTCGGCGGTCGCTCGGCGGGCTGAGCCGGACCGCCGTCCGGGCGTTCGTGTCGTGCTCTGCAGGCTGATGAGGCTCTCCTCCTCCGTTCCCCGAGTCGTCGCCGACCGCGCGTCGTCGGCATCCTTCCAGACTCACCGGCCGGGCGCCAGCAGCAACCGCTCCCAGCAGTCGGAAACCGGGCTCCAGCTCGGCGCGTGACGCGCCAGCAGCGCCGCGCCGGGGTCGCCCAGGAGCCGGCGGTCGCTGCTGGGCGACAGGAAGAGCGGCGGCTCCTGCCGGGGACACCGGTTCAAACTGGCACGGTGCTCGCTACCGATTGCTGCCTGACCAACGGACCGACGCCGCTCAGAGCGAGGCAAGCCAGTGAGTTCCTCCGGACGACGGATGAAAGTCAAGGGGGTTGCGACCAACTTTTCGGCTGATTTCGGACGGTGGATCGGTCGCGGGGGTTGCTCCGAGGGCGGCAGATCGGCTCCTGTGGTGTCGGTTTCGGCTTGGTGACCGCTGGATCGGCGCATATTCGGCTGTTTTGGGCGCGCGTTGTCGCCGCCGGGGTGGCCGGCGGTTGGCGGTCCAGTCGTATGCGGTTGTAGGCTGCGCGTTGGGCGCGAGTCGATGACGTGTCGAAGCGCAGACGTCTGGGGCTTGTGGTCTGCCGCGCGACGTTGCCCTTCGAGGGCCTTGCTATGCGCGCCCCGGTGTCACGCTCGCGCCCACTCCTCCTCTTCGCGGCGCAGTTGCTTGCCAGTCTGAGACCATCCGCACATAGGAGGCCTCGGCCTGCTCGGCGAGCTTGCGTTCGGCGTCGCGCATCGCCTGGTTGGTTGACCATACGCCGGCTGCCTTGCTGTCATAGCGGTGGGCGCCGGCGGTGAGTTCGAGGCGACGGAGCTTCTTGGCGGTCAGCGACGGCTGCTGGTGGGCGTATTGCTCCTCGCGGGTGAGCAGGCACCAGAACAGGCACGCGAGCTTGCGCGCTGAGGCGACGACGGCGATCTGATGACCGCGGCGGACGCGCAGACGCTCGTAGAACGCGTGCAGCGGGCCCGGCTGGCGAACGACGCTGAACGCCGCCTCGACCAGCGCCCAACGCGCTGATGCCGACCCCTGCTTGGAAATCCGCCCGCTGCGCGCCGGCTGGCTACCGGACTGGCGAACCTTCGGGTCAAGGCCGAGATAGGCGGCCAGCTGCCGGGATGTCTTGAACCGGCGGATGTCACCGATCGCCGCCAGGAAGCTCGCCGCGCAGATCACGTTGACGCCCGGCACGCTCATCAGCCGCCTGGCGTCAGAGCACGACAGCATCTGTCGGGCGACCAATCTTTCGACCTCGGCGATCTCCGCGTCGAGAAACTCGACGTGGCGCATGCACCCCTCGACCGTCTCTGCCTCCTCGACTGGCAACTCCAACTGCCGCAGCCATTGGCGGCCCTTGACCCCGAACAGGTCTGAGACCGGCGGGCGGCCCTTCAATCTGCGCATCAAGACCGCATGAACCTCGTTCTTCGAACGCGAGCGTGACCGGACCAGCTGCTCACGACGCGCCAACCGCCGGCGCAACACGCGCGTGAGCTCATCCGGCGTCCACACCGAATCAAGCTCCCCGGCCCACAACAACCTCGCGAGCGTCCTTGAGTCAAGCCGATCGGTCTTCGCCCTGGCCTGCGTGATCCCAGTATCACCCGGTGAGACCACAATCACCTTCGCGACGTGCGGCTCGAGGATTCGCAGAATCTCCCACGCGCTACCAGTCACCTCCAGCGCCACTCTGTCGGTCGCCAAAAGGCTCTCAGCCAGGACCTTCAGCGCCTCCGGGGTGCTCTTGACCCGACCCGCCGAACGGACCTTCCCGTCCTCGCAGATCGCGATCTCGCAGAAGTCCAGGTGCACGTCTAACCCGATCGCTCTTCCGATCACCTTCACGACCATCCTCCTAACGTAGAGACATGAACGGGAGAAGCAGCGGGCAAAACGACACAGACGGATACGTGCTCGCAGCACAATCGGGGCAAGTCGCAGGGGCGGCCACCGAGTAAGCACGGGCTCGAAGCCCATCGTCCAAAACGGCCTGCCCACACTGCGTTCTCCCGTTCTCCCAGAAAGCCCCTGTCCCGATCACCGTAACTACGCGACCCCGACGGGACTTCCTGCAATGTATTTTCATGCCCCGAGCTTCGAAAGCGCCGGTCGCCCGACCGCCCGCTCCTGAATTCCCCTGGCGATGCGGAAGAGGCGTCCGTCAGTGTCGCTTCTGAGCAACAGGGGGCACGGCCCCCAGGTCGGGTCGTATTGCTGCAGTTCGAGGGAGCAGCAGTCTTGGTCGCCCGCCTGCGGGGGAGCGCCGGGCGGCGCTCCCCCCGATATCTCGGCGCGCCGGTCGGTCTAGAGCTCTGGGGTTCAAGGATCGCGGTCGCTTCTGCTTCGCCGTGGCAACGAAGCAGCGCTCGCCGACCTTGATAACGTCCCGCAAAGGACGACAAACCGGCAGCGTCGACTGGCGCCGGTGAGACGATCGCTCGGCGAGGCGAGGCGACAGTCGCCGATTACGGCTCCGCGGAGGACGCTCAAGGCGCATGCCTATGAACCGCGATGTCGCTGTTTGCTCGAGGTCGAATGCCGAGCAATTCGGGCGCCCCTCTGCTTCCGCGCGTGGAAGGGCGATGCGAGATGCCGTCTATCGATTTGACGCTAGCTCTCGGAGCGTGAAGCCACGCCAGGTCTTGAAGTGGGCACCCGACGTGCTCACTCGCGATCTCAAGCTCTGCCTCACGCGACCTATACCCTGCGTCTCGCGCTAGCAGCAGCAGCGTCGACGGCCGCTGAGAGCAGCTCGCCGAGGCGGGTCTTGATGTCGCGGCGTAATTGGTCGAGCATGCTCTTTGCGTCGTTGCGCTTGGGGCGGATGATCCTAGCGACCGCTGGCCACCATGTGTCGCAAACGAGGCGAGACGGATCCCGCCGCGATCGATCGCGGTCGACCCGGGCCCCATCAGGTGTGCCCTGGGCCTTCAGCCTCGCACCCGGACGGGGCACAGCGCGATAGGGGGGATTTATGGGAAGTCCGCCATCGCCTTCGTGAGGATCGGCTATTTGGCGTCGGCTGGCGAGCTAGCGTTTGGCGCGAGACACCTCGGCTCAGCCCGAGGGCAAGCGCGTGGTTCGTCGATCGCTCGCTCCCCCTGTTGGGATCACCGCGGGAACCCAGGGACCTTCGTCGGACAGGCGGAGTGAGGTGTCGCCGACGCCGAGAGCCGTCAGGACGATTGGCACGCCGCGCCGGCAACCAGACGATCACCGCAAGAACCCAAGGAACGCTCACGGGAGCTCGGCGGGATCCGCGCCGAGGGACTGCGCCGGGCTGAGCAGATCTCGGCCCTGGTTCGACGAGGGCCAGCCGGTGACGCCCGCTTCCCTTCGTGACCCCGCCCTCGCCCAGAGCGATTCTCACGCGTGGGTCCGCTTTCGGGGTCTGCGAGCGGTAGTGTCGCACGGTGAGCGCCGGAGAAGACAGCCTTGACGTGGCCGGTTCAGCCGGTCTCTTCTGGGCCAAGACGGGTCCTGGTGAAAGCTTCTTGCCCCTCAACGTGCATTTGCGCGACGCTGGAGCGGTGGCCTCGCGATTGTGGGATCGCGCGCTTACGCCGCGTCAGCGTGGGTGGTACGCGGCCCGTCTGGGTGGTGACGAGGCGTGGGTACGCGCGTGGGTTTCGTTTCTGGCCGAGGCTCACGATGTGGGCAAGGCCAGCCCACCATTTCAGATGCAGGTCCCGGAGCTTGCCGCTCGCCTTCTTGATCCGGTGCTTGCGAAGGACGGAGGCACTGCGAGAAGCTCCGTCACGACGCGGTGAGCGGTGCGATCGTCGTTGATTGGCTTGGAAATAGGGGAATGCGACGACGTGAGGCAGAGCGGATCGTGGCCACCATCTCCGGCCACCACGCCGTGCCCCGACCGAGTAGCGAGGTCAGGCGCGCGTCCCGGCGCGTGCTGCGAGAGGCGAAGGCGTGGGTCCCCGTCCAGCAGCAGATCGTTGACGACTTGGCCCTGGAAACCGGCGTTGGCGCTCTGCCGGAGCTTGACGCGGAGGATGGCGCGGTCCTGGTCGCGGTTGCAGGTCTCGTGAGCATCTCGGACTGGATTGCGTCCGATGCAACACGGTTCCCGGTTACCGATGGGAAGCGACCCGGCTCGAAGCAACTAGCCACGGACGCCGTGCGCGACGCGGCTTGGAGCGTTCCGCTCGTACCCGAAGGCCAGGACTTCCCCGGCTTGTTCGGCCGCAGCCCGCGTGCGACGCAAGCCGCGCTGATCGAGGCTCTTGATGGGCTCGATCTCCCCGCGCTCGTGATCGTCGAGGATCGCACTGGAGCGGGCAAGACCGAGGCTGCGCTCTGGGCTGCGTATCGCGCGCTTACGTGTGGTGCTCGCGGACTGTACGTCGGCATGCCGACCCGTGCGACCGCTGCGCAGCTCCACGGACGCGTCAAACGCTTCGTGACACGGCTGTGGCCGTCGAGCTCGGAGAGCGTGCGGCTGTTGCATGGTGGCGTGCATCTCGACGAGGACGTGCCGTTCCCGTCCGGCGTCGGCATCGATGAGCGGGACGCGCGCGACGTCGAGGCGCAGGCTTGGTTTGCCCAGAGTCGCCGCGGTCTCCTGAGTCCGCTCGCGGTCGGCACGATCGACCAGGCGTTGCTCAGCGTGCTCAATGCTCGGCATTACCCCGTACGCGTTTGGGGTCTTCAGGGCAAGGTCGTGGTGGTCGACGAGGTTCATGCCTACGACACCTACACGGGCCTGCTGCTCGCGCGGCTCGTCAGTTGGCTCGCGGCGCTGGATTGCACTGTGGTGCTTCTGTCGGCGACCCTGCCGGCGTCGCGGCGCGGGGAGTTGGTCGAGGCGTTTCGCTCGGGCTTGGACGCTGCTGTCCCGTCTTGCGCGCTGTCGAAACCGACCGGTTCGCTCGCATATCCGCGGGTCACGTTCGCGACGAGAGGTCAGGTCAAGTCGATCGTTGTGACGGACGACAGACCGGGCAGGAAGATCATCCTCGAAGGCTGCGACGTGGTCGACGATCCCGAGCGCGTCGCTCGCCGAGCGCTATACGAGGCAGGGCACGGCGGATGTGTCGCGGTCGTCTGCAACACGGTTGCGGCCGCGCAGGCGCGCTACCGGGCGCTGCGCGCCGTTGCCGAGCCCCGCGTTGGGTTGGTGCTCCTGCACGCCCGTCTTCGGCCTCTCGAGCGTGAACCGATCGAGCGCCGGCTGCTGGAGTCACTTGGACCGCTGGACGACGCACGCCCAGTGCCGCCTGCGTCCTTGATCGTCGTGGCCACCCAGGTCATCGAGCAGTCGCTGGACCTGGACTTCGACGTGATGCTCTCGGATCTGACTGCTGTCGACTTGTTGATCCAGCGCGCGGGACGGGTCCATCGTCACACGGGTCGACAGCGTCCCGAGCTTCATCAGGCGCCTCGGCTGGTCCTGCTCGACACCCCAGGCGATGCGGTTGATCGTGCTCGTCCTCAGGCTGCCGACGCCGTCTACGTCCCAGCCATCCTTGTTCGAACCCGAGTCGCGTTGCGGGGGCGCGCTGCTATCAGCGAGCCGGATGACCTCGACGCCTTGATCGGGTCGGTGTACGACAGCTCGCCCGACGAGATCACCTCGGACCCACGCGAGCAAGACGTGCTGCGCAAGCTCGACGCGCAAGCCGCCGAGCTAAAGCGTCAGCACGGCGGCTGGGCGGAGCGAGCCGCTGTGGGGCACCCCCGGGCCGAGGAGCCTCCCTGGGAGACGACGTCGGACCCGTTGCAGGATCCAGACGAACCGATGTCCACGGCACGCAACTCGGCCGCGACCCGCTGGTCAGAACGCCCGTCGCTCAACGTCGTCGTACTCCGACCTGACGAGTTGCCGCGCAGCCGGCACCGACCGCGCGGCAACGAAGCGACCGAGTTGCTGTTGCGATCCGTATCGCTCTCCCAACCGAACGTGGTACACCCGATCCTGAGCATGGTGGATCTCTTTCGCCCGCCGGCGTGGCGTGACAACGCTCGCCTACGACATCACTTCTTGATCGAGGTCGATGCTGATGGCCGAGCCATTCCTGTCGCGGCGCCCTCCGGGGACCGCGTCGCCCTGCCGCTGCGGCTCGATCCCCACGAGGGCGTCATCGTGGAGACGGCGTCATGACCTTCAACCTCCTCGACGAGCCGTGGTTGCCTGTGTATGACCTCGACGGCCAGGTGCGCGACGTCTCACTCGAGAACGTCTTTGCGAACGCAACCGCCTTTCGGGATCTGGCGATTGGGTTCGCACCCGAGCGCGTCGCGGTCACGCGCTTTCTCGTCGCGGTGCTTCAGAGCGCGCTGCGCGGCCCAGCCGGCAAATCTGAGCGTATTCGCTGGTTGCAAGACCCCGGCTCGGCCCAAGCAAAGGTGGCGATTTACCTTGAGCGCTGGCGCGGGCGCTTTGATCTCTTCCATCCACTACGGCCGTTCATGCAGAAGCCGATCGGCGACGACGCCTCAGATAAGTCGATCGCGGTGCTCAAGCTCGAGTGGGCATCGGGCAACAACGTCACGTTGTTCGACCATCATCGCGACGATCGCCCCCCGGAGCTCTCGCCGGCGGCGACGGCGCGCGCGCTGCTCACTACGTTGCTCTACCAGCCCCGCGGGGGGGTATCGAAGCCGTTCAACCGAACGGACTCACCTGGCACTAAGCCGATAATCGTCCTTGTCCACGGGACCACGCTGTGGGAGACGCTCGTCGGCAACTGTTCTGACTACCCGGCGCCGGGGCGCGACGTTCCCAGCGACGCTCCGATCTGGGAGCGCGACAACGACCACGAGCCCGACAAGGTGGGCACGGTTCCGTACGGATTGCTCGATCGACTGACATGGCGCTCCCGCGCCGTGCTGGTCCTCCGCGATCCCGACGGCGCGGTACGACGGTGCCGTCTGCACCAGCACTTAAAGCTGCTCGACGACCCGCCGTCGGACCCATATGTTCCAGTTCACCAGACCAAGGAGGGGCCGAAGATCGTTCGGCCCCCTTCGAGCCGACGGCTCTGGCGCGCCGCGGACGCCGTTCTCCACGGATTGTCAGACGAAGGCCACCCGACTGCCATCAGGCAGGCCGTGAGGACGTTCGAGTCCCTGGATCCGCCGCGTCATCCGCAGATGCTCGCCGTCGGCCTGTGGATCGAGCAGGGAAAAGTCGCCGATGCGCAGAGCGCGTTGCTGCCGGTGAGCTCACGCTTGCTCGAAGATCTCGACCTGATAGATCGGGTGACGTGGGCGTTTGAGCAGGCGCACATCGGCGCGAAGGCGATCGGGTCCGCGATCGGCAAGTTCACTCACGCCATGGGTGTCGAGGTGAAGACTCAGGCCGCGGCGCGGTGGCAGGCGCCGTACTGGGCGGCGCTCGGCGGAGACTTCACGGGCTACCTTCATGAATTGTCCAGCACTGTCGAAGTTCCGACAAACTCGAGTCTTGTCTCCCAACAGTGGGTGCGAACGGTCCGCCGGCATGCGTGGGCGGCGTTCGACGCGATCGATTCACAAGACGTGTCGGACCCTCGCCAGGCCCGCGCGCTCGCGCTCGCAGCCGACCGGTTTCGCGCCCAGCTCAGACGCCTGGCACCCCTAACGCCGCAGGCCGCATGACCAGCACGACGTCAAGTCCGGGGATGGCCGCGCGTGATTCGATCGCGGGTCAGCTTCATGCTCGGCTGCACGCGCTTGAGCCACGCGCTGAACGCCACGCGCCGGAGGCGCTGCGGGCGTTCGCCGAGCTTCGACGCGGGGTCGGCCACCGCTTCGGCGATGTGGCAGGGGCCGACGCGGCGCTCCTGGGCCTGATCCATTTCCCACCCGATGAGGACGGGTTGCCTCCCCGGATGACCCCCCAGCTCGGTCGTCTGCTCGACGACGCGCTAATGGTCGCGTCGCTCGCCGCGTTTGGCCGTCCTGCCGTGGCGCCCACGACCAGCGCTTCCGCATCCTCGGGACGCAGATCGTTTGGAACCGACTGTCGACCCCTCCGAGCGACGCGGCCGACGGCTGCCGAGGCGTTGTTTCGGAGCATCCTCGGCGCTGAGCGCGAAGACCTCGACGTGCACCTGCGTAGGGCGATTGTTCTGCTCGGAGGCGACGGCCATTTGCTCGACGTCGCGAGCCTCGTTCGCGATCTCGGCAGATGGGGATATGACGCCAGGCCGGTGCAGAAGCGCTGGGCATACGACTTCTGGGCGCAATCCGGAACCGAATTTGACGATGCGCCGAAGGGAAAGACGTGATCCTCGAGCTCCACGCGATCCAGAGCTTCGCCCCGGCCAACCTCAACCGCGACGACACAGGCGCGCCGAAAGAGTGCGTGTTCGGTGGCGTTCGCCGCGCGCGAGTCAGCAGCCAATCGTGGAAGCGCGCGATCCGAATGCAGTTCCGCAACGAGCTGAGCGACATCGCGACCGGCACGCGTACCAAGCGAGCGCATCAGGAGATTGTTGACCGGCTCCTGGCAGCCGATCCCTCACTGGACCCCGAGACGGCGCGCCACCGGGCGGCCGTTGTGTTGGAAGCCGAGCCGCTCGGGCTGAGCCTCAAGCAAGCAGCCGACGGGGCCGAGGTCAAGACCGGTCAGCTGCTGTTCTTCCGCGACGCCGACCTCGACACGCTCGCGGCTGTCGCCAGGGACTACAGCAGCGACCTCGACGAGCTGCCCTCGTCCCTGGACACCGACACCGGCGAGAAACCAGCGAGCGCCAGTCGTCAGACGCAGTCAAAGAACAAGCTTCCCAAAGACGCGGCGAGCCGGATCAAGACCGCGATGACCTCACCGGGTGACGCGTTGGACGTGGCGCTGTTCGGACGGATGGTCGCCGAGCTGCCAGAGGGAAACGTTGATGCCGCCTGCCAGGTGGCACACGCGATCGGTACCCATCGCCTCGCCCCCGAGTACGACTACTACACCGCCGTGGACGATCTCCAGCCGGACGACACCGAAGGCGCCGACATGATCGGGACCGTGCAGTTCAACGCGAGCTGCCTGTACCGGTACGCGGCGCTCGACACCGACCAGCTCGCCAAGAACCTCGGCAGCACGAGCGATGCCGGCGACCTGAGCGCGGCTGTTGCTGGCTTTGCCAGGGCGTTCGTCACAGCAATTCCAACAGGGAAGCAGAACACGTTCGCGGCGCGGAACCTCCCGACGTCGGTCCTTGCCGTTCGTCGCGCGAGCGGCGCATGGAGCCTCGCGAATGCGTTCCTCAAGCCAGTTGACGCTCGCAACGTAACCGTTGACCTTGCGGTTCAGTCGACCCGCCTGATGGTAAGCGAGTTCACTGCCCTCGAACGGATGTATGCGCGACCGCAGGACAAGGTCGAATCGACGCTGTTGTGCGCCGGACCGGACGTCGTCGAGCGTGCCGAGGGCACGACCATCGGCGACGCGCGGTGCCTCGACGACCTCCTCGACTACGCGTCTCATACTCCGTGACACCGCTTACGCTGCGAATCTGGCTGGCTGGCCCCCTGCAGTCCTGGGGGACCTCGAGTCGCTTCGAGACGCGGGGCACCGAGCTTGCACCATCGAAGTCGGGCGTGACCGGGATGCTCTGCGCCGCTCTCGGGCGAGGCCGCGACAAACCGGTAGACGACCTCGCTTCGATGCGGTTTGGGGTTCGGGTGGAACGACCGGGAGCGGTGCTTCGCGACTATCACACCGTAGGCGCGGCCGACGACGCGGGAGTTGCCGTGGCCAGCGGTGCGCGAGGCCGTGGAATTCAGACCGAGCGGTTCTACCTTCAGGACGCCGCGTTCGTAGCCGGGCTCGAGAGCGCCGACGCGGCGCTGCTCACCGAACTGCTCCAAGCGCTGATCGCCCCGCGCTGGTTGCTCTCACTCGGGCGGCGCTCGTGCCCTCCGGCCGGGCCCCTGGTAAACAACGGGGCGATCTTCGACGGGCCGCTCGAGAAAGCGCTGGCGCAGCCGTGGTGTCCCCTCCCGACGCACCAGTCTCAGCTGCTCGCACAGGGTGAGGACATCGAGCTTCTGCTCGAGGACGCCGACGGGTCGATCGAGACCCAAGATCAACCGTGCGGCGCCGCATTCCAGGAGCGCGCATTCCGTGCGCGGCGAGTGCAATCGGTCCGTGTCGCTCGGGGTCGGAGCACATGACGTTCCTCAGTCGTCTGCGCTTGCATCCCCGCGATCTGCTCGTCATCAGCGACCTCGCGGATATCACCGGGTTGCACCGAACCCTGATGCGAGCGTTTCCGCAGCACAACGGCGGTGCGGCGCGGGTGGAGTTCGGTGTTCTGTTCCGCCTTGAGCCGCGCTCAGATCCGCCGATCGCACTCGTGCAATCAAACGTCCAGCCCGAATGGGCCCAGCTGCCCGAAGGCTACGTTCTCGCGCACGAGTCAAAAGAGATCGATGCTCTTCTCGAGCAGGTCCGGGACGGTCACCGGCTGCGCTTTTACCTCGTCGCAAACCCGAGCCGCAAGACGCGTATCGCTGAAGACCACGAGCCGGCTCCGCGCAACAGTCGTCGAGTCGCGCTGGCGACCGACGCTGGGCGCCACGCCTGGCTGGTGCGACGTGGTGAACTGGGCGGGTTCTCGCTCTCAGGCGTCGGGCCGGGCGACGGCGTCCGGATTCTCGCGCTCCCGCCGTTGGCCGGACGGACGGGCCAGACAGCGCGCGTCTATGTGCGCCCGGTTCTTTTCGAGGGCGCTCTCATCGTCACAGATCAAGACCTCTTCCATAAGGCATTGCGGGACGGGATCGGTCCCGCAAAGGCCTATGGGTGCGGCCTGCTCAGCATCGGTCCGGCGGGGTAGCGATGCGCATCGACGACCTGCGCCTGCTTCCCAAGGTTCGGGATTCGGGGAGCTTTCTGTTCCTCGAACGGGGCAGGCTGGAGCAGGATGACCGCTCCGTGATGTTCGTCAACGAGCTAGCTAGGTCGACTTCCCATCCCGATCGCCAACCTCTCGCTCCTACTACTCGGTCCGGGGATGACCGTGACGCACAGGGCGATGGTGAACGCCGCCGAGTGCGGATGCACTGTCGTATGGGCGGGCGAGGAAGGCGTTCGGCTCTACGCGAGCGGGATCGGCGACACGCGCAGCGGTCGCCATCTGCTCCGCCAGGCCGAGATCGTCGCCGATCCCGCCCGTCGCATCGTCGTCGTGCGCCGCATGTATGCGATGCGCTTCGATCAGCCGCTTCCACCCGAGCTGACGCTGCAGCAGATCCGCGGACACGAAGGCGCTCGCGTTCGTGACGCCTATCGGGCGTGGAGTCAGCAGACCGGCGTCTCTTGGCAAGGACGGCGCTACGAGCGCGCCGAGTGGTCCAGCGCGACGGCGATCAATCGGGCTCTCTCGGCTGCGAACAGCTGCCTCTACGGGATCTGTCACGCCGCGATCGTAAGCGCGGGCTACAGCCCGGGGCTTGGTTTCGTGCACACCGGCAAGGCGCTGTCGTTCGTGTACGACGTGGCCGATCTCTATAAGACGGAGACATCCGTGCCGGCGGCATTTCGAGCCGTCGAGAGCGGCGCGATTGAGGTCGAGAGCGCAGCCCGGCACATGCTTCGCGATCAGTTTCACCGCTCGCGGCTGCTCGGGCGGATCGTCGATGACCTGGCCGCGTTGTTCGACCTCGGGTCCGAGCGTGCCGAGATCGACGCGGGTTTCCGCGCGGCCGAGGCAGACTTGGCACGTCCGGGCGGACTCTGGGATCACGACGGACTGGTCCGCGGCGGCCTTAACTACTCACCCGAGGGGCGCGATGGCCCTGATCGTGATCTCGATTGAGCGCGTCTCACAGAGCCTCCGCGGCGACCTGACCCGATGGCTCTTACAGCCGCGCGGGGGCGTGTTCGTCGGAGACGTCTCTGCTGCGGTGCGAGATCGCCTATGGCAACGCGTGTGTGCACATCGTGGCGCTGGGGCATGCCTGATGGTGACCGGCGCGAGCGAAAACGAGCAAGGCTTCGAGCTGCGTCAGCACGGTGATCGCTCGCGCGAGCTCGTGGACATCGAGGGTTTCGCGCTCGTCCGGCTCCCGCCGAAGGAGAGCTGAGCTACCGCGTGACTCATCGAGCTTCGCGCCCAACCCGCCCGCTCTCGGCTGCCACGCCCAGCTGGTGCTCGCCGGGGCTGTCGGAAGAGCAGTTGGTGGTCGTCGGTCGCGATTGGGTTGTGATCGATACCGAGACGACGGGACTTGACCCGGCGCGCCACGAGCTGACCCAGATGGCCGCCGTGGTTCTCGACGATCAGTGCCAAGAGGTTGCAGACCTCGCGTGGGAAACAGACGACGGACACGATCTGTTGAGGCGAGTGATCGCTGATCTGAACCCGTACGTTGGCGCCGGCATCGTGGTCGCGCACAACCTGCTCTTCGACCTTGGGTTCCTCGCGCCGCTTGCGTCACCCGCGCGCGGGCTTCTCGCCCACCCGCCTCGCTGGCTCTGCACAATGCGCTTGACGGGCGGCACGATGACGTTGGCTGCACTCGCGAGAAATCAAGGCGTCATGCTCCATGATCCGCACACGGCCGCGGGAGACAGCCGTACGCTCGCCGAAGTGTTGGCCCGCCTGATTGACGCCGCGCGGAACCGCGGTTATTCGGCCATCGCCGGCATTGCACGCGTGTCGCCCGCCTCCGATCGAGCGCGGGCGTCCTCCGCGGAGCCTGCGGGTAACGGCTGGGCCGAGGTGGTCCTCGAACTCGATCATGTCGTCCCGATTCGGCCAATCAGCCGAGAGCAGCGGGACGCCGTCGCCGATGTCCGCGTGTCCTTGATCACCCCGGACAAGGGCCCGGCAAATCCCGTGGAGCTCGCCAACGCGGTCCAAACATTGCGCGCGTCCGGTGTCGCGAGGACCGCGCTCCAGGTTCTGCTCGCCGAGTGCGATCACATCTCAAAACTGGAGGAGCCATCCAAGGCGCGCACTACCGCAGCGGATTAGAGTCGAACCGACACTTCTAGGCCCCGCGGCACGCAGTCCGACGGGCGCGAACATTGAAAATCCAGGCAAATTAGTGCGACCGGCGAAGTGTCGTCCCCACGCGCGTGGGGGTGGACCGGATCCAGCGACCGGCCGCTACGTCAGCGTCGCGTCGTCCCCACGCGCGTGGGGGTGGACCGTGGAGCCGTGACATCCCAGGCGTCGGGAAGATGTCGTCCCCACGCGCGTGGGGGTGGACCGGTAGGCTGAGGCATGGCAACCGCCAATCCAATGTCGTCCCCACGCGCGTGGGGGTGGACCGAAGCCGCGCAGGAAGGCGGCACGGAGATCGGGGTCGTCCCCGCGCGAGCGGGGGTGAACCCATGAGCGGTGGGGGCGGTAACAGTTGGGGCATCTGTCGTCCCCGCGCGAGCGGGGGTGAAACCAGCGGGACGTCCTCGGTCGTCACGCAGCCCCTGTCGTCCCCGCGCGAGCGGGGGTGAACCCCGATGGGCGAGCAGAACCCCCTGCGCTACGAGCACCTCGAGGACTTCATTGCCACCTACCAGCCCGGGGATCGCGGCAAGCGCGCCGAGAGCGAGCGGTTCAAGCCGTTCTCCTACGACGAGCTGCTGCAGCGCGACAAGGTCAGCCTCGATCTGATCTGGCTACGCGACGAATCGCTTGAGGACTCGACGAATCTGCCGCCGCCGGACGTGCTCGCGCAGGAGATCGTCGAGGACCTCGAGGCGGCACTGAGCGAATTCGCGCAGATCGCGGAAAGCTTGCGTCCGGCGGCGCCATGATGTGCCGCTCTTGCCCAGGGCCAACGCGGTGCGTAAGCAGACAGCCGGGCGGGGGCGACCCGCGCTGCTTGCGCTCAGGGGCGCGGGGCAACCTTTGGGGCAACCCGCTATCCGAACTCAGCCGAAAGACAGAGAGACCGAACCTCACCAATCTCGGGCGATTCGACACCAGCCGAACCCCTCCGAACCTCACGCTCAGAACTCGTAATGAAGGGGTCCCCGTTTCGAGTCCGGGCGTCGGCTCTGGGGAAGGTGCTGCAAATGAGCATCTTTCTGTCGCTTGGAGCGGCGAGCGGCGGCAGAGATGTGGGTCGGGTCAACGTCGGGGTCAACAGCGTCTCGCGTTTGAGGGTGCGTCAACGGCGCTTTGGCGCGGACGCCGGTGGCTCGCGAGCGACCAGCCCGTTCCGACCCGCCCCCCATTCCGCCAGGGTCGCGCGCTCTCGACCTGCGCGCCTACACCAGACTGCCGCGCGCGCGAGCGGTGCGCGACGGCATTACGGGGAAACTCGCGTTGGCGGGTAGATCGCTGACCCGGACCACGGCTACTCGGCAGCGCCTTTGTGTCCGCTGCGCGCGTCATCGTGTCGGCATGGCCTCGGCGCTGAGCGGCTACGAGATCGATCGCCTCGCGTCTCTGTCGCCTGATCGTCGGCGAGCGTCGCTGCGCGTGCTCCGCGAGCTTGAGTCCGTGGTTGGCGGCGATGCGTCGCGCATCGATGCCGCGAGTGTCCGGAGGCTGCTTGACGCGCGTGCCGCCACCGGGCGCAGCATCGCGACCGTCCGAAAGGAGCGCGCGATCTTGCTCGCCTTCTCGGACTGGTGCTATCGCCACGGAGTGATCGACGCAGCCACCCTGCTTGCGCTTCGCGCTTCGCGCTCTGCGCGTGCCTGGCGGCGCCGCCCGTGGTGTCGAACCGTCGCCGTACCGGCCGAGGGAGCTACGAGTGTTGCGCGCGACCCTCCACGCGCGGTGGCCGCTGCTGCCCGCCGATGAAGTGGACCGCTGGCTGGGTAGGTTCAGGGACGGCCGGTCGCCGTACTCGCGCGTCAGATCGCACGTCGTGCGCTGCCAGCTCGACGCGATCGTGTCGCTGGCGCTCCACATGGGTCAGCACCCTGGGGGCGCGGCTGGACGCGCGCTCGGACCTTCGGTCGCTCCATGAGGTCGTCGAGCCTCCGCCGGAGCCACCCGAAGGCTGGGGTGCGGACGTCATCAAAGTCGAAGGACGGCCCGTGCGTCCTCTTGGTCATTCTCCCGTACAAGAGCGTCGTCCGCGTGCTGCCAGCGCGGCCGTGAGCGTGAGATCGCCGAGTTCGCGCGTTGCGCGCCGAGGACCGTCACGCGAGCGCCGCGCACGCACGCGGGGAGCATCAAGCGCCAGCCGGGACGGTCCGAGCGACGAATCGGAGGGTGATGGAGAAGGCCCTCATCGGCCGCCGTCGCCCGTCACAAGCCATGCTGTAGTTCAATCGCGCTCCCGACCGCTGCCGATCGTCGGAGGCGCGTTGTGACCGCGCGGCCGGAAGCGATGGTCATCGCGGCGCTCGATCTGGCTGCTCGGGGCTGGCGTGTCGTTCCTCTGCACATACCGATGGGCGACGCCTGCTCGTGCTCGGAGGGGCACAAGTGCGAGCACATCGGGAAACACCCGCGCATCAGAGCATGGGCGCAGCGTGCCTCAACTGACGGGAAGCAGATCAGATCGTGGTGGCACGACTGGCCTGAAGCGAACGTCGGGGTTGCCCTTGGCCGCAACTCAGGGGTCGTGGCGCTCGACATCGACGCTCGGAACGGCGGCTATGAGCGACTCTCCAATCTTGAACGGCAGCACGGCCCACTCCCGAGAACGGTCAGCGATGTCTCTGGCGGCGGAGGTCAACACTTCCTGTTCCGCGTTCACCGGCGCGTCCGATATGTGGACCTTGGAGGAGGCGCCGAGCTTCTCGCCGACGGCAGTTAAAGCGAGGTGTTCTTCGCTGGCGGCATCGAGATCTCCTTTGCTACTGGGGTCGCGGTCGGGGCGCGACACTACTCAAACCGCCGATCGTGCAGCCTGCGGCCCCGTCTTCATTCGTCATCGACAGCACGGCGTTGGCTCGCTACCTCGAGTACCTGGCCGGGCAGCCGCTCGCGCCGCGCGAAGCCTACAGCGCGCACGTCTCGGCTACGTCGACTGGTTGGCTGGCCGGACCGGAGGCGGAGGTTGCGCGGCCTCTTCCGGTAGGCGTACGGCACGGACGGTGGACGAGCGCGTGGCCCGCCCGCTCTCGGAACGGCAAGAGCTGCTGCGGCTCGCCGAAACCGCCGGGGTAGGTGGTCACACGGCTCTGGGGGCACTCACGCCGACTCGGCGGCCGCCACCGTCACCGTCAGCTGCTCGGGGTCGCCGAGATCTTGGGCGGCGGGCTTCTGCAGGTAGAGCGCTCCAATCGTCGGCGTGGCGCCCTCAGGCTGCTCCTCCTGAAAGCGCACGGTGTTCTTGGTCTCGCGCTCACGCTTGAACGTCAGCGACAGGGGCTCAGGCACGGTTATCTCCAGTCAGGGGGTCTGCGACATCGAGCAGAGCGCGAAACCCGGTCCAGTCGGGCCAGGAGGCCAGCCTGAACTCTGCTCGCGGGGGGCTGAGCTCCTCGGCGCCCTCAGGCCGCTCGCCGAACGGCTCGATGCCGCTTGGGTTACGAGTTGGCGTTACTTCGTAAACCCTATGACGCGCCCCAGACGCCATTGCGCACGAACCCAACCCCTACGCTTGATAGCCACCGACCAACGGAACGAGCGCTCGCTTCGAGCGCGTGCTCACCGACGCGGCGCGCGCGGCGATCCGCTCAGCCTCGCGCAACAGGCTTCGCTCCTCCAGGAGCCGGGGCGGGTACCTCGGGTCCGTAAAACGGAGTTGTAGAACCCGGCGAGTTCGGCCCTTCTGTTGCGCTGGATGCGCCTGCGTTGAAGCTTCGGCCGGCCGAGATCGCGTTCAAGCGTCGTCCCGCATCGCGATCGCGATCGAGTCTCGCGTGCACACGCGACGGTGATCACGTTACACACGTCCGCGATAGGAGTAGAGTCGCACACCGAGCTGGCCCTGCGGCCAGGATTCTCAGCCCGAGCCCGGATGCCACCGACGGCGCGAACCTGCGCCACGAGGCGGGAGGCGGGGGTTACTGGTTTTGACTGCGGGGCCGGTGCCGTACTTCTACGGGCGTTATCCCACCGGCCCGGTGGCCGCGTCCCAATCTGATTGAACGCGCGGGGGTTCTAGCCCTCTTTGACCCGCGCGGACCCAACAGAGGGACGGGAAGGCTTGAAGACCATGACGCGCAGGACACGCGACCTTCCAGAGCGCAGGCGAGGCGACCCTCAGCGCGGGTCGCGGCGGCTCTCGTCCGTGATCGATGCCCAACGCCGTCTGAACGCCCGGCGAGCGAACGCCACCGCGACCAAGGCAGACCCGGTACAGTCCGAGCGATCCCCGCTACGCGTACCGCTCGCGAGCTCACGACTAGGAGAGCATGCCGATGGCGCATTTCAAGTGTCTGGCGTGCAAGACGCGCCTGCAGAGCACGGAAAGCCCAGCCGATCCGATTGGGGATCTATGCCCCGTCTGCGGTTCGCTGTTGGAGCCAGTCGGTGACCTGGGTGAAATCGTCGGGTACCGCGTAATCGAGTCACCAGACAGCTCGTCGCACAGCGGCGCATCGCGCACGGGCCGGCTGATCGCTGGGCGCGTCGGCGAGATCGTCGCTCGACGCGAGCTCAAGCACCGCCTACCTACGAGCCGGGCTCGGAATCGAAAGCTGCGACGCTCACCCCGTGAGCCCACACGTGCAAGCTGTTGGCTCGCGCACTCGGGCACGGGCGACGAAGCTGTGAGACGCCGCGTTTGAGCCCCGCGGGCTGAACGCGAGATGCGACCAGATGTCAGTAGCGGAACTTCGGGAGCTTGAAGAGGTCAGGGGTCTGATCACACGCGGCCAGCAGGTCGGTGTGCTCACATACGCCGAGATCGCAATCGCCACGGCCGAGCTCGGCCTCGACGAAACCGACGTCGAGGAGTTGCACGGCCTGTTCGAGCGCTGTGAAATTGAGCTGGTCGAGGAAATCGACCCCGCTACTGCGGCGAGCCTGAACATCGACCGAGCGCCCGAGAAGCGCACGCGGCGCAAGGCTCGGCTGGATCTCAAGCCGGAGGGGACTACCGACGCGCTGCAGCTGTTTCTGAAGGACATCGGCAAGGTGCGCCTGCTCACGGCCCAGGAGGAGGTCGATCTCTCCAAGCGGATCTGGCGCGGCGACCTGGACGCCAAACGGAAGATGGTCGAGTCGAACCTCCGCCTGGTCGTCTCGATCGCGAAGAACTACCGCAACCAGGGGCTGCCGTTCCTCGACTTGATCCAGGAAGGGACACTCGGTCTCGTGCGCGCGGCGGAGAAGTTCGACTATCGCAAGGGGTTCAAGTTCTCGACCTACGCCACGTGGTGGATTCGCCAGGCGACCGCGCGCGCCCTGGCCGACAAGGCGCGGACGATCCGGATCCCCGTCCACATCGTCGAGAAGCTCAATAGGATCGGGCGCGCGGAGCGCAAGCTCGTGACCGAGTTCGGGCGCGAGCCGACCGCCGCGGAGATCGCCGAGGTGACCGGCCTCGAGCCCGAAGAGGTCGAGGCGATCAAGCGCTCCGCGCGAGCGCCGATCTCACTCGAGAAGCCAGTCGGTGACGAGGAGCAGTCCGAGTTCGGCCAGTTCATCGCCGACGAGCAAGCCG
>CALAQT010000135.1 GCA_937888775.1 uncultured Actinomycetes bacterium | reverse complement strand
GCGGGCGGCGCCTGAGCGGGTGGCCACGCTCGCGCCGGACCCGGACCCGGACCCGGACCCGGACCCGGACCCGGACCCGTACCCGGACCCGAGGCCGCGCCGACCGGCGGGACGCTGATCATGCAATTGCCAACCCAGAGCGACGCCTGGCCCGCCGAGCGGGGCTCGGCCCACACGGGCAACTCGAAGCTGGCCGACCAGGACGAAGGCCCAGCGACTGCCACGGGGCTTGCACCGCCCTGCGTCCGGGCCGCATATCGATAGCGGCGTCCCCGCACCTCCACCACCAGCAGTTCGTCTCCCGCTGCCTCGTGGACGGGTCCGGTCCACCGTCCCGCCAGCGAAACCAGAACCGTGTCGTCGTCGATCCGCGAGCTGGCGACGCGTTCGATCCGCAGTGCAAGCCCTGACGACCCGGCCACGCTCATCCCGTTACGTTACTGCGCCGATCGGATTCGATCCGCGCGGTTTCCGTATGGACTCCGTCGGAGGGCCGATCAGGCCGCGCGATCAGTTATTTGAGGCCTGGCGCTGCGCGGCCAGCAAGCCCGCTACCACCAGCGCCGAGACACCGGCGATGACCACCTTGCGGCGGGCGCCGGCGAGGCGACGGCGCAGGTACCACTTGCCGCCCTGCCAAACGGCGAAACCGAGAATCTTGTATCCCATGACGGAAATGCTACCCGTCGTCGCGGTGGCGCACTCGCAATGGCGGGGGATCTACCCGGCTCCCGTCGTCGCGGTGCCTAACCCGCCACGCCATCCGGGACTGCAGTGACCACAGCTCGATGAACCCAGGGGAGGCCGCCTGCGAGAACAGACCGCCGGACTCCGAGAAGGTGGCCAGCTGCGCGTCGTAGACCGCGTTGGGGGACGAGCGCGTGACGACCCGCGCCGACCCCTTGTAGAGCTTGATTCCGATGGTTCCCGTCACCTGGGCGTTGACCGCCTCCATGTAGGCCTCCAGATCCGTGCGCAGCGGCTCCCACCACAGGCCCGCGTAGACGAGGTAGGCCCACTTCTGATCCAGCGTCGGCTTCATCTGGTTCTGGTGGATCGTGCCGACGAGCTTCTCCAGTTCCTGGTGGGCGAGGAGCACGATCGCCGCCGCGGGCACCTCGTAGATGTCGCGCACCTTCAGGCCGACGATCCGGTCCTCGATGTGGTCGACGATCCCCACGCCGTGGCGGGCGGCGATCTCGGCGGCTGCCTCGAGCAGCGCCACCAGTTCCAGCCGCTCCCCGTTGAGCCCCACCGGAACGCCGCGCTCGAACTCCACCGTCACCGTCTCGGCCTCGTCGGGCGCCAGCTCAGGCCGGGTGACGAGCTGGAACACATCGTCGTCGGGCGCGTGGTCGAGATCCTCGATCCATCGGCCTTCGCTCGAGCGGCCCCATAGGTTGTCGTCGATCGAGTAGGGCGCGACCTCGGTGCCGCCCTTGACCGGGATCCCGTGCTCACGCGCGTAGGCGACCTCCTCCTCGCGACCCATCCGCCACGAGCGCACGGGCGCGATCACCTTCAGCTCAGGCGCCAGCGTGGCGACCGTCGCCTCGATCCGCACCTGGTCGTTGCCCTTGCCGGTGCAGCCGTGGGCGATCGTGTCGCACCCGGCGCTGCGGGCGTACTGGACTGCGAGCTTGGCGATCAGCGGCCGTCCGAGCGCCGTGAACAGCGGGTAGCCGAGGCCGTAGATCGCATTGGCCTTGATCGCCGGGAGCACGTACTCGCGAGCGAACTCCTCGCGTGCGTCGACCACGTGGGCCTCCAGCGCTCCCAGCATGAGTGCCTTGCCCCGCACGACGTCGTAGTCCTCGCCCGGCTGGCCGAGGTTGACCGTCAGCGCCACCACCTCGGCCTCGTACTGGTCCTGGATCCACTTCAGCATCACGCTCGTGTCCAGGCCGCCGCTGTAGAGCAGCAGGACGCGGTGCACCTCGCCGGGCTCGGCGACGTAGGAGGCGGTCGGCTGGTGGGCGGGATCGGACATCGGAGCGCTTAGGGTATTGATCGGCGCCTCAGCGGCGATGCTCAGAGCACCCCGAGCCGTTGCGACACCTCGGACCACAGCGCCTCATAGGCCCGCGCGGCCCGCCCTCCGGGCGCGAAGGACGCCACCACATCGCGCATCAGCCCCATCCGCTCCACCGCGGCCGACGCCGGGATCGCCGCCGCCAGCAGGCTGGCGCGCTCGGCGCGCAGCTGCTCCATGACTTCGCGGTGCAGGCGCTTTCGGCCGTCGACCATGGAGAAGAACGCCAGCACCCGCGTCTGGCCCTCCACCAGCGCCTCCAGCTCGTCGAACGTGCGGGAGGACAGCGTCGCGGGGATGATCGGCACCAGCAGCGCATCGGCGGCCTCGAACACGCTCTCGGACACCAGCGAGATGCTCGGCGGGCAGTCCAGGAAGATGTAGTCGTACTCGTCGCGCAGCGGCTCCAGGACCCGGGCCAGTCGGCGGGTGGGGCGCTTGAAGGCGTGCAACGCCAGGTCCATGTGCCGGTAGGAGAAGTCGGCCGGCAGCAGGTCCAGCCACTCGTGGTCGGTGGCCTTGATCAGCGAGTCGACATCCGTCTTGAGCCGGACCAACTGGCGCCCGCCGCCGCGGACCTTGGGCTTGATCCGAAACAGGAACGTCGAGGCCCCCTGGGGATCCAGGTCCCACAGCAGCGTCCGGCGCTCGTCGCGAGCGGCCAGATAGGACAGGTTCACCGCCGCGGAGGTCTTGCCCACGCCCCCCTTGATGTTGTATGTGGCGAGCACCAGGCTCACGCGAACGTCTCCCTGACCAGCTCTCGCTGCGGCTTGGCCGAGAACGCGTCAAAGCAGGCCCCGAACTCGGTCCGGGCGGCCTGCTCGTCGCTGCGCAGGTGTTCCACCAGAACGCCCATCGCCATCAGCGCCGCCGCGCCGCCGTCGGCGCGTGAGACCTCGTCTGAGAGCCCGAGCAGGAGCGCGATCTGGATCTCACGGTCCTGGTGTCGGCCGAGCACGTCCTGCAGCGCTTTGAGCGCCTTGATCATCGGCGTGACCGCCTCCTTGTCGAACAGCGCGGCGCCGAACAGCTCCAGCAGATAGCGCAGCTCCTTGCCCTTCTTGCGCAGCTCGTGATAGGCCTCGGCTGGGCTGGAGGAATCGATCGCGCGGCCGCCCGTGACGATGCGCTCGTAGACCTTGGCGATCCGGCGGCCCGCCAGCTCGCCGATCGGCGTACGTGCCGCGGGGCGGTCGGCTTCCGGGCGCTCGACGAGCTCCTCCAAGAACGAGCTCCAGTCGGCCAGGAGGTTGACCGCGCGCTGCGAGCTCAGCGCAGCGCCCATCTGCCCGTGTGCTTCGGTTCGCCGGCGTACCAGCGCCGCCAGCAGCGGCTCCAGATCAGGGCGCATCGGCTCCGGCGCCAGCGCCCGCAGCGAGTCGAACTCCTGCACGTACACGTCGAGGTCGCGTGCGTCGCCGGTGGCACGTTGAAGCCAGCGGAACTCGCTGACAAAGCCGGCCAGCTCGGACGACGGGAAGACAGGCCGGAGCTGGCGCAGAACCGAGCGGGTCCGTCGTACCGAGACGCGCAGATCGTGCAGGAACTCGATGTCGATGTTCTGCATGGTGCCGTCGAGGTTTGCCTCGATCACCTCCAGCAGTGCGCGCAGCACGATCTTCGCGGCGCTGTCGGCGCGCTGGGCGCCGTCCAGAGTGACCCTCACCTTGGCCGAGCAGCCACCCGGCACGCCTCCGGAGGCGAGCACCGCCTCGTCGAGCAGCGACACGCTGGCCGGCGTGAATCCGAGCTGGCCCACCAGCAGCCCGCGCACCCGCTGCAGTGCCTTGTCATAGCCGCGCAGCCCGACCAGCCGGGCACGAGGGTGCAGCGGCTTGCCCGAGGCCAGCATCGGCTCCTCCAGCAGCACCCGGGCGACCGTCTTGTCGCGCTCGTCGAGCACGTCGAATCGCCGCGTGCGGCAGCTGACCTCGGCGACCGTACGCAGCGCCCGGATCTCGGTCACCTCGCCCAACGCGTCGCGCAGCGGGCCCGGCGCCAGCTCGTCGGCCATGAACGGAGCTTCGGGCTCGGGCGCGGCCAGCGTCGCTCGCTTGATGCCCGAGGCCTGATCGACGAGCGTCAGGCGCCCGAGCTCGCCGACGAGCGACAGGCCCTCCTCGTGCAGCAGCCCGTCAAAGGTGTCATAGAAGCGCCAGCGGGTCTCGCCGACGCCGTGATCTGTGAGCGTGAAGTGCTCCGCGAGCACGTCGCCCGCCGCCTCGAGCGCCAACGCTTCAGGCGGTAGCAGGTCGCTCACCCTGAGAGCGCTCCCAGCCGGGTCAGCGCGGCGTTGATCTCCTCCTCGGTGACGATCAGCGGCGGCTCGAAGCGGATCGTCCCGGGACCGGTGGCGTTGATCACCAGCCGCTGCTCCAGCAGCGCGCGACGGGCCAGATCGGGCGCCGAGACTCCCTCGCGCACGTCGATCGCCAGCATCAGGCCGCGGCCGCGCACCGCCGTGGCGTAGGGCAGCGCGCCCAGGCCGGCGGCCAGCCGCTGGCCCTTGGCGCGCACGTCGGCCAGCAGCGATTCATCCGAGCAGATCTCCAGCGCTACCAGCGCAGCGGCGCAGGCGACCGGGCCGCCGGCGAACGTCGAGCCGTGGTCACCGGGCTGCAGCACATCGGCGAGGCGCTCGCCGGTCACCAGCGCGCCGATCGGCAACCCCCCGCCCAGCGCCTTGGCGCTGGTGATCGCATCCGGCACGACGCCGGTCTGCTCATAGGCCCACAGCGTGCCCGTGCGCCCCATTCCGGTCTGGATCTCGTCGAAGATCAGCGCCGCGCCGACGCGGTCACAGGCCTCGCGCGCGGCGCGCAGCAGCTCGTCTGAGAGCACGAGCACGCCACTCTCGCCTTGGATCGGCTCCATCAGCACGGCGGCGGTGGACGGGCCGACCGCGGCGTCGAGCGCTTCGGGGTCCTTGGGCACGACGACGAACCCGGGCACCAGTGGCGCAAACGGCGCCTGCTTGGCTTCCTGCGGTGTGGCCGACAGCGCCCCGTAGGTGCGGCCGTGGAAGCCGTCTGCGACGACGACGATGTTGCCGCCCGCGCGGGCGCGGCGGGCGAGCTTGAGCGCCGCTTCGATCGCCTCGGCGCCGGAGTTGCACAGGAACACCTTGCCGCCCAGCGAGCTGCGCGCCAGGGCCGCCGAGAGCCGCATCGCCGGCTCGGTGTAGTACAGGTTGGTGGCATGGGTGAGCCGACCGGCCTGCTCGCGGACCGCCGCCACGACGCGCGGGTGGCAGTGGCCAACGTTGAGCACCGAGATCCCAGCCAGGAAGTCGAGGTACTCATAGCCGTCTGAGTCCCACAGCCGACAGCCCTCGCCGCGGACGAACTGGACCGGGTTGCGCACGTAGGTCCCGATCACGTGCTCGCGCTCGAGCGCCTGTAGCTCAGCCAGCGGCGCGGGCAGGATCTGGTCCTCGAACATGTGCATGGTTTCAGGCTCGCTCATCGCCCCGGTCCGATCTTGGTCCCCTGTCCGGCGTCGGTAAAAAGCTCCAGCAGCAACGAGTGTGGCACCCGGCCATCGACGATATGGGCGAAGGAGACGCCGCCGTTGATCGCGTCCAGGCAGGCGGCCAGCTTCGGTCGCATTCCCCCGGCGATTTCCGACAGCGAGTTGGCCACCAGCTCGGCGCTGGCCTCCGAGACGACGCTGTCAGGGTCGGCGGGATCGCGCAGCCAGCCGGCGACGTCGGTCAGGAACATGATCTTGTAGGCCCCCAGCGCCCTTGCCACCGCGCCGGCCGCCTCGTCGGCGTTGATGTTGTAGGAGTTGCCCTCGCGGTCGGCGCCGACGCTGGCCACGACCGGGATGTAGTCCTGGGCGACGTGGGTCAGCACGCCGACGTCGACGCGCTCGATCCGGCCGACGAAGCCTATGTCCTGGCCGCTGGGCGCCGCCTGGCGCGCGGCGCGAAACAGCAGCCCGTCGTCACCGCACAGCCCGATGGCGGGCTGCCCGTGGCGGTTGATCAGCAGCACGATGTCCTTGTTGACCTTGCCCACCAGGACCATCTTGGCGACCTCGACCGTCGCGGCGTCGGAGACCCGCAGCCCGTCGACGAACTCCACCGGCAGGTTCAGCCGCTCCATGTAGCCCGTGATCTCCGGACCGCCGCCGTGGACGACGACCGGATTCATCCCGACGTATTTGAGCAGCACCACGTCGCGCGCGAACTCCTCCTTGAGCGCGGGGTCGGTCATCGCCGCACCCCCGTACTTGATCACCACCGTCTTGCCATGGAACTCGCGGATGTAGGGCAGCGCCTCGAGCAGCGTGGCGATGTCCCGCGAGGGTCCGCGCTCGCTCATGTCGTGTAGTCCGCGTTGATCGTCACGTACTCGTGACCTGAGGTTGCGACCTCGGTCATGTCGTGTAGTCCGCGTTGATCGTCACGTACTCGTGACCTGAGGTTGCGACCTCGGTCATGTCGTGTAGTCCGCGTTGATCGTCACGTACTCGTGACCTGAGGTTGCGACCTCGGTCATGTCGTGTAGTCCGCGTTGATCGTCACGTACTCGTGACCGAGGTCGGAGAAGAACAGCTCGGTCTCGGCGCCCTCGCCGGGCAGCCCGATCTCGTACTGCACCTCGTCGCCCTTGACGGCCGCGGCCAGAGCCTGCGCATCGTGGGGAACGTAGCTGCCCCGCGCGCAGACCCGCACCCCCTCGATGCTTATCTCGACGTCCAGCGGCGCGGTGCCGGGCATCGCCATCCCGACCGCCTGGATGATCCGCCCCCAGTTGGGGTCCCCCCCGTACAGCGCCGTCTTGACCAGCGAGGAGTCCGCCACCGCGCGCGCGACCCGATGCACCGAGTCCTCCTCACCGCCGCGCACCACCACCCGCCCAACCCGGCGCGCGCCCTCGCCGTCGCGCACGATCATCAGCGCCAGCTGGCGCAGCAGCGCGTCGAGCGCCTCGCCGAAGCGCAACTCGTCGCCGGTCTCAGGCTCGATCGTCACGCCCGAGGCGCCGCTGGCCTGCAGAATCACGGTGTCGCTCGTCGACAGCTGGCCGTCGACGCTGACGCGCTCAAACGAGCGCTTGACGCACACCCCCAGCAGCAGGTCGCAAGTCTCGGCGCTCAGTGCCGCGTCGGTCTGCACGAAGCACAGCAGGGTGGCAAAGCCTGGCGAGATCATCCCAGCGCCCTTGGCCTGGGCGGTGAGCTTGACCTTCCCGCCGGGCAGCGAGACCTCCAGCGCCGCCGACTTGGCAAACGCGTCGGTGGTACGGATCGCCTCGGCGAAGGCCCCCGCGCCGTCTACCGACAGCGAGCGCGCGGCGGCCAGGATTCCCGAGGTGACCACGCGCATCGGCAGCGGGACCCCGATCACGCCGGTCGAGGCGACCGCGACCTGATCCTCGGAGACGCGGGCCACCATCGCCGCGGAGCCCTGCATCTTGGCGGCGTTGTCGAGCCCCTGCCGGCCGGTGGCGGCGTTGGCGTTGCCGGAGTTGACCACCACCGCGCGCAGCGCGCCCAGCCGGCAGCGCTCCCGGTTGAGCAGCACCGGTGCGGCCTGCGTTCCCGAGCGCGTGAACCGCGCCGCGCTTGTCGTCTGCGGCGCGTCGGAGACCAGCAGGCCGAGGTCCGCCGCCCCGCTGGCCTTGATCCCCGCCACCACCCCGGCGGCGCGAAAGCCCTGCGGCAGCGTTGTCTCGTCGAGCTCCGTCACGTGCTCCGGGCGCTCGATCCAGCGCGACGAGAAGAAGTCCCGCGGGCTCACGAAATCCCCTCGCCTTCCGGAAGCCCAAACATCACGTTGAGGTTCTGTACCGCTTGGGAGGCGGCCCCCTTCCACAGGTTGTCGATCACCGCGAACACGACCACCCGGCCGGCTCGCGCGTCGTAGTGGGCCGAGATCCGGCAGATGTTGGTCTCCCGCACGTCGCGCACCCCCGGCGGCGTGCTGGTCAGCTCGATGAACGGCTCGGCCTCGTAGGCGTCGCGGTAGAGCTCCTGCAGGTCCCCCGGCCCGGCGTCACCGACGGTTACGTAGCAGGACACCAGTTCCCCCTGGTCGAGCGGCAGCAGGTGGGGTGTGAAGGTCACGCGCAGCTCCGCACCGAGCGCCGCCAGCTCCTGCTCGATCTCCGGCGTGTGGCGGTGGCGCGGCACGCCGTATGCGCTGATGTTCTCGTCGACGGTCACGAAATGGGTCTTGTCGGTCGCCGCGCGCCCCGCGCCTGAGACCCCCGACTTGGCGTCGATCACCACGTCGGCGATCAGCCCGGCGCGCGCCAATGGCGCCAGGGCCAGAATCGTCGCGGTCGGATAGCAGCCGGGGTTGGCGACCAGGTCCGCGCCGCGGATCTGATCGCGATAGCGCTCGGGCAGTCCGTACACCGCCGACTTGATCAGCTGCACCTCCGGATGGGGCCGATACCACTCCTCATAGACGGCGGGATCACGGAGGCGAAAGTCGGCGCTCAGGTCCACCACGCGCACCCCCCGCTGACGCAGCTGCGCCACCAGCTCCGCCGCCGCGCCGTGCGGGTAGGCGACGATCGCGGCCTCCACGTCGGCGTGGCGGTCCAGGTCGAGCTCCGCCAGCTCCAGCCCCACGCGGTGGTGAGGATAGAGATCGTCGAGCCGGCGGCCGACGTCGGAGCGCGCGGTGACGACCCGCAGCTCAAAGGTCGGATGGCGTTGTAGGAGCCTGGCGCTCAGCGCGCCGGTGTAGCCGGCGCCCCCGAACACGGCGACGCTATGAGTCACGGACGCGCCCTGACAGCTTGTCGGCCAGCGCCGCGGCGATCTTGCCGCGCCGCTGCGCCACCTCGGTATCGGTCAGCGTCCGGTCGCCGGCGGCGAAGGAGAGCCGCAGTGCCAGTGAGACGTTGCCCTCCCCCAGGCGCTCCGGGTCCCGGTAGACGTCGAACACCTCTGCGCCGACCAGCAGCGGGCGCCCCGCGTCGCGGACGACCTCCAGCACATCCGCCGCGCTCACACGGTCGGCGACGATCACCGCCAGATCCTCGCGGACCTCAGGGAAGCTGGTCACATCCCGGTACAGGGTCACAGGGGTGGCGTGGGCGGCCGCGGCGTCAAGGTCGAGCTCGAATCCGGATATGGGGTCGGACTGGTCCCAGCCGGCCGCGACCTGTGGATGGAGCTCGCCGAGCCAGCCGACCGCCTCCCCGGCGACCATGATCCGCGCGGAGCGCCCCGGGTGCAGGAACGGCTCGCCGTGGCGCGCCACGCTCCACGGCACGCGCAGCGTGTCGAGCATCGCCCCCAGCACGCCCTTGGCGGCGAAGAAGTCCGCCCGCGGCGGGTCGGGCTCGCGCCAGGTGGAGCGCCGTACCTGCCCGCTGAGCAGCGCCGCCACGTGGTGGGGCTCGGCCGGGCTCTCCCCCGCCTGCGCCGGCAGGTAGACGGCCCCGGCCTCGAACAGCGCCAGCGCGCCCGCGCCGTGCGAGCGGTTTCGCTGCGCGACGTCGAGCAGACCGCCCAGCAGCGTCGTGCGCAGCTGTGACTGCTCGGCAGACATGGGGTTGGCCAGGGTGACCGCACCGGAGTCAGGCAAGCGAAGTCGGGCGGCCAGCTCCGGGCTGACGAAACTCCAGCCGACGATCTCGTGCAGGCCCTGGGCGGCCAGCGCGTCGAGCGCCTGGCGGCGCTGCCGCTGGCGGTCGGTGAGGCGGCCAGAGGCGCCGTGGCGGGAGGGCAGCGTGGCCGGCAGCTTCTCCAGGCCGTCAAGGCGCGCCACCTCCTCGATCAGGTCCGCCTCCCGCGTCACGTCGGCGCGGCGAAACGCCGGAACGGTCACGTCGAGCCCGTCGGGCGCCGGGGCGGTGGCGAATTGCAGCGCGCGCAGGATCTGATCGCAGCGCTCGCGCGCGATCGGGGCTCCTAGCAGCGACGCGACCCGGGCGTCGCGCAGGCGGATCGTGGCGAGCGCCGGGCCCGGGCCGCCGATGTCGATCGTCCCGGGCACGAGCCGCGCGCCGCACAGCTCGATCATCAGCGCGGTCGCCAGCGCCTGGCCGTCCGTCGCCTGCTCGGGCTGCAGCTGCTTCTCATAGCGCCCGGAGGCCTCGCTGCGCAGTCCCAGCGCCAGCGAGGTGCGGTGGATGTTGGCGCCGTTCCAGTTGGCCACCTCCATCAGCACGCGGGTGGTGCCGGCCTTCACCTCGGATCTGGTGCCACCCATCACACCGGCGATCGAGGTGGGGCCGTCCCCGTCGGCGATCAGCACCATCTCGGCGGTCAGCGTGCGGGTCTGGCCGTCCAGCGTCTGGACCTGCTCACCCTCGCGCGCGCGGCGGACGGTCAGCTGGCCCCCCGCGATGCGATCCAGGTCGAAGGCGTGCAGTGGCTGGCCGGTCAGCAACATCACGTAGTTGGTGATGTCGACGACGTTGGAGATCGGCCGCTGCCCGGCCGCCATCAACCGTGCCTTGAGCCACGGCGGGCTGGGGCCGATCCTCACATCCTCAAACGCCCGGGCGGTGAAGCGGGGACAGAGATCCGGGCATTGCACGGTGATGCTGATTGCCTGAAGCGTGCCCTGGCTGCCCGGATCATCCGTCCATGGCGGTGGGGCGAGCGGCGCGCCGGTGGCAGCGTGGACCTCGCGCGCGACGCCGTAGATGCCCAGGCAGTCAGGCCGGTTGGGCGTGATCTCCAGCACCAGCACGTCGGTGGCGATCGGCAGCACCGACTCCAGCGGCATGCCGGGCTCCAGGCCGTCGGGCTCCAACACCATGATCCCGGCGTGCTCGGCGCCGATCGCCAGCTCGTCCTCGGCCAGGATCATCCCGTTGGATTCCTGGCCGCGGAGCTTGGCCACCTTCAGCTTGGTGCCGTCGGGCAGCACCGCACCGGGCCGGGCCACCGCGACCGTCTGGCCGGTGGCGACGTTGGGTGCACCGCACACGATCTGGCTCGGCACGCCCTGGCCGATGTCGACCTGGCAGACGCTCAGACGGTCGGCGCTTGGATGCTTTGACGCCTCCAGCACCCGTCCGACGACGAAGTTCTCCAGCGCCGCCACGCCGTAGCGCTCGACGCGCTCGACCTCGGTGCCGGTCATGGCCAGGCGCTCGGCCAGCGCCGCCGCGTCCAGCGGCGGGTGGCAGTACTCGTGCAGCCACTCGAGCGGGACGCGCATCTAGGACGCCGCCCCTGCGGTGGCGGGCCGCCCCGCCAACGCCCAGGCCGCAACACGGCCCCAGGTCACCGCCAACGCCCAGACCGCAACACGGCCCCCGGTCACCGCCATCAGAACTGCTCCAGGAAGCGGACGTCGTTGTCGTAGAACATCCGCAGGTCGGGCACGCCGTGCTTGAGCATCGCGATCCGCTCGATCCCCATCCCGAACGCGAACCCCTGCACCCGCTCGGGGTCATAGCCGTACTCGCGCACGTGCTCGAACACGTTGGGGTCCACCATCCCGGCGCCGAGAATCTCGATCCAGGCCGTGCCCTTGCACAGCGGGCAGCGCTGGCCGTCGGCGGTAACCCCCTGCTTGCAGTTGAAACAGGACACGTCGACCTCGACGCTGGGCTCGGTGAACGGGAAGAAATGCGGGCGCAGGCGAACCTGGCGCTCCTCGCCGAAGATCGCCCGCGCGAAGGTCAGCAGCGTCCCCTGAAGGTCGCCGAGCGTGATGTCGGTGTCGACCGCCAGCCCCTCGATCTGGTGAAACTGGGGCGTGTGGGTGGCGTCGGAGTCCGGGCGGTAGACCCGGCCGGGGACGATGATGTAGATCGGTGGCGGCTGGCGCTGCATCGCGCGCACCTGCATCGGCGAGGTGTGGACCCGCAGCAGCCTGGTGCTCGGGTCGAAGATGTCGACCCCATCCCGCCCACCCTCGATGTAGAAGGTGTCGGTCAGCAGCCGCGACGGGTGCGTCGGCGCGTGGTTGAGCGCGTCGAAGTTGTAATAGACGGTCTCGATCTCAGGCCCCTCGGCGACGTTGAAGCCCAGACCCAGGAACACATCTTCGATCTCCCTGCGCGTGCGCGTCATCAGGTGCAGCCGCCCGATCGCCGGCAGCGGGTCGGCGGGCAGGGTGACGTCAACGCGATCCTGGCTCAGTCGCTGCTCCAGCTCGCCGGCGGCCAGCTCCTGCTCACGGCGCACGATCGCCGCCTCCAGCGCCTGGCGGGCGGCGTTGGCCGCCTTACCGGTGGCGGCCCGCTCCTGCGGCGGCAGCTGGGCGACCCCGCGCAGGAGGTTGGGCAGCTCGGCCTTGCGGCCCAGGAAGCGGATCCGCACCTGCTCCAGCTCCTCGGTGCTGCTTGCGGCAGCGATCGCCGCCTGCGCCTCGCGCTCGATCTGCCCGATCCGCTCGCTCATCCCGCCCCTCTCCGCGATCGTTCGCCCGCGGCTTGGCGGCCCGCTCGCCCTCGGGCTTGCGGCCCGCTCGGCATCCAGCCTCGCCTGAACGGGCCGCGCCCGAGTCCTCCAGCTGGCTCGCCGGAATGGACGGCCGCCGCGTCATCCAGTTGGCTCACCTGAAAGATCGCTGGGGGCGTCATCCGGCTGCCATCCTAGTCACCTCATACAGCGCTACCGTGGCCGCCATCGCCGCGTTGAGCGAGTGGGTCTGGATCGGGATGTGGGCGACCTGGTCGGCGGCGGCCACCAGCTCCCCCGGCAGCCCATGACGTTCAGAGCCAACCAGCAGCGTCAGGGCCTCAGCGCCGGCGGGGTGCTGAACTTTGGCGCTTTGCGACCGGGGGGTGGTCGCAGATCGCCAAAGTTCGGACGGCGGGCCGCCCTCGCCGCCGAGCAGCGCCATAAGTTCCGACAGCGGGCCGCCCTCGCCGCCGAGCAGCGCCATCAGTTCCGACAGCGGGTCGCCGGCGCCGGCGACCAGGGCGATCGTCTGGCCGGGAAGCGCGGCCAGATCGTCGGCCCGGGCCACCGGCACCGAGAACACCGCTCCCATGCTGGCGCGCACCGCCTTGGGGCCGAACGGGTCGGCGCTGCCGGGCCCGAGGGCGACGCTGGAGGCACCGAATGCCTGCGCGCTGCGCAGCACGGCGCCGACGTTGCCCGGATCGCTGACGCCGTACAGGTAGACGCACAGCGGACCCGGCGGCGCGGGCGCCCACCGCTCCGCATAGACCGCCAGCGCGCGCGTGCCGGAACCCAGCGCCGAGGCCGAGGCCAGGACCCGCGGAGCGGTAGATCGGAAGAGCACACGTCTGA
>CALAQT010000134.1 GCA_937888775.1 uncultured Actinomycetes bacterium | reverse complement strand
GAGCCGATCGTGCCGATCGCCCCCAGCAAGTACGCGATCCGCACGCACGGCGGCTGACGGGCGCCGCGCCGCCGCTGCGGCACGCCTCCGGTGAGCGAGCCCCCGCCCCTGTTCCGCTTCTGCCAGGTCGAGTTGCCGTGGGCGCTCGGGCCGCCTGACGGGCGCTACCTGCTGCGCGCCGCCCACGGCGAGCTGTCCCCAGCCGCCACGCAGCCAGACTCAGCCCCCACCCGGCCGGATTCGGCACCGACCAGGCCCAACCGCGACCCCACGCAGCCAGACTCAGCCCCCACCCGGCCGGATTCGGCACCGACCCACGTGCTGGTGTTCGCTACCCTCGGCGCCCCCCAACGCCGCCGGCTGGAGCGCGCTCGCGCTCAGCATAATGCTAAACCTGAGCCTGAGCCTGTCCCCGTGACTACGTCCAGGGTGACCGTCATCGACGTGGGCGACCCGCTCGGCGACCTCGCCCAAGCCCAAGTCTGGCTTCGAACCGCCGGCGAACCTGACCTGCTCTCCGGGCTGAGGGTTCTCAACCACGTGCTGCACACCTTTCGCATGGTCAGCGCCGACCCGTATCTCAACGTGGTCAGCCGCCATCGGGTGCTGGTGGCGCGGATCGGCTTCGGCGCCGGCGAGCAGGTCGCCGACGGCCTCTGGACCGAAGCGCTGGAGCTGGTCAGCGCCGGGGGCCGCCAGCGACGCGCGCGGATGCTCGCGCCCCAGGCCGGCTTCGCCGCGGTCCTCGGTGGCCGCCGGCGGACGCTCGTCTGCGAGGAGCTGACGCTGCGCGCCCGGCTGGACGTCGACCAGGGACATGATCGCCAGGCGGCCCTGCAGGTGCTGGTCGCGCTCGACGCTGCGCTTGCCGAGCTTCCACTCGATCCGGCTGCACCGCTCCTGGCCGAGCGTCTGGAGGAGCTGCGCGGCCGCCGGGACGCGGTGGCCGACGCCGGGCAGGCGGCGCTCTCCGGACCAGTCGGCGGCGCCGACCGCGAGACGGTTCTGTCCACGCTGTCACGGATCGAGGCGGCGCTGCGAGCGCGCGCGTGCGCAGCCGATGCCTGAGCTCAGCCGAAGCCACGCACGACGGCGCCTGGGTTCCGCCGAGCCAAAGGCCGAGAGCGCCTAGGCCCAGTCGAGGCCGAGAGCGCCGAGCACGGCATCGAGCTCGTCGACGACGTCGCCGCCGCAGCGGACGCTCGCCCGCGCGTCGAACGGCGTCCGGCCCTGCGTCAGGATCGCAATCTTGCCGCCCGCCCCGAGCGTCACCGCCGGCAGCTGGGCGACCGGGTAGACCTCCAGCGAGGAGCCGATGCAGAGCATCAGGTCGGCGCCCGCTGCCAGCTGCTCGGCGCGCGCCAGCGCGTCGGCGGGAAGGTACTCGCCGAACAGGACGACATCGGGCTTGAGCGGTGCCGAGCAGTCGCAGCGCGGAACGCCCTCCGCGTCCCCCAGCTGACGCCTACGCACCTCGGCCAGCTCATAGCGAACGCCGCACACAAGACAGGAGGAATGGTCGATCGTGCCATGCACCTCAATCAGCTCATGTGAGCCGGCGCGGGCGTGCAGGCCATCGATGTTCTGGGTGATCACCGCGTCGAGCAGTTGTGCCCGCTCGAGCATGGCCAGAGCCTCGTGGGCGCGGTTGGGGCGCCTGTGCTCCAGCGTGGCGAATCGCTCACCGTAGAAGTGCCAGAACCGCTGTGGGTCGCGCCGGAACACGTCGATGTGTGCCACCTCCATCGGGTCCACGTTCTCCCACAGCCCGGTCCGTGGAGAGCGGAAGTCAGGGATCCCCGACGGGACCGAGATCCCGGCCCCGGTCAGAGCCACGACCGAGTCGGCGGTGCGGATCAGCTCCGCCAGGCGCGCGGCCTCTGTCGCTACAGCGCTCACTTGCCTTCAAAGCGCGGGCTGCGCTTCTGCAGGAAGGCCGAGATCCCCTCCCGCGCATCCTCTGATCCGAACACGGTGGCAAAGCCCAGCTTCTCGGCCTCGATCCCCGTGTCGAGATCGGCGGCCGCCGAGACCCGCTTGATCTGCTCCACGGCCAGCGGCGCCTGGCCGGCCAGCTTGCGAGCCCACGCCAGCGCCGTATCGAGCAACTCGTGGTCGGCCACTACGCGAGTGACCAGCCCGATCTCATAGGCCTCATCGGCCCCGATCGGATCGCCGGTCAGGTTGAGCTCGAGTGCCCTGGCCTCGCCCACGAGCCGCGGCAGGCGCTGGGTCCCGCCAAAGCCGGGGATGATGCCGAGGTTGACCTCAGGCTGGCCGAACATGGCCGACTCCGCGGCGATCCTGAAGTCGCACGCCATCGCCAACTCGCAGCCACCGCCGAACGCCAGCGCGTTAACGGCCGCGATCGTGACGACGCGGGAGGTCTCCATTCCGCGCAGCAGCGCGTGCATCTGATCAAGCAGGGCCTTGCCGTCGCCGGCGTCCATGGTGGTGAACGCCTTGATGTCCGCGCCCGCGCAGAACAGCATCGGGTTGGCGGATGTGAACACCAGCGCCCGGATCTGCCCGGAGGAGCTGACCGCGTCCCAGGTCTTCTGCAATGCCTCCACGACGCCGGGGGAGATCGAGTTGGCGGGAGGATTGTCCAGCCAGGCGATCGCCACCGCACCGCGCGTCTCCAGCTTGACCGGCCCCTCGTCGGATCCGCCGTCGGGCCGGGCGTAGGGGAAGAAGCCCTGCCCCGTCTTGACCCCGAGGCGCCCCTGCGCGACCAAGCGGCGCAGGATCGTCGGCGGCTGGAAGTTCTCCCCCCACTCCTGCTCGGCTCGCTCAAGCTTGGCCAGCACCTCGTCGAGGCCAACTTGGTCGGCGCGGGCGAACGGTGGCGGGATCACGCCAGCGCCGGCCATCATCCCCAGATCGATGTCCTTCATCGAGGAAACGCCCTCCTCGAGGACCAGGCAGCTCTCCACCAGCGCCTTGAGCGTGAAGCGGTCGACCAGTGCCTCGGTGTCGAAGTCAGTTTCCGTGCTCATAAAAACCCTTTCCCGTCTTGGCGCCGAGGTTGCCGGCCGCGACCAGCTCCTGCATCTGCTGGTGGACGAAGAACCGATCGCCGTATGACTCGTGCAGATACTCAGCGACGTGCAGCACCGTGTCCAGCCCGAGCAGGTCGGTGAGGAAGAACGGGCCCAATGGGGCCGCCTTGGACTCCGAGACGATCTTGTCCAGCTGCTTGATGTCGATCCCGCTCTCCTCTTGCAAGCGCCACAGTTCAGAGGCGCTGGAGTTCAGGATCCGGTTGACCACGAAGCCGGGCGCCTCGCCACAGCGGATCGGCATCTTGCGAATCGTCTGGGCGAAGTTAGCCGCCGTCTGGGCGGTCTCCATCGAGGTGTATTCGCCTTCGACCACCTCGATCAGCCGCATCACCGAGGCGGGATAGAAGAAGTGAAACCCGACCACCTTGTCCGGGCGGCTGGTCGCCTCGCCCATCTCGGTAATCGACAACGAGGAGGTGTTGGAGGCCAGGATCGCGTGGCCCGGGGTGACCTCGTCGAGCTCGGAGAACACCGCCTGCTTGACGGTCATGCGCTCCGGGACCGCCTCGATCACGAAGTCGACGTCGCCGAACTGGTCGTAATCGATGGCACCGGAGATCAGCGCGAGCTTGCGCTCGAGCTCGTCGGCTCCGAGCTTGCCGGCATCCACCCGACCCTGCCACAGTGAACGGGCCTTCTCCAGGCCCTGGTCGACGAATTTCTGATCGACGTCCTTGAGCACGACTGGAATGTCCGAGTTAGCGATCGTCTGCGCGATCTCCCCGCCCATCGTGCCGGCGCCGACCACGGCGGCTTTGAAGACGAACATGAGCCTCTCGTTTGGTCGTGTCGGGTTGGCGGCTCCGCCGCGGCGGAGCCGCCAGGGAGTCTAAGTGCTTCTGGCGATGAATAACGCGCACCGAGAGTGGTCACGGGCGGATGTCCGGCGAGGAGGCAGAAGGCGAGGTGCAGCAGCGCTGCATGAGCCTCCGAGGCCAACGCCAGGCGCCGTCCAGCGGGACGGCTCCGGCACGGCCCGCTCAAGCGAGGCACAGTGCCGAGCGGGCCGCATGCCGGAGCGCTCGAATGCGACGGTATTCATGGTGGGGAGCACCAAGCGAGCAGATTGCGGGCGGCAGCGCTCGCTGCAACCAGGCCGCGTCGGTCGTCAGGTCACGGCCGCCTCCGCCACGAGCATGGCTCCGAGAAGCACCGCGGTCGCGGCCAGGCCCGTAGCGGCCGATCCGTTCGTAGCGACGGCGATCGCCGGCAAGACCGCGATCGCCAGCACCAGGTATCCGGCCATTGCACCGAGCAGGAGCCCCTGGCGTCGGACCCCGCGGGCTGGCACCGCGTTGGTCAGCCATGCGTAGCCGTCGTACGTGCAAAAGATCAGACCGAGCATCACCGCGACATGCCACAGCGAGCGCCAACCGGGCGCCGACCGAAACAGCGATGTCAGCTGCGTGATCGTGAACACGAACACGAGGTCGAAGAACAGCTCCAGGCTGGTGACCCGTTCGGCCGGCTGCCCGGCCGCTCGCGCCTGAGGGCCGCCTCGTCTTGGCGGCCCGCCTCGTCTCGGCGACCCGCTTTGCTCCCCGCGGGACGCCTCGCCTTGGTGGTCGGCTTCCCTGCCGCGGCTGCGTTCGACGCGGCGCTGCGAGTCCTCGGTCAAGCTCGGCCCCTCAGTCCGGCGCAAGTTCGACGCCGAACCGCGCCACCGTGGCCCCCAGCGAAACCGCCATCGCGCGCCGGATGAACAGCAGATCGACCAGCGGCGAGACGATCGAGCGCTTCTTCAGCCGGTACTCCAGGCTGAGGCTCACCTGCACGCCGTCGGGTACAGGGGCGAACGACACGCTTTGCAGGCCGGCGATCGACGCATCGTCCACCTCGAGCGTCTGTCCGCGGGCCGCGTCGTAGGCGATCACTTGCTCGGTGACCCGGCCGCGCCCGGCCGGACCGGACTCCCAGGTCACGCTCGATCCGACCCGCGGCCAGTCGCCGTCGACCTGCAGCACGTGCTCCAGCCCGTCGACCCAGGCCGGCCAGCGAGTAGTGTCATACCAGCGCGCCTGGGCCTGTTGGACGGACCCGGCAAACGTGTGCAGCACCCGCGCGCGTCCCATCGACCTGATTATCGCGGCGCGGTGCAGCGCAAAGCGCGCACGATGCGGACGGGCGCCCACACGGAACACACGGGGACCGTTCACGCGAGTAGCCTTGGACGATCGAGACGCTGCCAGATCCGATCGAGCCGTACACGGACATCTCGTCCAAGGCCTACGAGCATCCGGCTGACCGGGCGGCGACGGCGGCGCTCAAGGCGGTGCCGATGCTCGACACTGTGGTGCGCAAGCTGGTGGAGTTCCGCTACGAGCGCGCGCTACGCCAGTTCTATCTCGGTAACTCGGTCAAGGTCGGCGAGCGCCAACTGCCCGACCTGTGGGCGGCCCACTCCGGCGTCTGCCGAGTGCTCGACACCCCTGACCGCTACGACCTGTACGTCAGCTCGGCGGTAACCGCCAACGCTCGCACGATCGGCTCAAAGCACCCGATCATCGTGTTCGACGCCTCGCTGCTGGAGCGGCTCGGACCCGGTGAGCAGCGCGCGGTTCTGGCGCACGAGGTCGGTCACATCCTGTCCGACCACGTGATGTACATGACCGCGCTGGACATCCTGCTGCGCGCCAGCGGCAGCCTGCCGCTGATCGGCCTGCCGCTGCGAGCGGTGCAGGCGGTCCTGCTGGAGTGGGTCCGCGCCGCCGAGCTCAGCTGCGACCGCGCCGCAGCGCTCGCCGTGCGCGATCCGCAGATCGTCTGCCGCACGCTGATGGTCACCGCCGGCGGTCTGTCCGCCGACCGGCTCGATCTCGACGCGTTCATGGCCCAGGCGATGGAGTACGAGAGCTGGGACGACCCCCACGATCGTGTCCGGCGCTTCTTCTACGAGATCGGCGCGACCCACTCGTACGCGGTCCGCCGCGTGTCCGAGGTGATGAAGTGGGTCCAGAGCGGCGAGTACGACCGGATCATCCGCGGGGAGTACCGCCGCCGCGGCGACGATCGTGATGTGCGTGAGGAGGCCAGCGAGGCGATGCAGTTCTACGCCGAACGCTTTCGCACCCTGTTCCGTGAGATCGGCGACAACGTCACCACGCTCGGGTCCCAAATCGGCGACGCCAGCCAGCAGGTCGCCGACTGGCTGCGCCGGCGCGGCGAATCGGGCTCGGGCGACGGCGATGACTAGCACTCGCGCCCCGACGCCCGTCTGAGCTCTCGGGCGTCCGCGCCCCAACGCCCCACCCGTAGCTTCAGACGTCCGCGCCCCAACGCGCCACCGACCCCCCCAGACGTCCGCGCGCGGGAACCCTGGGGTCTTTCGGGCGTGGCAGCGGCAGCCTTCGCTTGAGCAGCGGGCGTGTCGGGCGGTGAGGGTGACGGGGAGCGCGAAGCCACGGATCGATCACCGCCCGATACGAGCCGAGCTTCGGCGCCGGCCGGCCCACCGGCGCCCGCTTCGCCAGCGGCACCGGCACCGGCACCGGCACCGGCACCGGCACCGGCACCGGCACCGGCAC
>CALAQT010000133.1 GCA_937888775.1 uncultured Actinomycetes bacterium | reverse complement strand
ACCCGCAACCAAAAGGTTGCAGCTAGACGAATTCCTTGACATAGGAGCTTCTAAGCTGTAGGCGATCGGTGGGGATCCACGACCGCGCAGTCAATGCATCTCGGCAGGCCGCGGCGGCGGCGGGCCCGTCTCAATCGCGGAAGGTCTTACGGGCGCGGAAGAAGCTCTGACCTGGGATAGGGTTGGCGGTGCCTAACGCGACGTGTCGAGCGAGTCATGCCGTCGAATCCCACTACCACGGCCGGCATAGAAGCGGTCGACTATGAGTACGTCCAGTCGTGCGGTGCCCACGGCGTTCACGCCCACGGCCAGTTTGACGCGTTCGTGGGGTCCCAACGCGAGATCTGGATCGGTAGCGACGGCTCCGGTCTGATCCGGGAGACCAGCGGCCCGGCCAGTTTCTTCACCGAGGACGGCCGGGCGCGTTGGGAAGCTGCCGGCAGCCGGGAGCTGACCCACGGCCCGAGCGTTGACCTGTTCGCGCCTGGCTGCCTGCCTGGATCGCGCGCCAGACGCGCCCGGCTGCAGCGCCATCCCGATGGGCGCAAAGCCGCTCTCAGTGCCCGCTCGCCCCTGACGCTGCACACCGTGCAGGAGCTGTTGGGAGAGGCGCTGGTTCGCGCCAAGAGCACCAGTCTTGCTCACCGAGTGCAGGCTGCCGCTTTCCGTGCCGGTGCTTGCTGCCGATCGGGATGTGGGTCGTGCTCTGCGCGGACGTGCATGAGGACGAACTGCATCTGGCGAATCGAAGGCGCGGTCTCCGGTCCTGTCACCACCATGCTCTTGCCGTGCGAGGTGTCCTGATTGCCCCGGTCTGTTTGCCGCGAGCGCGCCGGACCGAAGCCCGGCGTGGGATCTCACGACTCGCGTGCGTGTGTGCTGCGCGGTCTAGCGATCCCAGTCTCATAGGCGAGCACTACGGCCTGGACGCGGTCGCGCAGGCCAAGTTTTGACAGTACCCGAGCCACGTGGGTCTTGACGGTCGCGTCCGATACGACGAGCTCGTGAGCAATTTCGGAGTTGGACAGCCCTCGGGCGATCAGACCCAGGACCTCGAGCTCTCGGTGGGTCAGCTCGGCCAGCGCGGGGGGCGGCTCTGGAGCGGGGGTTCGCTCCCGCAGGAAGGTTTCGATCAGCCGTCGGGTCACGGTCGGTGCGAGCAGCGATTCGCCTTCGGCGATCACGCGGATCCCTGCGACGAGCTGCTCTGGTGGCGCGTCCTTGAGCAGGAATCCGCTGGCGCCGGCGCTGAGCGCGTCGTAGACGTATTCGTCGAGGTCGAAGGTGGTGAGCATCAGCACTCGGGGCCGGCCGGCCGTGCCCGCGGCGATGATTCGCCGCGTCGCTTCGAGTCCGTCCATGCGCGGCATCCGGATGTCCATGAGCACGGCATCCGGGCGGCATCGACGCGCAGCCTCGACTGCGTCGACGCCATCCTTGGCCTCGGCGAGGACGCGGAAGTCAGGCTCTGCTTCGAGGATCATCCGAAAGCCGGCGCGGACGAGCGCCTGGTCGTCGGCGATCAGGATCGAGGTGCTCACGTGCTCAGCGTCCCCTCGAGCGGCAGTCGGCATCGGACGGTGAACTCGTCGCGCTCGGCGGGTAGGACGTCGAGCTTGCCGCCGTACAGCTCGACACGCAGTCACCGTTCGCATGCTGTCACCGACGCCGGGCAGCGGGACCTCGCCGCGGATCTCCAGCTCGAGCTGGCGCGGCTCGTAGCGGACCGTCGCGTTCGCCTGCCGGCACCGCGAAGCGGCAGCGGTCTCCAGCGCGGTCTCGATCACCCGGTAGCCGACGAGGTCGATCCCAGGCGTCAGCGCGATCGGATCGCCTTCAACGTGCAGCCCGCACACGAGCCCTGCGTCGCCGAGGCTGCTGGCGAGTTCGGGTAGCTGGTCAAGGCCCGGTTGTGGCGTGAGCGCGCGCGGGTCGTCGTCTTTGCGCAGCAGCCCGAGCAGGCGGCGCATCTCCGCGAGTGCGTCGCGGCCGATCTGCTCGACGTTCAGGATCGATTCGCGCGCGCGATCGGGCTCTGTGCCGAGCAGCCGCCGGGCGCCGCCGGCCTGCACGACCATCACGCTGACGCTGTGGGCGATGATGTCCTGCAGCTCCCGGCCGATCATCAGGCGCTCCTGCGTGACGGCCGCGCGCTCGCGCTCGGCGCGCTCCGCCGCCGCCTGGGCCGCGAGCGCTGCGAACGCGTCAGCTCGGCGAGTTCGCTCGTAAACCAAGCGGCCGAGCGCCCACGGTACGAGGAACAGGAGCATCAGCGTCGCGAATCCGGAGAACCCACCACCGCTCACGCCGGTCACGTAGGACTCGATCAGCTGGTCGGCGATCAGCAGGCCCGCCGCGCCGCCGATCGCGGCGAAGCTGCGCCGGCGGGCAAGCCAGGCGCCCGCGCCATAGCTGCACAGCATCAGCGGGATGACGGCGCTGCTGCTGGGAAGGTTGAACAGCTGCCCATCGAAGGCGTCCTGCAGCAGTCCCGTAGCGGTGCAGGCGATCACGGCAGCGGCCGGCCACCGGCACCGAACCGCGACCGGCGCCGCGAACGGGATCGCGAAGATCGCCGTCGCGAGCCGGTCGGGCAGATCGCGCCCGAGCGCCGCCTCGAGCATCAGGTCGACCATGAGCGCAACCGCGATCACGAAGTCGACCCGGGCGAGATCGATCCGCGAAAGATCAAACCGGGAGGCGAGCCCGATCCGGCGGCTGATCCAGTCGCGGCCGGCCGGCCGGCCGCCGCGGCGCCTCGACGCGCTCACGTCACGCTCCCCGCTATCAACGGGATTGAGGCGCGCACGAAGAAGCCGCCGTCGGGGACGGACCCTGCCTCGACCGAACCGCCGTGCAGGGCGGTGCGCTCGCGCATCCCGGCGATCCCGTGCCCCGATGACCCACCGACCGGCGCGCCGCCGCCGCGGGCATCAACGCGTCCCTCGTCGCTCACCCGCAACTCGAGCGTGTCCTCACACCACCGTAGATACACCTCCGCTCGTGTCGGCCCGGCGTGCTTGAGCGTATTCATCAGCGCCTCCTGGACTACCCGATAAGCGCACAGGCTCAGCCCCTGCGAGACCGCGACCGGGTCTCCGTCGACCCGGATCAATGCCTGCAGACCGGCCGCGCGGGTGCTCGACACCAGCTCGGGGAGGTCCTCGAGACCCGGCTGCGGCGCGAGCGCCCGTAGATCCTGGCCATCGGCGAGCACCCCGAGCAGCCGTCGCATCTCCGCTAGCGCCTCGCGTCCCGCGCGCTCCACCGAGCGCAGCGAGCTCTCCGCCCGCGACGGGTCCTGATCCATCACGGTCCGCGCTCCCGCGGCCTGGATCACCATCACCGAGACGCTGTGAGCGATCACGTCATGAATCTCCCGCGCGAGCCGCACCCGCTCCCCGAGCGCGGCCGTGCGCACGTGCAGCTCGCGTTCTGAGTCCAGCCGCTCCGCCTGCTCGCGCTCGGCGTGCTCGCGCGCCAGCGCGAGGCGACGCGAGCGCCCGACGATAAACGGGAGCAGGACGAACGCCACATCGCCGAACACCGCCGCCAGCAGGCTCGAACTCACCAGCGTGATCGCCCCACCAAGCACCAAGCTGATCCCCAACCCGAGCCACGCGCGCTGCCCCTCCAGAAACGCCCCGCTCCCGTAGAACAAGAGCAGCATTCCGAGCAGCCCGGCCGCACCGCCCTGGCCCACCGCCTGGTCACCGATCAGCACGCGCTTGCAGACGAACGCCACGCACGCCAGCAACAAGGCCTGAAGCATCCAGCGGCGGCGCATCACGATCGCTCCCGCGATCGCCAGGCCCGTCAGCGCCTGCACAAGGCGCACCTGGGGATGCGCCTCGACGAGGATCTGGACCCCGAACCAGACCAGGAAGCCCGCAGCAAACAGAACGTCCACCTGCACAGGATCAAGCCCGCGCATCCAACCGATGGTGTTCCGAGCCCGTGGGATCACACCGCGCAAACTACCGCCACGCGAACCACACCGCGTCATCAATCGGGACGATCCGCGGTCATCCTCGAGAACGATCAACGGCCCCTTACAACCGTGCCGAAATCATCCCTCAGAACGACCCCAAATCACGACTGCGGCCGACGACAGCGCACCCGATCCACGAGAGCCTTGCCGCACCAAACCGACCGCCGGCAACACCGGCAAGGAAAGAGAGAACACAAGTGCGCAAACTCATCCTCGCTGTCGCGACAACCGTCGCCGCCTCCATCGCGCCGATCCTCATGATCGCCACCGGCGCGAGCGCAACCACCCCGAGGGAAAGCTTCTCGTTCGCCGACACGTCGACCGGCGACGGACCGCCCGCCTATAGCGTGATCGCGACCGGCGCCTTCGTCGCCGGTGGCACCGCCACGCAAGAGAGCAAGGGGGTGCCGCTGACGCTACGCTTCCCCGCGGGCACGATCACGCTGCACACTGCCAAGCGCCACAAAACGCTCAGCAAGAGCCAAACCGCCACGGCCTGCCTCCAGACACAAACCGCGTCAGGCGCCTACACGATCACCGGTGGCACCGGCGCCTACCGAGGCATCAGCGGATCGGGCCGGTCGACCATCCACAACACATTCGTCGAACGGGTCGTCAACGGAGACTGCTCGAATGCGTTCACCGCCGTTCAGAGCTTCGTCACCGCGAGCGGCCCCGTCTCGCTTCCATAAATACCGCGGGCCAGCGGGCGGCCAGAGACGGTCGCCCGCCGATCTTCTCCACCGGTCGCGGGAATCGGACAATGCGCCGGCACCGAAAGCGGCAGCCTGCGCCCTATGAGCAAGACTGGTGCTCTTGGCGCGATGCGGCAGCGCGTCTCAAATGCGGATCGACTACCGAGCGCTCCGAGCGTCCGATCAGCGCGCCCGGATGCGGCCGCGACCGCGTCGCAGATCCCATTGCTGACTGCGACCCGGGCGATAGGGTCGGCGGCGTCGCTTGGCACCCTGATCGGGCTGCCGCTCTGGTCGAGTTCGTGGCTCAATCCGGCTGGTCCCGGTCGTCTCGTGCGCGGCGGCCGGCCTCGTCGGGATGCCCGTGTTCGTGGTTTCCGATCTGAAGGCGGAGGCCCGGCCCCTCGACAAGCGCCGCTCGGGCTCTTTAGCTCACGATTTTGAGCTTGAACGTGTGGGCGGGGCCGCGCAGGTTGCCCACGAGCGCGCGGATTGTGACCTTGTACTGCCCCGGGGCGAGGAAGTGGCCCTTGACCTTGCGGATGCGGATCACGTTCTTGCCCGGGTGCGCCGTAAAGCGGAGCGTCGCCTTGAGGCGGCCGGCGCTAGCGACCGATGCTGTCGTGGCGGATGAGGGCGGACCGGTGATCGTCAACTGCACAAACGCCGCCTCGCCGGAGCTCCAGATCACCGACGAGCGCGCCAAGGAGACTTTGAGGATCGCAGCATGACCGAACTTTACCGGCTGCGACGGACCGAGCAGCGATGTGACAATGGCCTCGAGAGCGGGCTTGATGACCCTTTGGGGGAGCGGCGGCGGCGGGCCGGTGAGGGTGATCGTCACGGTCGCCGTCGAGCAGCCGCCGAGATTGCACGCGCGGTAGCTGAACGAGTCGGATCCTATGTAGCCGGCGTTCGGCGTGTAGGTGGCGCTCTCGGAAGACACGGGGCCGTTTAGGCCGACCGTGCCATGGGCGGGACCGGGTGCGAGTATCACGTAGTTGGCCGGAGAGTTCGTGCAGGGGAGGCTCACGGTCACCATGCTGTCCACATGCGTGCTGGCCGAGACATTCGAGCAGACCGGCGCCGGTGACTTGGTGACGGTGATCGTGACGGTCGCAAAGCTCGAGCAGCCGCCAGCATTGCACGCGTTATACGTAAACGAGTCGGATCCGCTGTAGCCCGCGTCAGGCGTGTACGTGACGGAAGGGAACGAGCCGCCGAGCGTCCCATGGGCGGGAGTGGCGATGTTTTCGGCGATCGGGGAGTTCGTGCAGGAGAGGCTCACCGTGACCGACTGGTCCTCAACCGTCGAAGCGGAGACGTCCGAGCACACGGGCGGCAGCGACCCGTTGACGACGATGTTTGCCGTCGCGGCGCTCGAGCAGACGGTGCCGGCACAGCCGCTTTACGTAAACGAGTCCGGGCCCGTGTAGCCCGCGTCCGGCGTGTAGACGACGCTCCCGTTGATCGGGTCGATCTGTCCGAGCGTCCCGTGCAGAGGCCGTGTGTCGATCACGTAGCTGCTGGGTGATCCCGTACAGGAGAAGAACACCGTGACTGCCTGGTTTGGGGCCGTTGAAGCGGAGACGTTCGAGCAGCTCGGCGGCGGAACGATCGTGATGTTGGCGGTGGCCTGCGAGCAGGGAGGCTGGAATTGGTTGTTGCAGGCCTCGTAGGTGAACGAATCAGAGCCGACGTGTCCGGAGTCGGGGGTGTATGTGACGGTTCCTGCCGACTGGTCGATCGTCGCCAGGCTCCCGTGCGATGGCGAGCCGATGATCGAGTAGCTCGAGATCAAGCCGGTGCAGGAGAAGCTCACCGTGACCGATTGGTTCTCCTGCGTGGACGCCGACACGTCCGCGCAACTCGGGGGCCCAACCGACGCCGACGCCGGCGCTGCCGCCCACACAGCCAGCACGCAGGCCACCCCCAACGCACCAGCGACCCGCAACCACCTCCCCATCCAGGGTCCACCACGCGGTCTCGGCCCGGTCATCACATGTCACCCTATACGCCGCAAAGACTAAGCAAAGGTCGCACGCCACACAAGGGCAAGCCTCGGCGCAATCCGATACCGAGCGCGCGACGGTCACGCGCTCGACCGCGCCGTTGCCGGCAGCATCACCGCGCGACGGTTGCCCCAGAAGGCGTCTCGAGGCCGAGCCACGGGACCTTGACTGCCCTATAGGACGACCGATGAAAGCCCGGCCGTGGTGGCTTTGGATTCAGATCGGAAACCAGAAGCCTTGCCGAACCAACGGCAGCCGCCTCAGTTGGGCTACCTGCAACAGCATCCGCCGCGTCGATCAACCCTCGCACGCTGCTGGTTTGGAACCCTCCGACAGCACCGTCGGTCGGAGGCCGAGCTCCTGCTCCGCGATTGAGCGAGCGGCAGCGGCTCCGACCGGCCGGCGAGCGCCGCCTCGGCGGTTCCCCTTGCCGCGCAAGGCAGGGAAGTCGGCGTCCCGCCAGAGATGCTCGTGGCAACCGCAGAGCAGGTCTCTCGTGACCGGTCACTCGCTTCGCAGCGGGACTGGCCCGGCGCTGCCGGATTACGCCTGATGCAGCAGTCCGGGCGATGCCGGCGAGGCTGCTGCTCCTGTGCTTGCTACCGAGGAGTTCGTCGCTGAACGGTGGAGCGCGGCCGCCAGGTCAGCGCCGCGGCCGCCGGAGTGCTGCATCGTCAGGGCGGACGGGCATTCGCCCGTGTCGGTCGGCGTGGTTGGTGGCGTTCCGAACCAGCAAGCAGCCCGATGCAGCCGTCTGATGAATCTGTCGGAGAGTGCCCCTATTCGCGCTATGCGGCAGCGCAGGTCAGGCCGCGGCGACCTTGCGTGCTTGGCTCTCGGCGACCGCGCTACGTCGTGTCGTGGTGGCTGTTCAGGCGGCGTACCCCTTGACTCGGATCTCTCCGGTCGAGAAATCAACCGATCCAACCCCCCAGACCTGGATCGGGTTGACCCAGGCGTACTCGGGGTGGGAGGTCGTCAGCTTCACGTTCTCGCGCAACTGAAGCACCGGCGGGGCGCCCATCGCGACGCCGTCGGCCGACAGCGCGATCTTCTTGCCGTCCGCGGTCGTGACCTCGGCCTGGATGTTCAGCTCCGTGCGGCCATCCGCACGCATGTGGATGTAGTCCACACCCTTCGCCGATCCATTCAGCTTCGTCCCGGTCACAGGCCCTTCGAAATGCACGTCAAAGCGGACACCTTCGGGCGGCGGTGCGACCTGCCCGGCCATCAATGCCTGAATCGAGACCCCGTACTCCACCATCTGTGTCGTCTGCAGCACGTACTCGTAGAGCAGCTCGGCTGGAATCTGCGTCTGGTCGGACACGACTTCCCCCCTCTCAAGATCGAGCGCGACCGGATGGCCGTGCCCGCACAACCTGACCTCTCCAATCCAACCGGCGTAACCCTACAGTCCGGCCCCCGCGCCAGAGTGCCGCTCCCGCGTGACCTGTGCGCTGCTGCTAGTCGCGCGAAGCGGCCCCCACGTTGGCGCTGGCGCTCCCGTGGGGGCTGCTGCCGGCGAACAACAGGGGCCACGAAAGCGCGCCTTTGCGTACCCGCGCGAGCTCGAATGCAGGTCTCCTCTCGGCGGATGGTCGCGTCTCGCATCTCGCCAGCCGAGGGTCTCTCGGGCCAGCCCTGGCCGGCTGGTCACGCGCGTGGCCGGGTCGGCCGGTCGGACCGGCCGACCCGTGGTGGGGTCTGCTGGCGCCTATCGGGTGATCTGGAGCCCGGCGCTTGCGGAGATCACCGGCGACGGTCGTCCGTGGACGGTGTCGATGATCTCGGCGCTGTCGATTCCCTGGAGGTAAATGCTCGTGATGCCGAGGTTGGCGTGTCCGAGCTGGCGCTGGATGACGACCAGCGGGACGCCTTCGTGCGCCATCTCGACCGCGTGCGCATGCCGGAGCTGATGCGGTGCGAAGCGCCGGCGAACTCCGGCGAGGGCCGCGGCGTGGCGCAGCTGCTTTCGGGCTGCGGAGGGCTCCCAGTGCCGTCCCGCGGTGGGGCCGTGGATGACGCATAAGACCGCTCCGATCGGGAGTTCACGGCGGGTTTGCAAGCCACGGCTCGAGTTGTCGCCATGCCCACCGGTCCGTTCCGACTTCCCGGCGCTTGCCGCCCTTCCCTCGTTATGCCGGGGTGTGCGTAATGCCGAGTTGATCGGTCACGGCTTGGGTTTCTGCTGCTCAGTGAGCTTTAGGACGTTGATCGACTCGGCATAAAATCGTGAAGGCTCAGAGCCCGTCGAGGAAGGCGAGGAGGCTATCGCTGGCTCGGTAGCGCCCGGGTTTGGTGTCCGGCGGTGTGGTGCGGTCGAGTGCTTGTTGTTTGAGGCTCAGGTCGCCGTGCAGATAGCCCCGGGTGGTGGTCTCTTGTTCGTGCCCGAGCCAGAGTGCAATCACCGTGGTGCTGATTTTGGATTGCAGGAGCGTCATTGCGGTGGTGTGCCGCAGAACGTGGGCGGTGACTCTCTTGGCGCGAAGCGAGGGGCAGCGGTCGGCGGCGGCGGTGGTGTGTTTGTTGATCAGCCATTCGACTGCGTCGCGGCTGAGCGACCCGCCGCGGTTGCTGGGGAATAGCGGGTCCTCGGGCTCGCCTTGGTGTTCTTTGAGCCAGACGGTTAGTACCTTGACGGTCTGGGTGGTGAGCGGGACGGTGCGTTGCTTGCGGTTTTTGCCTTTGGTGAACAGGTAGCTGATCGTGCCGAGGCGAACGTCTTGGCATCTGAGTCCGGTCAGTTCGGAGACGCGCAGCCCGGTCTGGATCGCGGTGAGCAGCAGCGCATGATCGCGCCGACCGGTCCAGGTGCCGCGGTCCGGGGCGAGGAGCAGCGCGTGCACTTCCTCTTTGGTGAGGAAGTTGATCAGCGCACGATCGAAGCGTTTGGCGGGGAGCGCGAGCACTCGAGCGATCACGTCGGCGTGCTCGGGATGGCGCAACGCCGCGAACCGGTAAAGCGAGCGGATCGCGGCCAAACGAACGTTGCGGGTGCCGGCGGTGTTGTGCCGCTCGTGCTCGAGATGATCGAGGAACGCGCTGATCAGCCGCACGTCGAGATCGGAGACCTCGAGCCGTGATGGTGGTTTGCCGGTCTGCTCGCTGGCGAAGCAGAGCAGCAGTCGCATCGTGTCGCGGTAGCTGCTGATTGTGTGCGGGCTGGCTTGCCGCTGGGTCATCAACCGTTCGGTGAAAAACGTTTCAAGTGTCGGGGCGAGCAGGGTCATGGCAGGTCTCCCAGGGTGATCTCGAGGCGCTCGGCGGCCAGCGCGAGCAGCTCGGGCGCGGCCGTCAGGTACCAGTAGGTGTCAGAAGGCTCGACGTGCCCCATGTAGGTGGAGAGCCACAGCATCCGGGCTTGCACGTCGACTCCGGCGCGATGCCAATCGAGCAGCGTGCGCACAGCAAAGCTGTGCCTGAGGTCATGCACCCTCGGTTTGGGTGATCCCCGCGGGCCCTCGAGTCCGGTGCGCCGCCGCAGAAGACGGAAGACACGCTCCACGACGCTCTTGTCGAACCGGTTGCCGTGGATGGAGATGAAGAAGGCAGGCGCGTGGGGCTTGGGGCAGAGCTCGTCTCGTTGGCGGTCGTAGCGGGCCAGCGCCTGCACGGTGGAAGCGTGCAGCGGCAGCTGCCTTGACTTTCCGAACTTGCCCAGCCGGATCGTCAGCACGCCGGCGTCGAGATCGACGTCGTCGCGGTCGAGCCCGAGCGCTTCGGAGATTCGCATGCCAGCGACCGCGAGCAGGCCGATCAGCGTGTAGTAGGTCACCGCCCGCATGGGCGGGGTGAGCGCCGCCGCGGCGGCGAGCAGCCGGCCGATCTCCTGATCGGAGTACAGGTACGGGATCGCGTGCTGCTTGCGGGCAATCAGGATCCCGGTAGGCGGGATCTCGGTCGCCGGGTCGATCGTGCGCAGATAGCTGGCGAACCCCCTGACTACCGACAGCCTCGCCGCTCGCCAGCTCTCGGTGCCGCGCGACCGGGCGGCCCATGCGACCGCCAGCTCGGTGGTGACCGTGCTCGCGCCGGCCTGCTCGAGGAATGCGGCGAAGTCGTTCAGCAGTCGTTCGTGCTCGACGAGCTTGAATCCGAGCGCCCGACGGATCATCAGGTAGTCGGCGACCGCGTCATGCGGCGCTGTCATCACGGGCTCCCTGGCCATGGGCGGGCGAGCTCGCGCAGCCGCTCCCAGTCGACTTTCGCGTAAAGGACGGTCGTGGCGTGCCGGCGGTGGCGCAAAAGCGAGGCGACCTCCTCAAGCGGCGCACCCGCTCTCAAGACCTCTGTCGCGACGGTGTGCCGCAACCTGTGCACCCCGACCGGCGGCAGCCCGGCCCGCTCAGATGCGGAGCGGACGAGCATTCCGATCGCGCCGGCACCCCCGGTCAGCGGCCCGAACGGTGCGCGCGCCGTCAGGAACAGGTGCGGGTCCCTGCGATCAGGACGCCCGAGCCGTAGATAGTCCACGAGCGCGTCACCGACGTCGCTGGGGAGGGGGATGCGCTCGTGGCGATCCTGCTTGCCACGAACGATGATCTCGCCCGCGCGCCAGTCAACGTCACCGAGCTCAAGCCTCGCGACCTCGCAGGCGCGCAACCCCAGCCGGGAGAGCACGGTCAGGACCGCGAAATCCCGCCGGCCGACCGCGCTGGTCCGATCGCAGCTGGCCAACAGTCGTGCCACATTGGTCGATGGGAAGCGCCTTCGGCAGCGATCCGCCTCGCCATTTGGCGACTCCCAGCACCGCCCCGGTCAGGTCGTGAGGCGTCAGCCCCTCAACGAACAAGAACCGCAGCAGACCCCGCAGCGAGCTGACCAGCGCCCAACTCATTCTGCCGCTCCGCTGCCGGCACTGAGCCAGCACGAACCGCGTGACATCGCCAGCGGTGAGGCGCTCCAGACCGACGCCATCAGGATCTATGCGGCCAGACAGGAACAGGCGGGCGGTCCGCTCGTACTCGTAGACCGAGTGAGAGCCGACCGCCAGACCACGCTTCCGCACCAAGTACTCAACAAAGTCAGCCACCAACCGGTCGAGCGGATCGCTCACCACCAACGCCTCAGGCTCCTGCACCAAGCCCAAGCCGCGCAGATACACCAACAACTGTCGCTCCGACGTTTGCGAGCACCACGGCATCCCCGCCTCCCGGGCGCGCGCAGCCACGAGAACTCCTCCACCAACGCCAGCGTCAGCCCCACCGGCTCGACGCCTCGCGCCGCCATCCAAGAACTCAGCTCGGCCATCAATCGCAGCCGCGCTCTCTGAGCCGTCCACTCGTAACCCAGCTCGATCAGCCAGAACACAAAGCCGCTCGCAAACGGCTGCAAAGGCCCGCTCACGCGATCGGCCGTCGGTTTACCCATCGAACCCTCCTTCACCAGACTCGAAGTTCCGGTAGAAGGAAACGCCCACCCCGCAGCCCCCGATTTATGCCGAGTCGATCAACGTCCTAAAGCTCACTGAGCAGCAGAAACCCAAGCCGTGACCGATAACTCGGCATTACGCACACCCCGGCATAACGCGGACAATGCCGAATTCGGCATTGGCCGTGGCGGACCAGGATCGCGCCGCGGGAGCTGTCGAGATCGCTCTCTTGTAGATCGAGCGCTTCGCCGATCCGCAGCCCAGCCCGCCAGAGCAGCACGATCAGCGCGCGAAGACGTTGTCCGTCTGAACGATCGCCGACAGCGCGCATCACGGCGACGATCTCGTCGACGGTGGGCGGGTCTGCCGGGTAGTGCTCGCCCTTGTTGCGCGGTGGGCGTCCGCGGTGATACCCCGGCATCGTCGCCGGCGAGCGGCGATGACCGGCGACGTCCAACATGACTGACTCCATGAGTCCTCCCTCAGAGAATGGGGTTCGCTTGACAACCGAGGCATCGGTTGCCGTCGGAACACAACGATAGTATTGTGTTGCGATACCCGATCTTGACGCGGCCGGCAACCTTTCGGCCGGGATCCACGACGCCACCTGGAATGAACTCGAGACCCGCTACGGCACCACCGCTCACCGGCGCCAACTGCTCGACGGGCTACGACGTGCGCTCGAGTCACTGCGAGACGCTGGCTGCCGACGGGTCTACGTCAACGGCAGCTTCGTCACTGCCAAGGACCAGCCCGGCGACTTCGACGCGTGCTGGGAAGCCGCAAACGTCGACCCACGGCTCCTGGACCCAACCCTGCTCGACTTCTCCGATCGGTGCCGAGCCCAGAAGACGAAGTTCGGCGGCGAGCTGTTCCCGGCAGAGGTGCCGGCCGACCCAGCTGGGACTCGCTTTCTCGACTACTTCCAGCAGGACAAGACCACGGGCGCACGCAAAGGCATCGTCGCCCTCGATCTGAAGGATCTTCCGTGATCACAAACGAGCGCCAATACCGCATCACCCGAGCACAGCTGAAGCGGTTCGACGACGCCGCCCAAGCCCAAGCCGCTCGTGACCCGAGCCCCGACGTGGATCCGCGGATCCACGCAGCGATGGGCGACGCCCTGCGAAGCGAAGCCGAAGAACTTCGCCAGCAGCTACATGACTACGAGCAGCTACGCGCCGGCGAAGTCAGGACGCGGAACCTGCGCTCGCTCACCGACCTTCCGCGCGCCCTCATCGAAGCCCGCATCGCTGGACACGTCACGCAGAAGGAACTAGCGGACCGCCTCGGGCTCGCCGAGCAGCAGATCCAACGGTGGGAGGCCACCAACTACGCCGGCGTCGGCGTCGAACGGATGCAGAACGTCGCCGACGCGCTCGGAGCGCGGATCACCGAAAAGATCAGCTTCGGCGCGCCCGCGCGCGCGAAGAGGCGCTTACGAAGCACCGCCGAGGCCGGCCGAGACGACGACGCCGTACCCGCCAGGCGCGCTCGCTCCGTCGACTGACGCGCCCTCCTGTCCGCGCGTTGCAGGACAGCCCCCGGTGGCGACGAGATGCTCATCCTGCGATGAATGCAGGAGCGCCCACGCGGGTCGAC
>CALAQT010000132.1 GCA_937888775.1 uncultured Actinomycetes bacterium | reverse complement strand
CGCCAAAACGCAGACACAGCGGGCGATCGCCGATCACAGACCCAGGTAACTACGGGTTAGATCGATGTCGATGTTCTTGGGCACGGCAATCTCCGGTGGCGCCAGCGATCCGCCCGCCCCGATCGCGAACGTCACCGGGAGGCGGATGTCGCTGTTGCGGGCCCGGGCGGCGGCGCCGGTCGACAACGACTGCGACCCACTCGCCGAAGCGGTCGAGCTCGTCGCGGCGCCGGAGCTGGAGGAGCTCGTCGCGGCGCCCGAGCGCGAGGCGCTCGTCGCGGCGCCGGAGCTGGAGGAGCTCGTCGCGGCGCCCGAGCGCGAGGCGCTCGTCGCGGCGCCGGAGCTGGAGGAGCTCGTCGCGGCGCCCGAGCGCGAGGCGCTCGTCGCGGCGCCGGAGCTGGAGGAGCTCGTCGCGGCGCCCGAGCGCGAGGCGCTCGTCGCGGCGCCGGAGCTGGAGGAGCTCGTCGCGGCGCCCGAGCGCGAGGCGCTCGTCGCGGCGCCGGAGCTGGAGGAGCTCGTCGCGGCGCCCGAGCGCGAGGCGCTCGTCGCGGCGCCGGAGCTGGAGGAGCTCGTCGCGGCGCCCGAGCGCGAGGCGCTCGTCGCGGCGCCCGAGCGCGAGGCGCTCGTCGCGGCGCCGGAGTGCGAGGCGCTGGTCACGGTAGGCGAACTCGCGCTGCTGGTGGCGGAGACGGAGCGGCCGGAGCCACCACAGGCGGCGATCAGCAGCGAGGCGATCACCACGAGCAGGAAGGCGTGGCGCCTCACTGACCCACCGAGAACAGTGCCTCCAGGTCGTGACGCGAGTAGGCCTCGAACGCGACCATCGTGTGCGTCCGCCTGACCCCGGGCAGCTGGGAGATCTGACCGGTGACCACCTGCGCCAGCGCCAGGTGCTCACGCAGGCGCAGGATTGCCACAAAGTCCCACTCACCGGTGACCGAGTAAGCCTCTGCGACCCCTTCCACGCCGGCCAGCTCGCCGCCGAGCGTGGCCAGTGCGCGGCCCTCAGCCTGGATCAGGACGATTGCGTGGGTCACGTCGACCAGCTCTCGCCCGGTTCCAGCACCACCACGCTGGAGCTCGTCTGCGACTCGACCTCGGCCTTGAACGCCTGGGCGTCGGTCTCGATCAGCGGGAAGGTGTTGTAGTGGCAGGGGATCACCGTCTTGGCGCCGACCAGCGCGGCGGCGTCGACCGCGTCATGGCGATCCATCGTGAAGTGGCCTCCGATCGGCATCAGCGCGACGTCGATCGGGGTGCGCCGGCCGACCAGCTGTAGGTCGGAGAACAGGCACGTGTCGCCGAGGTGGTAGACGACGGTGTCAGCGAACTTGATCAGCAGCCCGGCCGGCGTGTTGACGGTCCCGTTCGGGGTCGTCGAGGTGTGCCATGCCGGCACCATCTTGACCCAGCCCCAGTTGGTCGTCACCGTACCGCCGAGGTTCGGATTGGAGACCTCGAGCCCTTCCCCCTCCAGCTCGCCGGCGATCTCGGTCAGCGCGATCACGCCCGCCCCCGAACGCTTGGCGATCTGCACTGTGTCGCCGTAGTGGTCGCCGTGGCCGTGGCTGAGCAGGATCGCCGTTGGGCTGAGGTCGTCCGCCGCAACTGCCGCCTTGGGATTGCCGGTCAGGAAGGGATCGATCAGAACCGTCGTGTCGCCGTCTGAAAGCGCGAAGGCGCTGTGGCCGAGAAAGCGGATGTCCATCTTGATTCAGTTCTCCTGTTCGTTTTCGGTGTCAGCCCGGGACAGTGCCCGTGAGAGCTCGAACCCAACCGCAACGCCGACCAGCATCCCCAGGCGGGTCTCCTCGGCCAGCAACGTCCGCAGGGCATGCACTCGTGCGCCGGGATCGGGTTCGATCGCGGCCTCGCGCACCGCCTGGTCGTTGGCGGCATCCAACCAGCCGCCTTCGGCGATCGCGGACGCCAGCACGCGCTGCAACGAGGGGGCGGCTCGCATCACCACGTCCTGGGCGTCACGCAACCGTCCCGGGTCGGTGATCGCCGCAATCGCTGTCTCCAGCTCCAGTTCGGTGTAGACGCGCTCCGGCACTCGCCGGAGGATCATACGTAGGTGGCCGCGAGCCCGACCTCGCTGTCACGCCGAGCCTACGGCTTGCAGCGCCCCTCAGCGGGCGCGCAGTCGCGCCAGCGGCAGGCCGATCGCGAATCCGGTCAGGATCCCCACGGCGTCGGCAATCCAGCTCGCGTCCTTTACCGCCAGCGGCATCAGCGCAACCACCACGCCAAGCGTGGCGGTCCCGATCAGGTCGCCCTCGATGTCCTCTCCGGCCCGCAGCGCCAGCAGGTCGGCGGTCGCCCAGGCGCAGATCAGGGCCAGTGCCGCGCCGTTGGCGCCCAGCGCGACGGGAGTCGCGTAGGCCGCGGCGGTGGCGGCCAGCCCGCCCACGCCCCCGATCACGAACAGTGCCAGGACGACGATTGGGCCGTGACGGCGCTCAAGCAGCCAGCCGTACAGACCGATCGCGGCCAAAGTCGCGAACGCGTAGCCGGTGTTGTCATAGGTGAACGGCGCCGTGAACAGTCGCCACCAGTGCGTTCCCGGCTTGCCGACGATCGCCAGTTGGCTCAGATCGACCAGCGCGGTACGCCACAGCAGGCAGCCGACCAGGCCGCCGACCACCAGGATGATTGTGAGATAGGGCCTGGAGTCAGCCCGGATGCCCGGGATCTCACCGCCGCGCAGGCGCGGCAGCGACGGCGCCGGCGGCCGGCGCCGGCGCTTCTCGGCCACGCGACCCTCACGGTCGAGCTTGGGCGCGCGCTTGCGCAGCCGGTTGCCGCAATAGGGGCACTCGGTGATGTACGGACTCACCTCCGATCCGCAGCTCTTGCAGATCACGAACAGATCTGGACCGTGGGCGCTCACGGACCGATTGTAGAGCGGCGTCAGCGAGCTTTGAGGTGCTGCCCGGAAGGGGTGGCAAAGCCCGGCGCGAGGCTGGACAAAGCCAGTGTCGTGAGTCGGAGTTTCGGGAGCAATTTTTGAATTACGGCACTAAACCGACGTGGCTGCGACGATTTCTGCCACGACTTCACGCAGGTCGTGGTTGGCCTCGTAGACGACCACCTGGCGCGCGGCTCCGTTGCCCCGCTCGAGCAGGTCCTCCACGGACTCCAGCTCGGCCAGTGAGCCGAGGTCCTGGGCGTGGTCGCGCATCCGCTCGATCAGCCGGCGCGCCAGCTCCCGGGTCGGGACCCGGGTGGAGTGCGGGAGGTCGACCAGCTCACCGGCCAGGCCGTGGCGCGCCGCCAGCCACTTGTTCTCGTCGAGCATCTCGAACGAATAGCGCGACAGTCGCTTGCCCGAATCGAAGTGCTCGGCGAGCTCGCGGATCAGCGCCTGCACCAGGGCCGCCAGCCCGAGCGAGTGCTCGATGTGGGTCTGGGAGTCCATCACCCGCACCTCAACGGTGCCGAACTCGGGGTGGGGACGCACGTCGTGCCAGAGGTAGGTGTAATCCTCGATCACCTTGGCCGCGACCATGAACTCGATCCGCCGCTCGTAGTCCGCCCAGTCCTTGTAGGTCGGTGGGATCCCGACCCGGGGGAAGGCCCGGAAGATAGGCGTGCGAGTCGACGCCAGCCCAGTGAAGTCCGCGCGCCAGAACGGCGAGTTGGCCGACAGGCCGAGCAGGACCGGCATGTGCACGCGCATCCCGTTGGCGACGTGGATCGCCTTATCAGGGTCGTCGAGTCCCACGTGGACGTGCATCCCGAAAATCAGCTCCTGGCGCGCCACGAAGCGCAGCGCCGAGATCAGATCGCGGTAGCGGGGCCGGGCAACGATCCGCTGGTCCTCCCACATGGCGAACGGATGGGTGCCGGCGGAGCCGATCGCCAGGTTGCGCGCCGCCGCGGTCGCGGCGACCTGGCGGCGCAGCGCGCGCAGCTGCTCGCCGGCCTGCGCGATGTTCGCACAGGGCTCGGTGGAGATCTCCAGGACGGACTCCATCAGCTCGGGCTTGATCTCGCCCGCGGGGGCGGGCTCGATCAGCGCCTCGATCGCGTTGACGAGCTCCAGAGAGTCGGGGTCGAGAATCATCAGCTCTTCCTCGATGCCGATCGTGTAAGCGTGTCCAGCGAAGTGGTGCTGCACAGGGTGGAGCCTATAGACGGCGCTGCGCGCTCGGGGCGCCGCCGCCCTAGACTTCCTGTGAGACATAACTAGATCGATAACTAGATCGAAGGACGGTGCCATGGCGCTCGGTTATCAGGGCAAGCTCTACATCCTGGCGTTCGACCATCGCGGGTCGTTCCAGAAGAAGATGTTCGGAATTGAGGGAGATCCGACGCCTGAGCAGACGGAGACGATCTCAGACGCCAAGCGCCTGATCTTCGAAGGAATGCTCAAGGCCGTCGATCGGGGCCTCGATGCCGACACCGCCGGCGTGCTTGTCGACGAGCAGTTCGGCTCCGACATCCCCCAGCGCGCCCGTGCGGGCGGCCTCAAGCTCGCGCTGCCGGTTGAGAAGTCCGGCCAGAACGAGTTCGACTTCCAGTACGGCGACGATTTCGGCGAGCACATCGAGAAGTTCGACCCCGACTTCAACAAGGTGCTGGTTCGCTACAACTCCGACGACGATCCGGCCATGAACAAGCGCCAGCTGGACCGGCTCAAGCGCCTGGCCGACTGGCTCCACGAGCACGACCGTAAGTTCCTGTTCGAGTTGCTGGTGCCCGCCACCGACGCGCAGCTGGCAGAGGTCGACGGGGACAGCGATCGCTACGACGCCGAGCTGCGTCCGGAACTTATGCGCCGGGCGATCGCCGACATCCAGGCCGCGGGGATCGAAGTCGACATCTGGAAGATCGAGGGTGTCGACCGCCGCGAGGATGCCGAGAAGCTGGCCCAGCAGGCCCGTTCCGGTGAGGGACGCCGGGGCGTGACCTGCGTCGTGCTCGGTCGCGGTGCCTCGACTGAGAAGGTGGAGCAATGGCTGCAGGTCGCGAGTGGAGTCGACGGCTTCATCGGCTTTGCCATCGGACGCTCGATCTGGTGGGACGCGCTCAAGGGCTTCCTCGCCACGGACCTGGATCGCGACGCCGCGGCGGCGCAGATCGCCGAGAACTACCTGCACTTCATGCGCGTGTACGAGCGCCAAGAAGTGCATCAGTAGCTTTGATGAGGATTGGCGCCGCGCGCTCACACGGGCTGAGGCTGAGCGCGCGGGCGCCCACGGCGCGTCGAGGATGGTAGGCTCGCCGCGATGTCGATGAAGATGCGCCAGAGCCTGGCGCAGCTCGAACAGCAATTTCGGCACGAGGCCCAACTTGACCGGAATCGCCGAGACAACCTACGGCGTCATGCCGTGTTGCGCTCCCGCAAGCGCACGCATGAGCGTGAGAAGAAGCGCAGCTCGATGCGCTACTGGGTGCTCGTTCTATCGCTGATCGCGACCGCGGTGATCGTGACGATCGCGATGTTCGAGACGCTGTACTACCTGCTGGCCTAGGATCACGCCTGAGTCCGGGCTCGACGGGCTAGCTGTCGCCCAACCCGCGCAATGCTGCATCGACCTCGTCGCGAGCGTCTTTGGCCTCGCCGCCGCGCTCCTGCTGGATCTCCAGGTAGACCTCCTTGCGAAATACGGGAATATCCCGCGGAGCCTGGATCCCGATACGAACCTTCTCGCCCATGATCGCCAGCACCGTAACCTCGATGTCGTCACTGATCATGATGCTCTGGTTGGACTTGCGAGTGAGGACTAGCATTAGGTCTTTGTGCCTCCCTGCTCGGCTGCATAGGTCAAGAAAAGCCGGGGCCAGTTCCGTCTCGGTCACCTTCCGGTCCGCTCCGGGCTGAGCATACGGGAATGGTTGCCAGTCAACAACCTCGCGCCGAGTCCGGGGCGGCCAAGAGGGACTCTGGCCGTTGCCTGTACTAGTCTCCGCGCACTATGGCTCGCAGATCTCTAAGGCCCGAGCTCAACCGAATCCGCGCTTGGGTCCGCCAGGGGCGGACTGACGCGTGGATCGCGCACCAGCTCGAGGTGACCGTTCAGCAGATACAGGCATTCAAGCGCGAGCAGGCTCTCGAGCCCGGCAGCG
>CALAQT010000131.1 GCA_937888775.1 uncultured Actinomycetes bacterium | reverse complement strand
CCGTCCTCGGCGGGCCATGGACTTGGCCACAGGCTCATCGCGCGCGACCATTATGCTCGGCGCGCGCGACCAATATGCTCGGCACGTGGCGGCCCGCGATGTCCAGGCTCTGATGGCCGAGTTGTCGGACTGGACCGCCGCCCGGAACCGCCCGCCCCAGACGCACCGCTACGGGACGGGACCCAACCACGAGGCCGACCTGCTGTTACCCACTCGCGGCGGTCCGCATCCGGTCGTCGTGCTGCTGCACGGGGGGTTCTGGCGGGCTTACTTCACGCGCGCGCTGATGGCGCCGCTCGCGCTCGATCTCGCCGACCGCGGCTGGGCGACCTGGAACGTCGAGTACCGCCGCGTTGGCGACGGCGGCGGCGTACCTCAGACGATTGACGACGTGGACGCCGCGGTGCAAGCCCTCGCCGGTCTCGATGCCCCGCTGGATCGCACGCGCCTGTTGGTGATCGGCCACTCGGCGGGCGGCCAGCTCGGTCTGTGCCTGGCCGCGATGCCCGCCGTCGCGGCGGTCGTCTCGCTGGCCGGCGTCTGCGATCTTAGGGGCGCCGCGCGCGAGCGGATCGGCGAGTCGGCGGCACTTGAATTCACGGGCGGACCACCGCAGGAGCGACCCGAGGCCTACGCGATCGCGGACCCGCTGAGCCGGCTGCCGGCCGGCGGGCGGGTCCTGCTGGTGCACGGCGACGCCGACGACCGCGTGCCCGTGCAGCAGAGTCGTGACTACGCGCGCGCCGCCCAGGCGGTGGGCGATCGCTGCGAGCTGGCGGAGCTGGCGGGCGTCGACCACTTTGCGCTGATCGATCCGCGCACAGACGTGTGGGCGACGATCGCCGAGCGGCTGGACGAGCTGGTGGGCTGAGCGGGTGCAGATGCCCATCCTCATTGTCGGCGGCGGGATCGGCGGGTTGGCGAGCGCGCTGGCCCTGCAGCGGCGCGGTCTGGAGTGCCGCGTGTTCGAGCAATCGCCGCAGATCCGCGAGCTTGGTGTCGGGATCAACACGCTTCCCCATGCAATCGGCGAGCTCGCCGAGCTCGGCCTGCTGGAGCGCCTCGACGCGGTTGGCGTGCGGACCTACGAGCTCTTCTACTGCAACCGCTTCGGCCAGCAGATCTGGCACGAGCTGCGCGGGACCGATGCCGGCCATGCGGTGCCGCAGTTCTCGATCCACCGCGGGGCGCTGCAGGGCGTGCTGCGCGATGCGGTGATCGAGCGACTGGGGCCCGAAGCGATCCACACCGGCTGCCGGCTCGTCGGCTTCGATCAGGACGCGGACGGCGTCACAGCGCGTTTCGTCGATCAGACCGGCGCGCCCGCCGGGACGGTGCGCGCCGCCGTGCTGATCGGCGCCGACGGGATCCACTCGACCGTGCGGGCGTCGGTGACGCCCGACGAGGGGCCGCCGCGGTGGAATGGAACGATGCTGTGGCGCGGCGCCACGGACTGGCCCGTCTTCTTGACCGGGCGCTCGATGATCATCGCCGGAGGGATGGAAGCCAAGCTGGTCATCTACCCGATCGGCATCGGCAGCACGGCCGACCGCCGGCTGACCAACTGGGCCGTGATGGCCAAGACGGGCGCGGAGGGAGCTCCGCCGCCCCGGCGCGAGGACTGGTCGCGGCCGGGACGCCTTGAAGAGCTGCTTCCGCACGTGCGGCGCTTTGCCGTCGGCGAAGTCGACGTCACATCGCTGATCCGCTCGACCCCCGAGTTCTGGGAGTACCCGGTCTGCGACCGCGATCCGCTCCCGGCCTGGTCACACGGCCTGGTCACGCTGCTGGGCGATGCGGCCCACGCGATGTACCCGGTCGGCTCCAATGGAGCCAGCCAGGCGATCCTCGACGCCCGTGCGCTCGCCGACGCGCTCGCCGGCACCGGCGACGTGAGCGAGGCGCTGCGCCGCTATGAGGCCATCCGCCTGGGCCCGACATCAGAGATCGTTCATTCAAACCGCAGCGGAGGGCCCGAGGGCGTCATCGACGCCGTGGAGGCCCTGGCTCCCGACGGCTTTGACGACGTCGAGGCGGTGCTCTCTCACGCCGAGCGCGAGGCGATCGTGCGTGGCTACGCCAGCAAAGCCGGCTTCGGCGTGGCAACCAGTGACCAGACAACGACCACCAGGAGGATGGGCATGGCCCCTTCAACCGGCCCAGACGTGATCGGCGCCCAGGCGGCGATCGACGACATCGAGTGGAACATCCTTGGCCAGATCTACCGGCCCAAGCAGCTCAGCGAGCGCTCGTTCGCCTGGCACGCGACGTTCCCGCCTGACACGTTCGTGCCCCCCCACATCCATCCAACCCAGGACGAGTACGTCTACGTGCTTGACGGCGAGCTGACCCTGGCCGCCGGCGATTCGGACCAGGTGGCGGGCGCAGGCGATCTGCTGCGCCTCCCGATGGGCCGACCCCACGGTCTCTTTAATCGTTCCGGGGCGACAGTCCGCTGCCTGTTCTGGGTGACGCCCACCGGCCGTCTTTACGAGCTGTTCGTCGGAATCGACGCGCTGGAGGATCAGACACCAGACGCCGTCGTCGCGCTCGCGGGCTTGCACGAGGTGGAATTCCTGCCGCCTCCCGCGGAGTGATGGCGCACGCGGCTAGGGTTTCCGCTCGCCGGCACGGCTGCCGCGCCCCGATCAGTCTGCGGTGAGCTGACCGCCGACTACGGCCGGCTCGCCGTGATTGAATCCGGGCATGAGTGATTCCCTGAGCGCGCAGACGGTGTCGATCGACGGCCACGATGGTGACGAGGTGGAGGCGTATCTGGCCCGGCCGGCCGACGAGGGCTCCCGCGGAGGCGTGGTGGTTATCCATCACATGCCCGGCTATGACCGTGCGACCAAAGAGATCGTCCGGCGCTTTGCCGAACTCGGCTACGACGCGATCTGTCCCAACCTGTACTGGCGCGAGGCCCCGGGCGCCGCACCGGACGATGCGGCGGCGACCGCGCGGGCACAGGGTGGTGTCCCCGACGAGCGCCTGGTCGGCGATGTCGGCGGCGCCGCCGCGTATCTGCGCGGACTGCCAACCTCCAACCGTAAGGTCGCCGTGATCGGCTACTGCTCGGGCGGGCGCCAATCCGTGCTGGCGGCCTGCAATCTCGACCTCGACGCCGCGGTCGACTGCTACGGCGCGTTCGTGGTCGGTACCCCGCCCGCTGGCTTTCCGCTCCAGGTCACCAACCTGGTCGATCAGCTGCCGAACCTGCGCGCGCCGCTGCTGGGCCTGTTCGGTAAGGACGACTCCCATCCGAGCCCTGAGCAGGTCGCCGAGCTCGACGAGATCCTCACCGCCAACAACAAGCCGCACGAGTTCCACAGCTACGACGATGCCGGCCATGCCTTCTTCGCGGTCGACCGACCGGCCTACCGCGTGGCAGCCGCCAACGATGGCTGGGAACGGATCACCGCCTTCTACACCACTCACCTCGGAGGCTGAGCATGTGCACCTACGCGACCGTGAAGACCCACATCGACGGCAGCGCAAAGGGGCCCGCCGGCAGCTGGTTCCACGTCACCGACGGCACGATCTACTTCGACCACCCGGTCCACGCGATGGCCGAGCACACGCTCAACATCGACTTCGCCGATCCGCAGAAGGGGCCTGGCGCGCGGGTAGCCGTCGAGCTCACGGCCGGCTCGGCCCGAGAGCTGGTCGCGGCGATCCAGGCTGCGCTGGACTCCGCGCCGGCCGAGCTCACCGCCTGACCCGGGCGCCCTATGTCGTGGTCCAGAAGCTGGAGGCCGCGGCCGAGCTCGCGCAGGATCTCGCCGTTGGCATCCGGATAGGCTTACACGACCACATTGCCCACACCCACTCGAAGAACGCCGAGCTGGCGCGTGCTCATCCGCTGAGACCAATCCGCCTGATCGCCCGCTCAGCCCTCTGCCGAGCGCGACCTCGCAGCGCAGGCCCCGGCGGGGCGGGGGGATGAGCGCCCAGCTTACGTAGCGCTCCCACGCGGTAGGCGTTATGCATCATCCTGTTCGACGGCCCCGCCGGCAACCCGGATCGCGCTCATCTAGGCGCAGACCGTTGAACTCCAGCCCGTGACACTTCACTCAGAGCAGCCCCCCGCGAATCGTGCGTCCTTGGCGACGGTAGCGCGGGAGTGGACCCGCATCGGGATGACCGGGTTCGGCGGCCCGCCGGCACACATCGCACTGCTCCGCGAGCTAGTCCCATTTTCCGCGTAACGATGCGGTAAGCCGGCGGCTGTCAGCGGCTCGGCTGGGT
>CALAQT010000130.1 GCA_937888775.1 uncultured Actinomycetes bacterium | reverse complement strand
GAACCCGGAAAGCGAAAGTGCGCTCGGACCTCGAGCGGACTGATGCTCCGGACGGTGGCTGTCGGACAAACCAACGCCGTCGTCGACTTTTTGTGCGTTTGACATAAGGTCACGATTCTGGGGTGAACCATTTCGGTCGCGGAGGACCGTGTCTGGCCGCCTGAGCCGCTCTCACGAGGTCAGCGAAAACGGCCCTTGTGAGGTTTGGTTTGCCCGACAGCGTCCGGGACGGCTTGCGCCGTCGCCCGTGAGGGATGAGAATCTTGCTGCCGTCGGACTGACGCCGGCGAGGCTTGGTGCGGAAGAGCCCGTGCGACAGCGTGGCGCTGGAGCCTGTGGAACCGTTGATTGCTGCCATGAGCGCGAAAGCCAGACTCATCCTTGGGAGGCTCCTCCCGACGGCGCATAGCGTCCCGACTACCGAGGAGCTTCCCGGCCCGAGCTGACAACCGAGCACGCCCGCGCTGGTCCGGCCCACGGGCCGGGCCTGCTTTTGCGTGCTCGGGACCTCTCCTGCGACCCGAGGGATTCACAAGCCAGCCACGACGAGAAGCAGCGGCCGGCAGCCTCGCCCCAGACGCTGCCCCTTCGCCGTCATTGTGATCACGTCCGAGTCGAGGGCCTCGCTGTCGCATCTGGTGCGTTGCGGCAGTCTGAGGGCGCCCTCTGTCCCACGCCGAGACTTCCGCTGCGGAACGAAACCAGAAGCATGACGGCGACTCCGCCGAGATTCCGTTGACAGTTCTGCTCCCGTTCCGATGCAGAAGTCTCGCTGGCCGGTCTGGGGCGGGGCCATGGTGCCGCTGCTTCGTGATTGCAGAAGTGAGCGGCAGTCAGCGCGAGCTGCCGGATCTCCTCAAAAGGTGCAGCGTCTTCGAGACTGCCGGAATATGATCAAAGCAGCACTCTCGCTCGTCGAAGGACCAGCTGTTCAGCGTGTGGGTGATCGGCTCAACCCAGCCGGTCTGTGCGGATCGCGCAGGCGCGGGCGCTCGTCCGCGGGACTACGTCTTTTCAAGCTTCTAGCAGACCCGTTAGACGAGGAGCGCGGGCTCTGTGGCTTCTTCGCGCTCAAGTTTGCCGGCGGGTTGTCGATGAAGCCCGGAATTAGCTGTTTCGACGTTTCAAATGGGAGACGGACGATGGATCTAGTCTCGGGGAATGAGGCGCAGTCGCGGTGCCGGTCGCGGATCGCTCGTATGGTGCCGCTGGGTTGCTCGCTGGGGCTGGTTTGCGCGCTGGGGCTGGTTTGCGCGCTGCTGGCGGCGGCGCCGGCGCTGGCCGCCTCGCCGCCGGGTCCTTCGGCATTGACTCCTTCGTCATCGAGTCTGGATTTCTTCGCGCAGGACATGCATAACCCCTCGCCCTCGATCACGGAGACCTACACCAACAACTCGGGCACGCCCACGACGGTGCAGTCGGCGCAGATCATCGGGCTCGACGCCTCGAGCTACTCGATCTCACAGGACTCCTGCGCAGGGCAGACGATCCAGATCACCAGCAGCTGCTCGGTGAGCGTGGTCTTCTATCCGGTGTCCAGCGGCCCGGGAACGAAAGACGCGACCCTTACGCTGCTGGACGACAACGGGATCAGCACCGGCACCACTAATGTGAGTCTGTCGGGAACCGCGACCACCGGCACGCTGAGCGCCGATCAGAACTCGCTTGACTTCGGCGGAGTGGTCCTCAACCAGGGCAACTCAAACCAACAGCACGTGACGATCAGCAACGGGCCTAGCGCCAGCGTGATCATCAACAATGTTCAGATCACCGGATCCGGCGCGTCCTCGTTCAACATCCAGAGCAGCAACTGCCAGAACCAGGGCACGTTCGGACCCAACAACACCTGTCAGGTCTACCTGCAGTTCCAGCCAACCTCAGCGGGCATCCAAAACGCTCAGCTTGAGATCAACAACGACGGAACCGCCAACCCCCTAGTCGTGTCGTTGACCGGCGTAGGGCTCAACGGGCCGATCATGACGGTCAGCCCCTCCCAAGCCATCTACGGAAACGTCACGCTCGGCGCTCAGACCTCACAGACCTTCACGCTGACCGACACCGGCGACGCGCCGCTCCAGATCCAAGCCATGTTCTTGGCCGCCGGATCGCCGCAGGTGTTCCCGATCAGCAACAACAGCTGCTCTGGCCGACAGATCTCTGCGGGCTCCTCGTGCCAGGTCACGGTCGGTTTCGTCCCGATCGCCGCCGGCGTTAAGGATGCGTCGCTGTTCTTGATCAGCAACGCCTCCAACCCGGGAGTGACGACAGTCGGGCTCAGCGGCACCGGCGTCGCACCGGACCCCCCGCCCATCGGCACCGGCGTCGCACCGGACCTCCCGCCCATCGGCACCGCGACGGTGAACGGCCGCGCCCAAGCCGGCAAGCGGCTGAGCTGCTCAACGGCTTCCTATCCGCCAGGCACCAGCTTCTCATATCAGTGGCTGCGTAACGGCAAGCCAATCACCGGCGAAACAGGCCGAACGGTCTCGCTCGGCGACGCCGATGTCGGGGCCAGGCTCTCATGCCGTGTACAGGCCGGCGGTCCCGGCGGCACCCAAACCGTCACATCCTCAGAAACCGCAGCCACGCTAGCGGAGCTCATAGTGGGCAAGGTCAGCATCCGCGGCTTCACGATTAACGCGAAAGTGACGGTCAGCAGCGGGAAACTCGACGCGACCGGGCATATCGCCAACCCCCAGGCCCTCGCTCCCACCGCCAACAGCACAGGCTGCAAAGCCAGCAAGCCGCTAGTCAAGCACCACGGGACGAGGAAGTGCCTCCGGACCTCATTCGGATCGCGGCTGCTGACGATACGTGCAGGCGGCGCCTACACGGTCACCCTCTCGCCAAACGCGACAGCGCAAAGAGCACTCAACAGCGGCCAGACGCTGCATGTCAAGGAGACGATCACCCTGAGCGCACGTGGACTAAAGCCGATGCGTAAGACATTCAACATCACGGTGCACGGCCAAAAGACGAACACAACGCGCTAATGCCCTGCCGTGCCTCCGCAACGCAATAGCAGTCCGGTGAACGCCCTAGCGATGCGCGACGAAAAGCGAACGGGTGACGAGGGAAATGCTGGTCGGGGCCAGCCGGGACGTCAGGGCTAGCCAGACGTCGGGAACGGAATTCACGAGCGGGCCACGCTTCGTCCGAGACCTGCTTATCGCGCCAGAAGCAGGTCGCTCGACCGGACACCTGCCAACGGAGTCCCGCGGCAGATCGAGCTTCTGCATCAGCGCTTCCCCTTTGGGCTTCTTGCAGCACTCTCGATAGCCCCGATCGCGCCGCCCGACACTGCCGCTCCGGAACGATGGCAGCACTCTCCTCGTCGACCGCGCTCGCTCCCCCTTCGTCGCCGTTGCGGGAGCCAGCGCGAACCTGCTGCTTCTGAGCACTACCAGAAGTCTTGAAGCCGGCGCGGGCCAGACTGCCGCTCCGCGGCGATTGCAGGAGACGGGCGTCTCGACGCGTTAGCTGACCCGCGGCTCGCGAGCAAGCGTCTGGCGGATCCGCAGAGAGATCACTGACCCGCTTGCTGATGACCAAGATCAGCCGGGCCGAGCTAACGATCTCGCGGTCCCTGCGCGCGCTCGCAATCGCCCAAATCCGCTCGCGCCGATCCGTGTCGCCCCTCGCAGCACTGTGGCGGGGGACGCTGGGCACTGGCTGCTGCTTCCAACCCGACCGGGCCAACCGGCGCGCTTGTGCAAACGCGTGTTCCCGCCTGCCGGACGCGACACGCGAGGACGGACGAGATCGCGCCGCTCGTCGCACGCGATAGGAAGAGCGCGAAGCGCGATGCGATTCCGCGAAAGCAACAGTGGCCGACGACTCACGGCGACTGCTGCGGGCCGTCCGATCGGCGGCTCGCCGACGCTGCCCCGGTGCACCGGCAGGCGCTCCGAAGCCTGCAGGCCACACCAATTGAACCGTTACGGTAACCGCCGTGTTATCGGGGCTGATCTATAACGCGAGCATGCACCGAGTCGTCCTTGCCGTCGCCGTCGCTGGCTGCGCGGTCGCGATCGCCGCGTGCGGGTCGTCGACCAAACCCAGCGCGTCAGCGTCCAGCAGCTACGCGAAGGCGATCAAGACCGCCGACTGCATGCGCGCGCATGGGGTGCCGAACTTCCCGGACCCAAGCCCCAGCGGCCCCAACGAGGTCCAGATCAATCCATCTCCGGCGTACCAGGCCGCCACGAAGGCGTGCGCGATACTGGCGCCGGGCGCCAGCGGGGGATTCCCTGCGCCCACCGAGCAGCACAAGCTCCTGGCCCTCGCGTTCGCAAAGTGCATGCGCAAGCACGGGCTGCCGGACTTCCCGGACCCGACCACGACTCCCCCCGCGCCGGGCCAGGGAAGCGTTATCGGCCGTGGGGGAATGTTCTTCATCCTCCGGCCCGGAATCGATCTCCAGTCGCCGGCACTCGAGCAAGCCGCCCGCGCCTGCGGGCTGCGGGGGCCGTGACCAGCGACGAGCCGTATGGCCCCAAGCACCGAGCGCGACAGAGTGTTTCCCGGCTACGCACCCCGACACGGGCCGCGACCGCCTCGCTGCCCCCCGCACGCGAAAGCACCTGCGAGCGCGACCGGCCTCGCCAAGGCAAAGCAGCAGTCCCCGGGTCGCACGGCGGGTCGCTTCTACGTGGTCGATCGCCGGCGCTGCGCGCTGCCCAGATGCACCAAGAGCATGCGTTTCATTGACGCCACCGGCGTGGCTGCCTTCGGCGGAATCCAGAAGCGCGCCAACCTCGCTCAGTCACGCCTGCTTGTCGTCCGCTGCAGAAGAGATTCTCGGCGCGATCGAGACTTCCGCTCTCGTCCTCCGGCCGTTTGCTCGGTGGCCGGCTCCGCGCAAGCGCTTGACGCCTCGGCGAGCGGTTGCTTTCAGGATCCTGCGCCGCTCATCGTCACTGGGTCAATGCGTCAAGCGGCGCGTGCGCCGGTCATGATCGCGACCGCATCGTCCATCGAGTGTGTCTTGGGGGTTATGACCGCGACGCGGCGCCCGAGGCGCTGGATGTGAATACGGTCAGCCAATTCGAATACCTGCGGCATGTCATGGCTGATGAGCACGATGGGGAGGCCACTCTCGCGTAGTCGTTTGACGAGTGCCACCACTTGGCTGGACTCTCTCACACCGAGAGCTGCGGTCGGCTCGTCGAGGATCACGGCTTTGCTCCCGAACGTCGCCGCCCGGGCGACGGCGACGGCTTGGCGTTGCCCACCGGAGAGGGTCTCGACGGCCTGTTTCGTGTTCTGCAGTGTCTCGATTCCAAGCTTCTTGACGTTCTCTTCGGTCATTCGGCGCATCGCAGCCGTGTCCAAGAGCCGAAAGACTTTCCCGAGAAGGCCCTTTCTGCGGATCTCGCGGCCGAGATAGAGGTTGCTGGCGATGTCGAGGGCCGGCGACACAGCCAAGGTTTGGTAGACCGTCTCGATGCCCGCGTCTTTCGCCTGCTGCGGGTCGCGGAAGCGGACTGTCTTACCGTCGAGAAGCACCATGCCGCGGTCGGGCATGTCAGCCCCCGACAGGCATTTGATCAGCACAGACTTGCCGGCTCCGTTATCGCCAATGACCGCTAGGATCTCGTCCGGGAAGAGTTCGAATTCCGTCCCCCGCAAGGCTTCGATACGTCCGTAGGACTTTATGAGACCGGTGGCGGCGAGGACAGGTCGTCTGTTTCCGGGGATCGGCGGTACGCTGTCGGGGTCAGATCCGTCGTCGGCTGTGTCGTTCATTGACCCACTCTCCGGATCCATTGGTCCACGCTGACGGCGGCTATGATAAGCACACCCTCGGCGAGTTCTTGGTAGAGGTCCTGCACCCCGGCGAGGGCCAGCCCGTTCTGGAACACCTGCACGATCAGCGCCCCGAACAGTGTCCCGAGGACGAGGCCGCGCCCACCGAATAGACTCACGCCCCCGATGACAACGGCCGTAATGCTATCCAAGTTGAGAGTAGCCGAAATGTCGGTGGATGCATCTCCGACAAAGCCGATCTGCACCCAGGCTGCGATGCCGTAGACGAGTCCAGCGACCAGGTACACGCTCAGAAGCAGCCTTCCGCTGCGAATTCCTACCAGGCGCGCCGCCTCGGGCTCGTCGCCGACGGCGTATACATGTCTGCCCCAAGCTGTACGACCAAGGGCGTACCCAACGATGATGTAAAGCGCGAGCATCATCAGAACGCCGGTGGTGATATGAAAACCCGCCACGGTGATCACCTTACCCGTCCACAGCAGGAGGCTGCCGGGGTGCGGGGTCAATGTCTGACCGTTTGCGTACTTTAGTCCGAGTGCACCGAAGACTCCGAGGGTACCCAGGGTGCCGATGAACGGTGGCACGTGTAACCTAGTCACCAGCACGCCGTTCACCAGGCCCGTCGCCAGACCGACAATTAGCCCGATGATCAGTGCAAGGACCACCGGGACCCCGGAAGAGATGGCGAGCCCCGCCATGACCATCTGGGCGAGGATCATGGCCGCGCCGACAGACAGGTCGATGCCAGCGGTCAGGATGATAATGGTCTGGCCGAGAGCGAGCAAGCCGATAACCGCGACCTGCTCCAACATGATCGACAGGTTCGTCGCACTAAGGAACCGGCCGTTGAGCAGATTGAAGACAATCGCCGCCGCGACGAGGACCACGAGCGGTCCCATCGACGGATGCGAGTGCAGCATCGCATGAATCGGAGCACCGCGCCGTCGCGCCGCCGGCTCGTCGGCCTGATCCGCAGGAGTGCCGATGAGCCGGCGCGACGGCTCATCGGTCATGACTGGCTATCCCCCCCAACAGAGCTTGGACGCCGCCGCTGTGTTGATGCTCGGCACTCCCTGCTGGGCACTGTCGGTGTACAAGTCGGTGCCCGTGTTGAAGAAATCCTGGCCGGCCTGGTTAGTCGGCTTCTTGCCCGTGCGGGCGAACGTGCCGATGGCGTCGACCCCGAGTTTGGCCATCTTGCCGGGGAACTGGCCCGCGGTTGCCGCGATCTCCCCGTCGGCGACAAACGGCAGGTTGCTGCATCCGCCATCGATGGCTACAACCGTAACGTTGGACTTCCCGGCAACCTTCAGCGCGTGCGCGGCGCCCTCAGCTGCAGGTTCGTTGATGGCATAGACGACGTTGATGTTTGAGTCCTTGGACAGGCAGGTCTGCATCGCGGACTGTCCCCCTGTCTGCGCCCCCTCCGTGGGCAGCTGGCAGGCGATCGAATAACTGCCGCCCTTCCCGCCCGAGTAGTGGCCGCTCTTGGGCTCCTGGCCGTTGACGGTGGGGTTACCGACCGGGATCCCCATCCCCTGCAAGAAGCCATGATCCCGGTCGACGTCAACAGTAATTACCTGATTGGTCAAGTCGTCGAGCATCGCGATGTCGGCGCTCTTCCCATCGAGCCTCGACGCCATCCACTTGCCGTCCAACAATCCAGCCTGAGTGTTGTTGGTGGCGTACGTGACATCCGCGACGCTCGCCGGGATCGGCGGCGTGTCCACCGCGACGACGAGGAGACCGGCTGCCTTCGCCCGATCGAGCGCGGTGTTCACGGCATCACCGTTGAGCGCGATGATGATGCCCTTGTCCCCGGCCGAAATGGCCTCATCGATCTGGTTGATCTGCGAGGTCGTGTCATCGTCGGTCGCCCCCGCTGACACCTGGAGCTGCACGCCCAGTTTGGCGGCCTCAGCCTTGGCTGTCTTCTCCATCGAAATCCAGTACGGGTTAGTGAATTCCTTGAGAATCAGCGCCGCCTTGACCGACTTGCCGCCCGTCGCCGAACTGGAGTTGCTCGAGCTGGCCGGCTTGCTGCTCCCGCCGCAGGCACTCAGCGCTAGAGCAGCCACCACAGCGGCAACGGACGCCAGAGTTGCCACACGACGTGGCCTACACCAGGCTCGCACGTTGTTCATCGCCGAATCCTCTCCTACTGCCAATGCATAGGACGCAATCACTTGCAACACCTCGGTGTGCTTCTTATCATGGGTGATCTACAAGCGCAAGGTAGAATCCTATGGAGGTTGTCGTCCGGCCGGACGGGTGTAGTCGGCCGGTCCGCCACGCGATCGTGGGGAGTTCGATGCCACGCGGGGTGGACCCCGCGCGGCGGATCACACCCACATAGAGGAGCCGACCATGGCGAAGCTTCGCAGTTGGGCTGGCCTGGATGTCCACGCGCGCAGCGTGCTGGCCGCGAGCATGGACAATGAGACGGGCGAGTTGCGGGTGCGCATGCTGTCGGGCGAGACGAGCGAGGTGGTGGGGTTCTGCGTCTCGCTGCCTGGGCCGACGCGGGTGGCGTATGAGGCGGGCCCGGCCGGGTATGGGCTCGCCAGAGCACTCGGGGCGGCTGAGGTGGGGTGTGTGGTCGCGACGCCGGGAAAGATCGAGCGTCCCGCTCAGAATCGCGTGAAGACCGATCAGCGTGACGCCGAGCGGGTGCTGTGCTGTTGATGATCGACGCGCTGCACGCGGTCAGGGTCCCGACGGCGGGGGAGGAGGCGCTGCGTGATCTGGTCCGGGCGCGCGAGGCGCTGCGCGGCGATCTGATGCGCACACGCCAGCGGATGGGCAAGCTGCTGTTGCGCCACGACGTCCGCTATGAGGAGAACGCGAGCGCCTGGCCTGCCTCTCACCGCGGCTGGCTGGCGAAGGTCGACCTCGGCGAGCTGGCGCGCAGGCGACGCTGCTTGACTACATGGGCGCGGTCGACGCGCTGGTGATCCGCCGCGACGCGCTGGAGGCGACGATCTCAGAGCTGGTCGCCGACTCGCCGTGGGCGCAGACGGTCGCGCGGCTTGGCTGCCTGCGCGGGGATCGACACGCTCTCGGCGGTCGGGCTGTGCGCCCAGGTCGGCGACTTCGAGCGGTTCCAGCGGCCCGGGCCGCTTTCCAGCTACCTCGGGCTGGTCCCCTCGGAGAGCAGCTCCGGCGAGACCCGTCGCCAAGGCGCGATCACCAAGTCTGGCTCCCGGCACGCCTGCCGGCGGCTGGTCGAGGCCGCCTGGCACTACCGCCGCCCACCGCGCCTCGGCGCCAGGCTACAGCGCCGCCAAGAAGCCCAGCCCGCCGCGGTGATCGCGACCGCCTGGAAGGCCAGAACGACTGCACCGCACCTGGGACGATGCGCGACACTGACGATTTTCGGGCCCGCCGAGACGACCGGTCTCGCAGGCGAAGCGGCACGGAGCGCTACGGCCCGGCTTTTGCGTCCGCAGCGTCGTCTTGCGTCGCGCTCGCCACCGCCATGCTCGAGATCGCCGTCGACGAGCAACCGCTCGCCGAGGTGCCAGCGCTTGCTCGGACCCGTCCCCCGAGCAAACGGTCGGAAGGGCGAGAGCGGAAGTCTTGATCGCGCCGAGAATCTCTTCTGCAGCGGACGAGGAGCAGGCGCGCGATCTGACGCTCGGTCCGCTCCTGCTTCGAGCGCAAGGCAGTCACGAGATCGTCCCGATCCACGCGCTCGCTTCTGGTGCATCTGGACAGCCTCACCAAACCGGCGTCGGCCGGCTACGCCCGGCCCGGTGAACGCCCGGCCCGCTGCTGCTTTCGATTCGGCCAGACGTTGCGGGTCGCTGCTGCCATCGCGTGAGTGGGCTATGCACTTAGCGCCACCAATTGCGCTATAACGCTCAGGTAGGCTAAAAGCGCCCTCGCACCGCTGGAACGGCCGAGGGCATGACACCAGGAGGGTTCCCTGATGCACGGACAGCGTATGCCCGGTCGCACCGCCGGCATTGCCGATCGGCAGGTCAGGACCTCACGGATGTGGTGATCGGACGGTGCGCCATCACGCGCATCGAACGGTGGATGACAGATGCGAGCAGAACGGACGCTGCGACGGCGATACGCGGTGTGAGATGTGTGAGCTGGAGGGCAGGTGAGCCCGGCCGAGTCATTTCGCCCTGTTGCTGGTCGCGACTACCCGCGCGACTTCACCGAACTCGTGGACTGGTTCTCTGAGGAGGAGCGGTGCTACGCGTTTTTGGAAGGCGTTCGCTGGCGGGAGGGTTTCACGTGCCCGCACTGTGGCGCTCAGGAGAGCTACTGGCGGGCAAGCCGTGGTCGTAGGCGTTGCACTGCCTGTCGCAAGGACACGTCGGTCACGGCCGGGACGATCCTCGACAAGACGCGGCTGCCGCTGCGGACGTGGTTCTTCGCGGCCTGGTACGTCGTGAATCAGAAGAACGGGGTCAGCGCGCTCGGTTTGCAGCGCGTCCTGGGCTTGGGCTCCTACAAGACCGCCTGGACCTGGCTGCACAAGCTGCGGCGCGCGATGGTCCGACCGGGGCGCGAGATGATCGGTGGCCCCGGCAAGGTCGTCGAGGTTGACGAAACGATCATCGGTGGCGTGCGCAGCGGCCAGTCTGGTCGTCACGTCGGCCACAAGATCATCGTCGTGATCGCTGTCGAGGTCGAAGGCAAAGGCGCAGGACGGGTGCGCATGGCGCGGATCCCGAATATGACCCAGGACACGCTCACGGGGTTCATCCTCGACAACATAGCCCGCGGCTCGATCGTCCGCACGGACGGGTGGATCGGCTACTTCGATGTCGGGCGCTACCGCTTCGGGCACGAGGTCACGAATGTCAGCGCGAGCGGCGATCCCGCCAACGTCGTGTTCCCCCATGTGCATCGCGTGGCCTCCCTCGTCAAGCGGTGGCTGCTCGGAACTCACCAGGGCGCCATCAGCAGCAAGCAACTCGACTACTACCTCGACGAGTTCACGTTCCGGTTCAACCGTCGCCGCAGTCACCATCGCGGGATGCTGTTCTACCGCCTGATCGAGGGTGCGATGGCCACCGAGCCCCACCCATTCGAGCGAGCGAAAGCAGCCTAGCGTTGGTGGTTCTAAGGGCATAGCCCACCCACGCGAAAGATGGTATGTCCCGGTTGGCGTGTGACCCGGCGGTGAAGGTGGTCGGCACT
>CALAQT010000129.1 GCA_937888775.1 uncultured Actinomycetes bacterium | reverse complement strand
GCACCTCCGACAATCTCTCCGACTCCGGCACGCAACATCATTCAACACCACCGCCAAGAGCCCTTCACATAACGCACCGCAAACCCACAGTTGATGACCAGCGAGCCCTAAACGGAAACGGTTCCCGTCATTGACGGCGTTTCATCATCTAACGAAACGACCGCGAGGTTATCAACAAACGGAGGCCTGCGCCAACCGTTCGATAGGTACCCTCGATCAGCCCGGACACCAAGTCTACTAGCTGTTGGCCAGTTTCTGAAAAACGGGAAACTCGCTCACGTTTCTCCCTAACGCCACCAAAACCAGCCCGCCAAACCTGCGCACACGGGTGCCGCTCCAAGGCGCCTTGGATGACAAGCAAAGCCGGACCGGAGGGCGACTTTGACCTAGCAGCAGGGGCACCCGATCCCACGGTAGGTCGCCGCAGACAATCGAAGAGACGCCTCACGCCTGACTACAGGCGGGCGCGACACCGCCGACCGCCGGGCTTGAAACCATGTCGCGGAGCCGGAGGTCGGGAGTTCGACTTTCCCCGGTCGCGCTCTAAAAAGCCGTGCTAATGCCGGGTTTCTCGGCTTCTCGCGAGTTGGAGCGCAGGTGGCCGGCTTACAGGGCTCGGGCTCGTGCTCGGTCGGTCGTCATCTACAGCGGCCCGTTAGGGTCCCGCGCGATGGGGTTGCTACTTGCGACGCGGACAGACTTCACGCTTCATGCCTTGCGGCTCGTTCGCAACCCGCACCTCTTCAAGTGGTACGCGGTCACGTTGCTCGCGTTCGTGATCTACGTCTATGCCAACGAGGTCGAGCGTGGCCGCTGGGATGTCATCGCCGCCGGTATCGCGGTCTGGCTCGCTGATTGGTTCAACGAGATCGTCAACGCGCTCGTCCTAAAGGCCACGGACCGCGCGGCGCTATGGACGACGACCGGCCCGACGGCCTACCAGCTCCTGATCGGGCTGAACGTCGAGATCATGTTCATGTTTGCGCTGGCCGGCATCGTGTACGTGAAGCTGCTTTCCGCCGACCGCGCGAATCGGATCCTCGGCATACCAAACCGCCTCGCGGTCGGGCTCGGTCTCTCGATCGTAAGCGTCGTGGTCGAGCTCTTTCTCCATGCAGCCGGGGTTTTCCACTGGGAGTACTGGTGGTGGAACACCCCCTTCGTGCTGCTGATCATCGTCTTTGGTTACCTGTGGTTCTTTCTCTACGCCGCGTGGGTCTACGATGCGGCTAATGCCCGCAAGCGCTGGACGCGGCTCGGAGCGCTCGCGACGATCGATCTCGCAATGGGCCTGGTGTTTGGGGTCGGATTCGGGTGGCTATAGCGAGCGGTCATAGCTTGGGTCCGGCGACGACGCTTGACGGCGGCGAGCACGCTCTGCGGACGACCGCAGGCGGTTCGGCCCGCCTAGCTCCGAGGGGACCAGCTGCCGAGCCGTGGCCTGGCGATTCGCGCGAGCGAGAAAGTCAAGTCGTGTGTTGTCGTTGGTTGACACGGATTCCTTGGAGGTTCGGTGGTGGCCGATCCCGGCCGGTCGGAGGCGACGGGCGGCCCGGCCGGCCGAAGCGGCGCCTTTCGGAGTTGTGCTGGCTTGCCCGCGCAAGTCCTCTCGGTAAGGGGCTCTGAACGCCCGGGCGCGATACTCTGGCCAGATGGCGAACGAACGGGCCGTGCAGGGCCTCGTAGGTCTGCGTGGCTCCGTTGGCGCCGGCGCTTGGCTGGCGCCAAGGCTCTCGGGGCGGCTGTTCGGGCTTGACCCGGACCACAACCCTCAAGCGCCATATCTCGGGCGCTTGTTCGGTGTGCGCGACGTCGCGCTCGCGTTCGGCCTTAGCACAAGCAGCGGCGCGCAACGCGTGCAATGGTTGCGGATCGGAATTGCCTGCGACCTCGCCGACGCCGCAGCCGGCGTGCTCGCAGGCCGTCGCGGCGAGTTGCCCAAGCTAGCGACCACGCTAGTGACCGCCACTGCACTCGGAGGAGCTGCGCTGGGCATTGTGGCGCTACGGGGCGAGCAATCACCCACCTGATCACGCAACCCGGGTGCTGCTCATCGTCCTGGGCTGACCGACGACCTTCGCGCAGACGATTTGCGTTCCGTGGCGAGCCCACATGAGTTGCGGTCGCGGTCTCAACGCGGCAATGTTGTCGCTGTGAGCTGGTCTGTCGGGCGTTTGCCGTCTGTCTGCGTGTTGCCGGCGGCGGCTGCGGTGGCGCTGCTGTTTCCCGCCGCCGCCGTGGCGGCGAAGCGCACCACGGACGCGGCTGTCCAGCGCGGCCTCGAGCGCCTGGTTGCTGCGCCGGGCGGGCCGGTGGGTGTGATTGCGACCTTGTATCGCGATGGTCGCACGACCGTTCTTCGGGCGGGGCGGGCCGACGCGGCGCGGCCTGGCGCGGCGCGCTTGGGCGATCACATGCGCATCGCCAGTATCTCCAAGGCGTTCGGTGGCGCGGTCGCGCTGCACCTGGTGCAGGAGGGCCGGCTGGGCCTGGATGACACGATCGGCCAGCGGCTCCCGGGCTTGATGCCGGGGGGGTGGTCAGCAATCACGGTGCGAGAGATGCTCAACCACACCAGCGGGCTACCCGACTACACGAAGTCCGACGGGTTCCGCGAGCAGGCCATGACGAGCCCGCGCGGGTACGTCTCGCCGACCGAGATCATCGACTGGGTGCGCCGGGATGGCCTGGTCTTCACGCCGGGCTCACGCTATGAGTACTCGAACACGGACAACATCATCGTCGGACTGATCGCCCAGCAGGTCACGGGCCAGTCCTACGGTCACCTGCTGTCGACTCTTGTCTTCCGGCGGGCGGGGCTGACCCAGACGACTTTCCCCACACGGAGGATCTCGTTGCCGGTGCCGTTCATCCACGGCTACGACGTGGAGCCAGGCAGGCAGCCGCAAGACGTCACCAAGCTGCTGAGCCCGAGCGGCGCCTGGGCGTCAGGCGCCATCGTCTCCACCCCGGCCGACCTTGGCGCGTTCATCCGCGGGGACCTCGACGGTCGGTTCTTCGGCAAGGCGCAGCGGCGCGAACAGCTGCGGTTCGTCCCGGGCGCTTCGAGCCCGGCCGGCCCCGGCACGAACTCGGCGGGGCTGGCGATCTTCCGCTACAAGACGCGCTGTGGCACCGTCTACGGCCACACCGGCAACTTCCCCGGATACGTGCAATGGGCGGCCGCGACGGCGGACGGCCGACGCTCCGTCACGACAACGCTGAATATCGCAGCGCCGACGGACGCCCTGCTGCAGCAGCTACGCTCGGCCCAGGCGTCAGCGGTGTGCGCGCTGCTCGGGAAGTAACACCGCTCGGACCTCGATC
>CALAQT010000128.1 GCA_937888775.1 uncultured Actinomycetes bacterium | reverse complement strand
GCACCTCCGACAATCTCTCCGACTCCGGCACGCAACATCATTCAACACCACCGCCGAGAGCCCTTCACATAACGCACCGCAAACCCACAGTTGATGACCAGCGAGCCCTAACGGTCACACGGCCTTCGATGACACGGTCAACGAGGTGAGCGGCACCTGGGTGACCGACCGACCGCCCTCATCGCAGCCAGGCTTGATGATCTACGTCATGGTCGCCAACGCGGCCGCCGCCGCTGAGGCCGTGCTCGCCGCCGGGGGCGAGATCGTGGAGCCCCCCGATCCGGCCGCCCAGGAGCAGGTGGCCAGCTTCCGTGATCCGGCTGGAAACGTGCTCGGCATCTACCAGCAGCCCGGCCTCGCCGACGCCAGGGGCGGACAGGCTGCACAGGCCGGTAGGCCACACGTCTCCCCGATCCCGGAGCACCTGGGCACCATCACCCCAAGGCTGGTGGTGAGCAGCGGGGACGGCGCGATCACGTTCTACCGCGCGGCCTTCGACGCCACCGAGGTCGGGCAGCGGTTCACCGGACCCGACGACGAGCTGATCCATGCCGAGTTGCGTATCGGCGACTCGATCGTGATGATCACCGAAGAGAGCGGCGATGCGGCGCCGGCGCGCTCGCCTGAGTCGCTCGGCGGCGTCGTGAGCGCCATCATCGCCACCTACTGGGAGAACGTCGATACCGCCTGGCAGCGCGCGCTGGATGCCGGCGCGGAGGTGGTCTATCCGCTGGCCGACCAGTTCTATGGTGAGCGTGGCGGTCGCCTGCGTGACCCCTACGGGCAGCAGTGGATGTTCAGCCAGCGCACCGAAGAGCTCTCGCACGGCGAGATCATGCGTCGCGCCGTGGCCCCCTCCGACTCAGCCGGTTGAGACAGGCGAGGCAAGCCTGACCAACCGGGCCTGGTCGATGAACTCGCCTGCACGCTGGGATTGCCGCGCTGGGCCGCGGTCGCGATTGCCCTAGCGCTGACCTTCGCCGCCACCTGTATCCCCGCGCTAGCGGCGAACCCGCTTCGCCTGATGCCTGCGACGCGGCTTGATCCCCGCCTGGAGCAGCTGGCCACCCGCTATCGGCCGATCGTTGTGATGCCCGACAACGCCCGGGCGGCGGTGGCGTCGAACAATGCGTGCCGGTAACTGGGGCCCAAATGCAACACTCTAGCTCTGTGTTGCATCCTGGATGAGGACCAACCGCGGACCGGTGCTGCGCCAACGACGCCGTGAGCTCTAAGCCCAGTCTCACCAGACGGAGATGTGCGCCAAAGCAGCCAGTGGCACAACAGGGATTCGCGCCTGGAGTCCACCCACTGAAAGCGAGTCTTGCGTTCTAAGCTTCTTATCGTCGGCATCGCCGCGTCGGTTCTCGGAGTAGCCGCCTGCGGGGGCAGCAGCGCGAGTTCCCCGAGCAGCGCGTCGTCGACCTTGAGGACGGCCGGCTTGTCCGGTGTGAAGAGCGGAGGACCGATCCTGATCTATCGGGTCAAGCTCACGGGCAAGGCGGAGGCGCCGCCCGGGGCGCCGAACGGCGTCGGCGATGCGATCATCGCGTTTCACGGCAGCTCGGTGGTGTGCTGGCGATTCGCGCATCTGCACGGGTTCACCAACGCGACGTTTGCCCACATTCACAGCGGCGCCAAGGGGAGGTCCGGCAATGTCGTCGTGCCGCTCTCGACCGCAGCGCGTCTGCATCACCAGGGTTGCGTCACGGTCAGCAGCGTCCTCGTCAGGTCAATCAAACGTAGCCCGCAGGACTACTACCTGAACATCCACAGTGCGCAATATCCGAGCGGCGCCGTTCGGGCCCAGCTCTAAACACTTGTCCGTCCGCGTCGGCGCACTGATCGGATTCGTCGAGCATGGCGGTCGGGCTGCCTGGCGCCAGCTTACGCTTGCGGGCTATGCGTCAGGGCAGCGTTGGCTTCTGAGCAGAGTCCTGAGAAGACTCTCAGAGGAGTCTTCGCCCCTTCTTCGGACGTACTCAGGCTGGCCTGGGAGTAGGCCGATGTACTGACGCCATGACAAATAACCCCACGCCATATTTCGCCGGACCTGCATCCGCTGTCTCATACAAGCCGGCATCCGCGGTCCCATACAAGCCGCTCACCAAGTCAGACGCGCACGCTCGCCGCTCGGCACGCAAATCCGAGGGGTGGCTGGCGAGCTTGCTGCGCACCAGGTCCGCGTCCCAGCGCCGGGCGAATGCTGGCTCCAGCGGCCCCTACCGTCGGTAGCCGGATGCGTTGGGCGATATCCACGGGGTCCTGGCGCCGCTCCTTCCTAAGGAAGCTGCAGTTCGCTCACGACGCCCCCGTGGTCTGACGGATGGCGGCCGGCCTGAGTGGTCTCGCGGCCGGTCAGGTAGGAGCGCACGAGCTTCACCCCCGGTTTGGCCATGATGTGGTCGACGATGTGATCCCATTTGCCGGTGCGCAGGTCGTCGTTGAAGCAGCAGTTCACCTGGGAGGAGCGCTCCTCGGTGAAGCCGGCCTTGCGAATCGCCAGATAGGGCGGCCGGTCCGCCACCAGCGGAAGATTTGCGCTTGAGTTCAGATCGCCGACGAGGAGCTTCTGCAGCGGGGACTTCAGTGGGCCCGCGACTAGCTCTTGCGCCTGCTGCAGGCGGATCGAGGTCGAGTACGCCTCGAGTTGGGTGTTGACAAAGTGAAATTGGGCACCGTGGACGGTCGCGTCGAGCGCGTTCCAGCTCCGCGTCACTGTAACGGCGCCGAGCGCTGCAGTAGCGAGCTTCAGCTGATGCTTGAAATCAGCGGAACGGACGTTGGTAACGGTAACTCCACTGCGGGCGAGAACGACGTTGCCGTCGGTGAAGCGGACCTCGACGCCTGCCGCGCTCGGCGCCTGTAGGTGGAGGCTCAAGCGCTCCGCCGCGACGCGGTAGGGAGCGTGCAGTCGCTTCAGTTCGGAGGTGATCAACTTCAGGTAGTCGACGACCACGTGGCTCGGCGGCTTGTGGCTGTCCAAGGGGCCAGTGCTCCAGATCGAAACTTCTTGCAACCCGACGAGGTCAGGTCTTGCGTTCGCGATCTCTCTGGCGATTAGCTCTATCCGCGCCGTCGGGTCGGTGGCCTCGACGCCCGCGAGCGCAGCGGCCACGGCATGCCGGAACGGAGCGCCAGGCGCAGCCGTCGCCAGCGGCAGCAGATCGGTGCCGAGGTACATGTTGCGCGTCATGACCGTCACCCGTAGCGGCGTAGCAGCAGGCGCGCCTGATGGGACAAGCGCGGCCGCAGCCGCGGCCGCGAACAGGACAAGGGCTAGGGCTCGACGAGGCCAGTCGCGCATCGGGAGCCACAGTACGACGAGCATCCGGCGCCGGAAACCGTATTGATCCGACACCTGCAAAATCGAACTACGGACAGCTGGCCGCCGATCCGCTCGGGCGCCGATGAACGATCACGCCAACGGCTGGCGGTCAGGTCGCTGCGAGCGGTCGGCTTGCGCTGTGCGCCGCCTGTCCTAAGCGCTGGGACTCAGCTGGGGGTGGTGTTGGTGCGCGCTCGTCGAGTTCGACGAGGAGCGCGTCGATGACGCCTGGGTCGAACTGGCCGCCAGCACAGCGGCTGAGCTCCGTGCGCGCGTCCGTTTCGCTTATTCCCGGCGCATAGGGCCGACAGGAGATCATTGCGTGGAACGCGTCGCAGGCGAACACGATCCTCGAGGGCAACGGGATCTGCTCGCCGCTGAGCCCGTCGGGGTAGCCGGCACCGTCGTAGCGCTCGGGCGTCGATCGCACGAGCTTCGCCACGGGTTGCAGTGCGGGTGCGGCATTCAGTACTCGTTCGCCGATCAGCGTGTGGTTGCGAACGAACGCCCACTCGGTGTCGCTCAGCGGGGCGACTTTGCTCAGAATGCTCTGGGGGATCGCGAGCTTGCCGACATCGTGCAGCTCGCCCGCACGCAGCGTGAGTTCGACCGTTTCCGCATCGAGTCCAAGCCGGCGCGCGACGTTGCGCGAGAGCTCGCCGACCTCGAGCATGTGCTCCGGGAGGCTGGCCGAGTGCTCAGCAGTGGCGCGAAGCAGCACGTCGCGAGTTTGAGCGATGATCGTCGCGGCTCGCCGTCCGTTCTTCTTCGCGTACATGCGCGTGTCAGCGATGTGCAGCGCAGCGCTTACGTCATTCGCCTCGGCCGGGATCGTGACCATGCCGTAGGAGGCTCCGATCGAGAATCCGGCTCCGGTCTCCGACAATGCCTCCGCGGCACCCGCGACGATCTGGTCGAGCGGTGCGCCCATCGCGTCAAGTAATACACAAAACTCATCCCCGCCGAGCCGGTAGGCACGACCGTACGGCGCCACAAACTCGCGGAGACGGTGCCCAACGCGAACGAGAAGTTGGTCGCCCGCCAGATGCCCGAACGTGTCGTTGTAGGTCTTGAAGCCGTCCAGGTCGAACATCGCCAACGCCCGCGACCGGTCTTGTCTGGAGGTTGCCAGGGCTGCGCGAAGATCATCGATCAGCGTACGGCGGTTGGGGAGGTCGGTCAGAGCGTCGTGCAGAGACTCAGACCTCCGGTAGTGGGGCCGATTTGGCCCGGTTTTGTTGAGGCTTTTCGTCCTCGCGATCTTGCAGATGTGTGCAGTATTTGGTAGGCTGGGGGGGTGTTGAGCGGGCCTGCG
>CALAQT010000127.1 GCA_937888775.1 uncultured Actinomycetes bacterium | reverse complement strand
GGCGTACCCCAGTAGCTGGGTTCCGGGGGATCCGGCTGGACCTCACCGCGAGGTCCAGCAGCAGCGAGAACACTCGATGCACATATCGCACGGTCGCTGGAGAGAGACCGGATTCGAGGAGGCCGGAGACCCAGACCGCGACGTCTTCGTGTGCCACCTTCGACAGTGGAGTCGATCCCCAGCGGGGGAATACATGCTTGCCGAGGATGCTCTCGTAGGTGGCCCGGGTCGACTTCAGATGACCCTGGGCTGTCATCCACTTCGCGGCGAAGTCCTTGACCTTGACGTACCCCAGGCTCGGGTCAACGTAGGTGCGCGTCTGGATGGCCGCGTCGATGTTCCGCAGATAATTGTCCGCGAAGTCCTTCTGTGTGAACGTTTTCGCCTTCTGCCTGCCGCCTGGGTCCCGCCACCGCGCCCGCCAGCGATCAGTCCCCAGCTGCTCAACGCTCGACATCGTTGTCTCCCCGATAGGCCGTACAGAGCTCGAGGCTAGGCAGGGCGTTGGATCGACTAGGTCCGAGTAGTCCAGCTGCGTTGGGAACGTAGAAAAGCGCGGGTCGTGCATCGAGGTCGATCATCTTGTCCTCCGTCTCGAGACATGTATTACTCACGGTCGCTGTTGCGGTTCAGGATCGGCGAAACGCCCGAGCCACATGGCTTCTGCTCTCGAATACCCTTTTGGAGGTACAGCATTGGCCGATTTCGGTGCCGCCTCCCAGCTGAGAGACGCAGCTGGTCCGGGGCCGGGCCACCCACTTGGTGACTGCTGTCAAGAGTCGCGTGGAACTGGGTGCCGCAGCATTGCTGTATCCGATGACCGGACGTACAATGGCCGTACATGCCGAGGAGGTTGACTGATGCAGACAGAGTCGCGGCGCCGTAGCCGGCGCATGGAGTTACGCACCACACCTGAGGAGCGCGACCTCATCGACCGTGCCGTCGCCACCACCGGCGGCGACCTGACTGACTTCGTCGTCACGCAGGCCTGCGACGCCGCCCGTAGGGTTCTTGCCGACCGTGACCGCTTCGAGCTCGACGAGGCGGCCCTTATCGCATGGGAAGCGCTCAACGCTCGCCCTGCCCGTGACCTGCCCGGTCTGCGTCGACTCATGCGACGTGCCTCGCCGTTCAGCGAGTGAGCAGTCTGTACCAGCTGCCGGAGGCTCTTTCCGGGCGCCACGATCTGGGCAGTTTCCGGTGTCGGTCGACCGAGCAGACCGAGTGGTTGCATCGCCACGCACGTCAGTCGGCCAGCATGGGGACTACCCGGGTCTTCGTCGTCACTGAGCACGCGGGAAACCAGGTTGTCGCCTACTACGCGTGGTGCATGGCGCAGGTCCAGCCTGACAAGGCAACGGAACGTCTTCGCAAAGGCGCCGGGCGGTATCCCCAACCCGTCGCTCTGCTTGCACGGCTCGGCGTCGACACCGAGCACGAAGGGAGAGGATTAGGAGTCGGGCTACTCCAAGATGTGTTCGCTCGGCTCTTCGAGCTCTCTGCTGATATTGGCTGCCGTGGCCTGATCGTTCACGCAGAGTCGGCCGAGGCTCGCGAGTTCTACCTCCACCTCGTCCCCGAGTTCGAGCCGAGCCCCACCGACGACTTCCACCTGCTGCTGCTCATGAAGGATATCCGTCGGGCACTTCGTAGCTGAGCAACGCGCGGTGAGCCATCGGGGCCGTCACCGCTCACACATGAACTCCGTGAGCGGTGAATCTCGCGGCGCCCGCATGGCAGCCTTTGCCGAGATCAGCAGTCTCGATACAGCTCGGCATCTGCGGGTGACCGGCGAGGGCTCCATGAGGGCTTCATCACCCGGTGGATCCAGGAGGGAGTACGTGTCCGAGCCGGGTCAGTGCGGTGCGGAAGGCGGCTTCGTGTTCGGCGCCGATGGCGAGGTGCCGCTCGCCGATGAGTTCGCATAGCCGGCGCGTCCTGCGGTCCCCGGCGATGAGCTTGGCTGTTGATGCGTCGGCGCACTCCACCAGGCGCACCATGCCCCGGTCGGTCAGCGCCGCGGCTCGTGTGGTCATGTCCGAGATCAGCGTGCGTACGGTCGAGGGCAGTGCTTGGTCGCTGGAGCGGTCGAGGACGTCGAGCAGTTCCTCGATGCGGCGGCCGTTCGCGATGGCGGCCAGCAGGCTGCCCGCCGTCAGCTGCCAAACCCGGTCGGAGCTTTGGTCGGCGAACGCGGACAGGGTCATCTGGTCACCGAGGGGGAGCTCGCCGAGCGCGACGACGTCGTGGTTGGGCAACACCTTGATCGACTGCGCGGACGCGGCCGCCTCCGGCGGCATATGCTCGGCGAGCCCAAGGACGAAGGCACCCAGGGCGTTGACCCGGATGGCACGCAGGCCGTCGTAGCGGCTCAGAGACTCCAGATCGTCGGTACCCCAGTTCTCGCGGAAGTCCTCACGCGCGCCTGCGGGGTCGGTGTAGGCGATGTCGATCAGCCCCAACGTGGCGGCGTACTCGAAGAGCACCGCGAGGGTGTAGCGCCCTTCGAGCAGGGTCCAGTTGTGGAAGCCGTCGTAGCCGAGGCTGCCGTACCGCGGGTCGCTGATGTACAGCTTCCAGATGCTGCGCTCGTTGCGCGCGACGGTCGGGCTCAGATTGCCTCGCTGCATACGGACGAACAGGTCGTCGGTACTGACCCATTGCCCCGGCGGACACTCACGGAGGGCGTCGGTGACGGTCTGTCGTCGCGTCCTGGCGGACGTGAGGACGTTCGCTGATCGCTGGCCCTTGATCGTCTCGACCCGGCTGAGCTCGTCGATCACGCCGTGAGTGACCCATCGTTGCCACAGACCACGGATCGTCGCCGATGGTGGCGCACTTAAGGCGGTGCGCCCGCGGGTGGTTAGCTGGAGGCGATTGCCGGCCAGCTCGGCCAGATTGCCCGCTTGTGTGAGCAACGGCCACGCGTAAGCCGCAATCGGCTCATGCGGGTAGAACTCCCCGGCTGCCAGAAGCAGTGAGAGGCCGCACACGGACGTGGCGTTTGGACGCTTCGTCTTCTGCGAGCACCGCAGAGTCCCGGACGCGCACAGTTCGAGCACGATGCGGAGGTTCGAGATGGCTTCGGGTTCGGTAAGCCGAACCGTGACGGCAGGGTCGTCGTCGATGGCGATCACCGGTCGACTCTAGAGGGATGGCAGCCCAAATCCCATGGGCCCGCTAAACCAATAGGTGTGGGCATCCTGGCAGCCCCCTTTGAACGGCATCCGCTGAGTCGACGAGGGAGCCTTTGGCGTGGGCGCTTTTTGGGCATACATGACCTCGATCTGGTCATGATGACCGACCTGAGTTGCCTTGGTTGAGGCAGCAGATGCCGGCCAGCCGAGTGCTTTGCGGGTGTGTAACTCCCTCGTAATGAATAGGTCATCGGTACTGGATCGTTGCTTGAATCAAGTCGCCTGATCCTGGTGGGTATTGCGCAGTTCGGCGAGTGGGTGGGGATCTGTTTCGACTGCTTGTTGCAGGAGCCGGTAGAAGAGCAGTCCGCGGGCCTTGGAGGTGCGGCGGTTGAACCGCGGAGTCTCGTTCGCATGTGTCGGTGTATTGCTTGCCGACCGCTTCGTAGGTCGCCGACGGCTCAGCAGTCACCGAAGCATATATGGCAGCGAGGCTGGCTCGGAACTACACGACAGCAAACGCAAAATACAGGGCTTCGAACAGAGCGGCGGTGGCGATGAGGTACGAAACACCTAGGGCGATATACGCAAGGATGGCGCCGCGCTCATGCCGAACATTGATCTGTTGAAGCGATACGTGCCCTGAGCCCACCGCGAAAACCGCAATCACAACCACGCCGACGCGAAGAGTGCCGGCCAATGCGATAGCTGCGCAGACGATCGAGACGACGGCAAGCCGATTCACTTTTGTCAGGGCTTCTGATGTGACCTGGGTAGTGGCATCGGTCATCTTCGCTCTCCTTCGACGCAGGCGTAGGGACACAATACTCACGAAGGTGCGTCCTCGCGGTGGCGCCCGAAATGACGCGCGAGCTCGTGTCGTCGAGCGGCCTTTGCCCCTTCGGGTGAGCCTTGCCGCTGCTGGTCGGGAGCTCGTTCGCGCTCGTTGATCTGCTCGGCCCATTCGGCCAGGAAGTTGAGAGAGTTCTGCAGCACGTCCCGAGGCAGGAGGTCGGCGTCATCGGCCTCGACCTCAGTTGTCTCGGAGCTCATGCCTTGCCTCCCTCTTGGTCAGAGCCTGCGTGCATCCGGAGGCTACTGGACGCTCCGCGAGCGTTCGGAAGGTGTAGTCGAGATGCGCGCATCAAGAGCGCCGACGGGCGCGAAAGGCACAGAGTGCGGGGAAGAGCGGGCATACACCGAGAACAGTCGCGAGATGGTGAGCGCTCGTTTAGAGTTCGGCCGTGATCGTTCCGAAACGGGCGAGAGCCCCGCGATACCGACGGCGGTTTCCGAACGTCAGGAGCCGCCCATGACCATGGGTCCGCCCATGCCCTGCCAGGCGCCGATCCCGCCGGCGAGGTCGTAGAGGTGGGTGAAGCCGGCACTAGCCATCTGCTCAAGCGCCACGCCAGAGCGGTTTCCACTGTGGCAGTAGACGGCGTAGGTGGCGTTCTTGTAGATCGGAAGAGCGTCGTGTAGGGAAAGAGTGTAGATCTCGGTGGT
>CALAQT010000126.1 GCA_937888775.1 uncultured Actinomycetes bacterium | reverse complement strand
CGGAGTAACCGTTAACCTACCCATCACCCGCCTACACAGTTATCCGGACGCCCTCCAAAGTAGTTCATTGCACCCGGGCCCTGGCCCCGGGTTCCGCAGATGCGAGGCGCACGAGTACGTTGGAAACCGGTTGTGAGCAGGGTTTTATGCCTGTTGACCGGTTTCGGGTCGTGTGTCCACAGAGCGGGCCGGGCCGGCGGGCCGGGCGGATGGTCTATTCGGCCGGGTTGGCGGCCGGGGTGAAGTCGTAGAAGCGCGGCGGTTCGGATAGTTCGAGCGCTTTGAGGATCTGGCGTTGGTGGTGGGTGAGTTCGGTGCGTTGAGCGACGGTGCCTTCGTTGGTCGAGAGCGTGACGAGGTGCATGCGGTCCAGTTCGTTGCGTAGGTTGCGCCACGTGTCGCTGGTGTCGGTCTCGGCGACGCGTAGTAGCAGCAGCGCGAGCCAGCAGAGCTGGACGTGGGACTCGATGCGGTCCTCGCGGCGGTGGTAGACGGGGCGCATGTCGATCGTTGACTTCAGATCGCGCCAGCCGCGTTCGGCTTCATACAGCGCCTTGTAGCCGAGCGCGATGTCCTCGGCGGTGAGGCTCTCGTCGCTGGTCCTGAGCAGGAACTTGCCGTCGAGCTTCGCTTCGGCAGCAACCGCGGCACGGTCGATCCGCAGCTTGCCGGTCGGGGTCTGGCGCAACATGCGCTTGAACGCGGGCTTGGTAGCGAGCGCGCCGTACAGCTCGCGGCGTTTGGTCGGGGTGAGCTTGTCGCTGCGGGCGATCTGCTCGGCGAGGCGGGCGAGGATCTGCTCGCGGATGACCTGGTCGCGGCGTGCGCGTTCGGGGTTGTGGCAGATCACAAACCGGTCTCGGTCGGTGCCGTCATCGATCCGAACCTGCTTGACGCGCAGGCCGCCATCCACGAGGTGGTAGCGGCCCTGGCGCTCGAGCGCCGCGGTCGCTTCCTTGCTGCCGTGGCGAAGTTTCTCCCCGACGATGTAGTGCCCGCCGCCGCGTTGCAGGTAGCGGCGGTTGTGCTCGCTGGTGAACCCGCGGTCAAGGACCCAGATCACCCGGGAGAGGTTCCAGTCGCGCAGGTCATCTCTTGCCTTGCGGATGATCTGCTGGTCAGAGGTGTTACCCGGGAACGTCCACACCCTGACCGGGATCCCCTGGCGCGTGACGGCCATCCCGACCACGACTTGCGGCAGATCGGGCCGGTGATCCTTCGAGTGCTTGGAGTACTTGCGCAGCCCACGCTCGTCGAGGACGCGGTCCACGTCGTCGCGTTCGTCCCCTTCGTCCTGGAGCTCCTCAGGTAGCCGGTCGGTCTCCCAATACGTTGAGGTGCTGTCGAAGAACAACAGATCAACCTCGAGGTCGAGCAGGCTCGCGACACCGAAGAACACCCGCTCCTGCAAGGCTGGCAGCACGGCGTGCAGGAAGTCCATCGCTCGGTAGCACGCGTCGTCGGAGACCTCTGGGAGGCCCTCCACGAACGCGCGCTCCGCGACCCAATCGCAGCCGGCGAGCTTGGACAGCGGCTTGACCGACAGGCGGTTGGCGACCATCGCGAAGATCGTGCGCTCGACCGCTTCTGCCTCCAGCCGCCGTCCGCCGGCCGCAGCGATGATCGCCTCGCCGATCCCGAGACGCTCCCACAACCGGTCAGCCAGCCAGCTCGCGCCCATCGCCCGCGAGTCCAGCACCCTGACCTCACCGCCGGAGCTCGCGGCGGCCGCGTCAGCCGGGTCAAGGAACCGACTGATCGAGCGCACCAACCGCGCCAGCGCGTCGCGATCGACCTGGTCGGTACGCCCGAAGCGATGGATGATCTGAGCGCGCGGAACCCCGGTCGCGCGATCGCGCTCGTTCTGCGCCAACGCCAGATACGACACCGAGCTCCCGTCCGCGTTGCGGCGCTTCGTCTCACGCAAGTACATGCACCTACGACAATACCCACAAGTCCATGTCCGCGCAAGCTCCACACGTCAAGTCGTGTGCCTACAGCCTTTCGCACCTACGAAACCATCAAACCACCGATTTGCAGGACAAACACCACGAACAAGCCTTCCGCATGCCTACGAGCTGCGGAACTCGGGCTGGCGACTCGCGACTGCCGAGGAGCACGCGCCGGCCGGTTGCGATCGGGGTGCCCGCCGAGCCGCGAATCCAACAGTCTTGGTCGCCGGCCGGCTCGCTGGTGGTTCAGCTAACTAACTGCGTGGGCGACCAATCCGCCCGCGCTGTTGCTCTCCGCGGCCAGCTGGTAGCGGGCGGTCGTCAGGACGAGCAAGCGCCCCGCTGTCGAAACCAGCAGCGGCTCGACCCGGACCCTGCCCCGAGTAGCCCGATCCATCAGCCGGACGATCGGCTACCGCGACTGTCGGGTTGGTCGTCATTCCAGCCGTCGATGGTCGTCGCGTCCGTCGGTGCTTCACGCCTGTAGCGGTCACGTCCACGCCGTGACCGCATTGCGCTGCGATCGGCAATGCCAGGGAGTGCGAGCGCGCGATCGCGTTCGTGGCCGAGCGATCGTGCCGTTGACGGTGGCCCGGGTGATCGCTCCGTCGCCAAGAGAATCGTGCGCCGGCATTCCGGACTGGCGATCGCGTTCGTGGCATTGCGATCACCCCGCCGCGGCCGGGTCGCACGCCGCTCGCCGTCGATAGCGATCGTCGGGCGGCGCCTGCTGGGGCGCTTCCTTCTGGGCGATAGCGCAAGCGAGCAGCCACCCGATGACGCCGACATCCGGACGTATGCTTTCCCGGGAAGCGCTCGCGCGCCGCGTCACGGGGTTTGCCGCCGGAACCCGTTCCGGATGCGGACGCCTCCTATTCGTTGCTAGCGCTCGTCGGCGGGGTCGCACAAAGCAGGCGCTGGACGGCCGAGCACTCGTCCGCGCGGAACTGCACGGCGTGTGGATGCCGGCGATGGCACCGTGGCGCGAAGGCCTCCGACTCGTCAACGGGTAGTGTCAGGGCCGGCCCTGCGTTGAACTCTAATGCGACCTCGTCAGGGCGGACTAACTGCGATGCCTAGAGCGCGCCGGAGGACGTTCCGTGCGGCGACCGGCCGCAGGGCTAGGATCGCGCTGATGGCATCAGTTCTTGATCGTCTTGAGAGCTTTGGCGCGATCGACGCCGAGACAGATTTCAGACCAGAGTTCTTTGTGCCCTCGACCTCTTGGGAGAACGTTCGGCGCCAGCGACACCCGCTCGTCGTCGGTCGGAAAGGCACCGGCAAGACCGCGCTTCGCAAGGCGTTGCTCAACGAGGCTGCATCAGACCCAGTTATTTTCGCCACCGACCTCGCGTTTCGCGACTATCCGTGGAACATTCATCACGCTGTCTACGACGAGAGCGTTGGTGGCAAGTCGCGGTATGTCGAGACTTGGCTCTTCCTGATGCTCATCGAGCTCGCCAAGCAAGCAGTTGGGGAAGATCAGGCCATCCCAACAGCAGAGGCTGAAGAAATCGCGGGATGGGTGCGCCTCTTCGTGCAGGAGAACTGGGGCTCGGTGGCATTTGATCACCGCGACATCTTTCGCGCCAAGGATTACCAGGTGACGCGCAGCTTCAAGCCGGAGGCGGCAGGAGTATCCGTTGGTAGCGTTGACTGGACTCGAGTCCCTCGAGCACGTCTCGGCGATTCACTGAACGCGATGAACCGGTGGCTCAAGACTGCCCTTGCGCGCATCCTTCGGGACGATGTCGAGTACTTCCTCGTGTTCGATGAGCTCGATCTCGACTTTTCTCAACAGGATCAGCAGTATCTGGACAGCATCACCGGACTCGTCTTAGCAACTCAGAACTTCTACCTCTGGACTCGCGAGCAAGAGCTGCGAGCGCTTCCAGTCGTACTGCTCCGCGACGATATCTACGGGGTCCTCCAGTTCCCAGACAAGAACAAGATCTCTCTTGGACTGGTGGAGACGATTCAATGGAACGCTGACTACGAGGGGCCTAACGCGTTAAAGACTGTCGTTGATGCACGCATCAGAGCGCTACTCGACCTACCTAATGACCCCGGTAAGGACGTTTGGTACGACGTGTTTGACGAAGACGTGATGCGAGGGACGCAGCACAAATACCTCCATATGGCACAGCGGACATACCTGCGACCTCGCGACCTGATTCAGTTTGGAAACGTGTGCCTTGATGCTGCGCGAGCAAGGGTCCGCGACCACCCGGATGACTCGGACCGCATCGCTAATCAGGACGTGACGGAGGCTCGCACGCCTTATTCGAACTATCTTCGATCTGAACTCGCAGATGAGATCTTTGCTCACCATCCAGATTGGGAGAACTGGCTCGAGCTATTGCGTCACATTGGAACCCTGACGTTCACTCGGGAGCAACTCGACACCGCATGCGCTGAGCGCGCCCTGTTAGCCGGAGCCACAGAGCCGGCTCAGATTCTGGACGCCTTGTACTCATTCAGCATCATCGGTTTCGCGCGACGGGGCGGAGCGGGCCGCGGGGGTACTGACGAGTATTGGCGCTACCGCGATCCAGAGGTCACGTTTGATCCCAATGCGCCGTACTTCAAGGTACATCCGGGGTTGAAGGAGAACCTGGACCTCAAAGAGGGTCGTTAGCAGGGCTGCCGCCGCAGCAGCTCTCGTCGGCGTGTCGGACGCGCGCTTTCGTACGACACCCAGCAGCGAGGGGCGCTCGCTATGAACGGATCGCGATCGTCGGGAACCCGCGCCTTGTCGGAGCGGCGACGGCTTCGTCTCGGGCGCTCGCTTCTCGCGCCAAGCGAGCGTCCGGGTATCACAGCGCTGGCGCTCCCATCCGTGGCAAAGCACAAGTCCGCGCTGCCCCGCGCTAACCGTCTCGGGTGCGGCTCTAATGGAGTGAGGTCTGAATGCCCGGATTCACTGATGATTCGGG
>CALAQT010000125.1 GCA_937888775.1 uncultured Actinomycetes bacterium | reverse complement strand
GATCAACAGCCAGAATTCATGCCATTGGTACGAGACTTGCAGGAGTCACCACTAGTTCTACTGCTAGCCGGATACGGCTACAGCCACCGCGGGCGTCACGCGTTCGGCTTCAGCCGCCGCGGCCGTCGCGGCACGTAGGCACAAGAACCCCCAAGTCAACGTGCCCCTAGAGGTCAGGAGAGCTAATGATCGTTTTCGGCATCTGCCTGCTCATTTTGGCTGCCATCGTTCCCAAGCTCGCCGTCCTCTGGGGCATCGGCATCATCGTGCTGGTAGTCGGCGTGGTCCTGTTGGTTCTCGGCCGGATGGGACGGGCCGTCGGAGGTCGACGCCACTACTACTAACCAGTTCTTCAACCTCAGGGCCGATCTTGATGCTCGGCGTGTGTGTTCATAGAGGAAATGTGAAGCGATGACGACGACGAGTCCCCGGCCGGGCGCCGTCCGCAGCGCCCAACGGGGCGCCCTCGCCTTCGATTTGACCCTCGGGCGGTGCGCCAGCGCTGGCCCGCCGTAGGAAAGGCGCTGCCGGTGGCAAGCACGCAGCGCACGCGACCCAAATCCGGAGCTCGCCGCGTCAAACAACGCGGCTACGAGCTGCTCGAATTCGATCGCGAGACATGGGCCCACGCGGACATACACTGACGGCGGAAGGCCCGCGATCCGGCGCGGCCGGGCGGGCGACTCGGAACGACGAGGAGGCCCCAGTTGAGAAACGAGCGCTCGGCGAGATCCGTGTGCATCAGCGTCAGGACGGCTTGCACACCTACAGCTTGCGGTTCCGGGTCAACGGCAAGCGGCGGAGCATGACTCTCAGCACCGACGCCGACGGATGGAACGACCGCCGCGCGGAGCGCAAGCTCGAGGACGTGCTCGCGGAGATCCGAGTCGGCATGTGGCGGCCGCCAGCGCCGCCGGAGGCGGATGACGAACGCGAGATGACCTTCCATGAGTTCGCCTCCCGCTGGTGGGCGGCGCGTAAGGGAGAGCTGCGACACAAGACGCGGCTCGACTACGAGTGGCAGCTGCAAAAGCACCTGCTGTGTTCTTCGCCGACTATCCGGTGTGTGAGATCGATCTCGCGCTGGTGGAGCGCTATCGGGAGGACAAGCTGATCGAGCGCGAGCGAGTTCGCGCCGCAGCTGAGGCTGGTTACCCCATACGCGACAAGCGGGGCCAGCGCCGGATGCCAATGAGCAACGGGAGCATCAACAAGACGCTCGTCACCCTCGCCCAGATTCTGGAGAGCGCTGTCGAGCGAGGCCTGGTGGACTCGAATCCTGCTAGCGGGAGACGGCGTCGACTGAAGACCTCGAAGCCGGTCCGCCGGCACTTGGAAGCAGACGACCTCAAGGAGCTGCTTTCCGTCGCCGCGGAGATGGACCGAACCTCCGCGCGCTATCGGATTGGTCGGCGGCCGATGATCGCCGTGATGGCCAAATCGGGACTACGCGTGACCGAGATGTGCATGCTTCGGTGGCGGGATGTAGACGTCCACCACCAGAGGCTCATCATCGGGCACGCCAAGACCGACGCCGGCGTCCGCGAGGTCGACCTCAGCCTCGACGTCATGGAGGAGCTGATGGCATGGCGGGCCAGCTGCAAGACCAGCGATCGCGATGGATTCGTGTTCGGGACTGTCAGCGGCCGGCCGCGGGACAAGGACAATGTTCGGCAGAGGGTTCTGGGCCCGGTCCTGAAGAAGACCAACGAGCAGCGTGAGGACCGTGGGCTCGCCCCGCTCCCCCAGATCAGTCCACACGCCCTGCGCCGCACGTACATCAGCCTGTTGATCGAGGCGGGAGCGCCGCTCCCGTACGTGATGCGCCAGGTCGGGCACGAGGACTCCCGGACCACCCTTGAGGTGTACGCCCAGGTCCAGCAGCGGCTCAACCGTGACCACGTGCACCAGGCGTTCGACGATCTGCTCGCCAGCGCTGGCGAGCACGCAGAGGTTCCGACCGAAGCTCGCGAAAAGATGTCGTCGTCGACGGTGTCGGCGAGCTTCGGTGACGCTGAATTCAGCGGCTCCGAGGGGAGTGAAGATCCGCGTGGTCCGCGCAAGTGGTCCACGGAGGCCAAGTAGAAGCTCCGAGGATGACGCGCAGCACACCCACACAACAGAAAAGCCCCGCAAAAGCGAGGCTTTTATGATGGAGCTAGCCGGGCTCGAACCGGCGACCTCCTGGGTGCGATCCAGGCGCTCTCCCAACTGAGCTATAGCCCCGGGCGGCGGGCGCGAACACCACGCGGAAGGCTGTAGTGTAGCCGCGCCTCGGCCCGGTTTCGGCCTCAAGCCGCCTGAGGCGCTGACGCAGGACCTGCGTGGATCGCCAAATCGGCCGATACCCTCATGACGCGCCGTCAGATGAGCTTCCGTACGCGCCTAACCACCTTTTTCGTCGTCATCATCGTGGTGCCGATGGCGGCTGTTGGGATTCTCGTGTTCCGGTTGATCGACGACAGCCAGCAGGGCAAGGTCGCCGCCAGAGCCAGCGGCCTGGCGAGCGCTGTGGCGAGCACCTATGACAACTCCAGCCGGGCCGCCCGCTTTGACGCTCAAACAATCGCCCGCGACATCAGCCGGGTCCCGCAGCGCGCGTTGCGCGCGCGCTTGGCGAGCCTCTCGGTCGAGGCGGGTGTGGCGAGGGTTGTGGTCACCCAGGGGGCGCAAACGCTGGCTGACGTCGGTAGCACCAGCGCGATCGCGCCGGGTGTGGCCCTCGTCAGGGGCTTACCCGGACATACCGCGCGGATGGTCGCCGTCTCCGAGCTCACCGCACGGCGGTACGCGCAGGAACTGGCGGGCCCGGACTTTGGCGTCGTCGTGCAGCAGGGGCCCAAGACCCTGGGCTCAAGTCTCACTGGCGCCGACGGGAGGGCCTGGCGGGGGCACGGCGTGGCGAAGATCGGCAACGTGAACTATCAGTTCGTGACGCAGCGCTTCGCCGGCTTCGGCGGTTCCCAGGTGAAGGTCATCGTGTTCTCTGACGAGGCGGCGACCAGCGGCTCGGTCGGCGGCAGTCAGATCGTGGCGGGGTTGTTCATCGCGGGGTTCCTGCTGCTCGCGTTCTGCTTCTCGGTGTTGGCCTCCCGGGCGCTTCAGGGCCAGCTCGGCCGGTTTCTGGAGGCGGCGCGGCGCCTGGGCAGCGGCGATTTCTCCTCGCCGGTCCCGATCGAGGGACACGACGAGTTCGCCGCCCTCGGCGAGGAGTTCAACAGCATGTCCCAACAGCTGGCACACCGGCTCGAGGAATTGGACAAGGAGCGGGCGCGGCTCCGCATCTCGATCGGTCGGATCGGCGAGACGTTTGCCTCCAACCTGGACCGCCCGGCGTTGCTCGAACTCGCTCTGAAATCCGCCATCGACGCCGTTGGCGCCGACCGCGGACGCCTGAGCTCCCGTCGCAGCGAGGCCGAGGGCCTGTCGGAGACCAAAACCGTCGGATCGCTCACCGGCCTCGACCGGCTGATCCACGAAGCCGAGCGCGCCGCGCTGAGCGGCGGCGGCTTTGGCGAGAGCGCCGCCGACGAGGTCAACGCGGCGTCGGTTGCGCTCGGGGCGATCGGGCCGGAGGGCCGCACGCACGGCCTGATCACGGTCGTCCGCTCCGGCGAGCCGTTCACCCGTGACGATCGAGGGCTGCTGCGCCATCTGGCCGCGCAGGCCACGCTCGCGCTGGAAAACGTGGAGCTCCACTTCCAGGTCCGCCGCCAGGCCGTCACCGACGACCTCACCGGGCTGGCCACCCACGGACGCTTCCAGGAACGACTTGCCACCGAGATGGAGGAGGTCCGCCGGTACCAGTATCCGGTTGCCTTGATCATGCTCGACATCGACGACTTCAAGTCCGTCAACGACCTGTACGGCCACCAGCAGGGCGACATCGTGATCAGATACGTAGCCCGCGCACTGCGTCAGTGCTCCCGCGACGTGGACGTTGCCGCCCGCTACGGGGGTGAGGAGCTGGCGTTGATCCTTCCCCACACCGAACTTGAAGGCGCCTTTGCGATCGCCGAGCGCGTCAGGAGCACGATTGAGACCCTCCAAGTGCCACGGATGGACAACGAGGGAAGCATCAGCGTTACGGCCAGCCTGGGAGTCGCCGCATCGGCGGATGGAAATAAGGATCAGCTGATCGCGGCCGCCGACAACGCGCTGTACGTGGCCAAGCACGAGGGCAAGAACCGGACCGTTAGAGCCGAACCACAGACCGCGAACGTACTCGGCGGCTAGGAGCTTGGGTCGCTATCGTCCCGCGTCGCGGGTGAGCGGCCGAAGATCCCCGGTCCTGACGGGTTGTGTCGGGCGGTGTGATGGTGGTCTTCGGATCGGTTGCCCGCCGGCTGCCCCGTTCCCGGGGCGCCTCCGGGCCCCTGGGGGGCCGCCC
>CALAQT010000124.1 GCA_937888775.1 uncultured Actinomycetes bacterium | reverse complement strand
CCGAAGACGGCCCCGCCCTGCGGGCGGTAGGTCGAGAGTGCAGTTCTTCGGCTTGTATGTGAAATCGCGCGTTATCTGAAGTCGACCGCTGAACGCCAGGCTGTTGGCGTTGAGCTGGCCGTTCCGGTTCGCATAACTGGGCCTTCTGCGGTGGGGTGCGGGCATGCCCCAGCCGAACAACGCCGCTGATGTCTGTCAGGGGAGCCCCGTCAGGGGCGCGCCGCAGGCGCGGGCCGAAGGCCCGACCTTGACGGCCGGCAGCGGCGTGGTAGGCGTGTAGGGGCTGCCCGCACCCCACCGCGAGAGGCCTTGAGGATCCGCCCGGTAGCTCCGAAGGTACTCAGCGACGAGCTGAGCGTTTTGGGAGTCCCAGTGGTAACGGGGCGGCGGTTCGCTGGCCTGGTTCTGGCGAATTGCAGGCACGCCGCCCACCCCCGCCGGGGTCCCGCTTTCGCTGTTCCGCATTCCTCGTCGTTGGGGTGACGATGCCGCGTTGTCGCTCCGAAGCGAGGCGCCTGGAGCTGCGTTCCGCCGACGCGGAGAGGCTCTTGGACCGCGGTGACCCGGGCCGCGTGTTGTGCGCCCGGAGCCCCGTTGCCTGGTCACGCGGTTTTGAGAGAGTTGTAATGAATCGCTGACTCGGCGGATGTAGGGGTGGAAAGCAAGCCAAGGTCACGAGCGGGGAGCGACGCGAATGTCAGATCGAGGGACCAGAGAGAATCACCGGCTCGATCGCCTGCTTCGGGCATGCGATCCGATTCTGGGCCGAGGGCCGGCGGACTCGGGCCTGGGGGCAGCGTTTGACTCGATGATCGCGTCGATCGTCAGCGAGCCACGCCACACTCCGCCGCGGCGGCGGCCGTTCGCGAAGCGGCCGCGGGCAACGATCGCCGGGGTCGCGGCGCTCGTCGTGTTGAGCGCGAGCGCGGCGGTCGCGGCGACACAGCTGTTCGTCCCCACCTATTCCCACCAGTACCCGCCGAAGGGGATGATCGTCGGCGGCGGCCCGGGCGAGTTGTTGTACATCGACGGGACCGACTTTCGCCAGATCGCGCTGCGCATCTCCTCGGACATTCCGTATCCCAACGGATACGGCTCCTGGCGAGACTATGTGATCTCCTCGCAGCGTCAACTACAGCCGTGCGTAGACCCGAGCACCACCGGGGGGCGCGCCTCGTCCGCCCCGCGCCCTGGTTGCAAGCCGAAGGTTCCAGCGGGCCAGCTCCTCGGCCAGTTCGCGTCGACCGCGTTTGACGCCTGGGTGCTCGACTGGCGTCACGACGTGATGACCGGGCGGCGGGCCGCGGCCGCGCGCGATGCGCGCGTGATCTCTGGCGCGCTGGATTGGAAGGCGGTCAGGGCATGGGACCCGCACCCGAGCACGTCCGTGCCCGGCGACATGGGCACCACCCACCCAAGCCAGTTTGGCTGGATGATCCCGTTCATCCAGGCTGTCGGAGCGAGGGACCTCGCGAGTTTGGATCGGCTGATCCTCAGCACCAGGTACGGCGGCCCCTTCGCGGCGGGGGTCCCAGAGTCCGTGCCACCCCACCTGGCCGGGCGCACGTTGCTGAGCTACCTCGATCGCCACGGCATATGAGCCCCTCCCGCCAGACAGCCGATCGGCTGTTGTTCGAGGAGCTCGTGCACGAGACCCGGGACGACTTGCTCGCGTACGCGATGCGCAGGGCAGCCAGCCCGGAGGACGCCGCCGACGTGCTCTCAGAGACCTACCTGATCGCGTGGCGCAAGCTCGAGCAGGTCCCGCCGGGTGACAGCGCCCGGCTGTGGCTATTCGGAGTCGCCGCCAACGTGCTACGCCGCGGCGCCCAGCGCCAGCGATCGAGCCAAGCGCTGATCGAGCGGCTCGCCAGCGAGCCACGGGACGATGCGCAAACCGAACCGGTCGGACGCGAGGACCGCACGGTCCGAGCGCTCCGCGCCGGGCTGGCAGGCTTACCGGCGCGCGACCGAGAGATCCTGACGCTAACCGCCTGGGAAGGCCTCACCCCCAAGCAGATCGGCGCGGTGACCGGCATGCCGACCAACGTCGTCCGTGTGCGCCTGCACCGAGCACGGACCCGCCTCAAGCGCCGACTCACCGAGACCCAGCCGAGCGCACCCGACACCGACCCCTCAACCGTGACCGCACGAGGTTGGTAGTTCATAGCCCACAGGGTTACGTACAGTAAAACGCACGGGTGAGCCTCGCGTACCGAATCAGAACCGCGCCCATCGCGAGAAGCACGTTGCCGAGCCGAGGCGTGGCCTCCTTTCCACCGAGCGCGTGCCTCTTGCGAAGAAGGTCCTTCGCCCTGCAAAGCGCGGCATGCGGGGCGCGGGATGAGCGAGTCGGTCTGTACTCGTGCTCCTGCGATGCCGTGATCGATGATTTTGGCTGCGGATCGCGGTCTCAGCATGTGCGGCCGTGGCTGCACCGTAACGACCGATTGGAGTGGAGATGGCCAAGCTGATCT
>CALAQT010000123.1 GCA_937888775.1 uncultured Actinomycetes bacterium | reverse complement strand
GCTCCCAGTCGACCGGCGCCTCGAACAGCAGCACCGAGTTGATCACCATCAGGTTCGTGGGCCGATCCATGTGCAGCCAAGCTGCGTCGGCGGTTGACAGCCGCGCGCTCATCGCCGATCGCCTGACTGGTCATAGAGCGCGGCGAACACTTCGGCGTACTTCTCATAGACCGCGTTTCGCTTGACCTTCAGCGTGGGGGTGAGCTCTCCCTCGGCCTGACTCAGGTCGTGGTCGAGGATCGCAAAGCGCTTGACCTGCTCGATCCGCGCCAGCTTCTGGTTGACCGCGTCGACCTCGGTGGCCAGCTCGGCGAGAACCCGCGGATCCTGGGCGATCGTCCTGGTGTCCGTGGCGATGCCCAGTCGCGTCGCCAGCTTGCCCGCCTCATCGTGGTCCAGGGTGACGATCGCAACCAGATATGGCCGCCGGTCCCCGAACACCACCGCCTCGGATATGTAGCGGCTCTGCCGTAGCTCGTTCTCGATGTTCGACGGAGTGATGTTCTTGCCACTGGAAGTGATGATCAGGTCCTTCTTGCGGCCGGTGATCGACACGAACCCGTCGTCGCTGATCGTGCCCAGGTCGCCTGAGCGCAGCCAGCCGTCGATGGTGAGCATCTCATCCGTCGCGGCCTGGTTGCCGTAGTAGCCCCTGAACACGTTCGGTCCCCTGAGCAGGATCTCGCCGTCGGAGGCGATCGAGACCTCGGTGCCCGGCAGTGGCTTGCCGATGGTTCCGAAGCGGACCGCGTCAGACGTGTTGAGCGTCGCCGCGGCGCAGGTCTCGGTCAGCCCGTAGCCCTCCAACACGAGCACGCCGCAGGCATCGAAGAACTCCAACAGCTCGTGCCCGATCGGGGCGGCTCCGACCAGCGCGATCTGCAACTGGGCTCCGAACAGGGCACGCACCTTGGCCAACACGAGCCGGTCGGCGATCCGGTACTGAAGGTCTGACAGGGCGTCGGGAAGCTGGCCCGCGCGCAACGCCGGACGTGCCTTGGCGCCCGCGCGCAGCGCCCATTCGAACAGCTGCCGCTGCGCGCGCGGACCGTCGGCGATCCGCCCGATCAGCGCGCCGTGGATCTTCTCGTAGATGCGCGGCACGGCCGGGAAATGGGTGGGGCCCGTGGCGCCGACCTCGTCGATGATCTTGGCCGGGTCGCCGCTCCAGTAGATCAGCCGAGCGCCCACGCCGAGCGCGACCGTCTGCGCCACGCGCGCCAGCACGTGCGCGAGGGGCAGAAACTGATACAGCGAATGGGAGTCGTCGAGCCGAAGCTGCTGTCCGTACATCCGCGCTGTGGCCAGCAGATTCTCATGGCTGAGCATGCAGCCCTTGGGAGGACCGGTGGTGCCCGACGTGTAGACGAGCGTGGCCAGATCCTGCTCACCGACCTCGGCCAGCCGCTCCCCGACCGCTTCGGGGCGGATCTCGGCGCCACGGCGACGCAAGTCCTCGAGCGTCTCGATCTCGCCGTCGGTCCCTTCGAACAGCACGACGTGCTCAAGCGCCGGGCAGCGATCTCGGATCTGCTCGATCTTGGCGGCCTGGGTGGCGTCCTCGCAGAAGATCAGCTTGGCCCCCGAGTCGGCGAGCACGTAGGCGCACTCTTCAGGGGAATTGGTGTGATAGATCGGCGTCACCACCGCGCCGGCACATTGGGCACCGCAATCGGCCAGCGTCCAGTCGGCCGAGGTCAGGCCAAGAATCGCCACGCGGTCACCCAGCTCGATCCCGGTGGCCATCAGGCCGCGCGCGATCTCGGTGCTGATCGTGCCGAACTCACCATAGGAGACGTAGGCCGGGCGCCCGTCGCGCTGGAACTGCAGGGCGATGCCGGTGTGCCTGGATGCGGAATCGAGCACCAGCTCGCCCATCGTGCGCGGCTGCGCGCGCCGGGCGGCGTCAGACTCTCGGAGCTCGCGCTCGCGCTCGCGCTCAGGCTCGCGTCCGGTCACGGTCTGCGCCGCCCGTGGGGCGACGGTCTTCACTGTTGTGTTCCTGTCGATGCGCGCAGCGTGAGTGACGGCGCGGACTGGGTCTGTGGCCGGGGTGCTCCCAGGTCCACGAACTCCGGGTCCGGGGCTGCGGGTGGCGCTGGCGGCAGTGGTCTTGCGCCGCGCGTCGGCCACCAGCCCAGCCGGCCGAGCACGGCCTCGGCCGCGGGTAGCAGCACGGGCCGCAGGATCACGATGTCCAGCAAGATTGCGATCGCGACGCCGACCCCGTACTGGCGCACGTTGATCAGGTCGGTCGTGGCGAATGGGATCAGCGCCGCGGCCGACACGAGTCCGGCGCCGGTCGCGGCGGCGGCTGTCTGGCCCAGGGCGGTCGAGACCGAGCCCCGGCGGCTGCCGTCGGCTACGTACGCTTCCCTGGTCCGCGTCAGGAGGACCGTCGAGTTGATGATCGAGACGCTGAAAGCGACGGCGAAGATGCCGATGATCGTTATCGGATCCATGTAGCCGGGCCCGCCGAGCAGCGGGTCCGAGCCGCCGAACAGCAGTTGCAGGATCCCGAACGTGGACGCAACCACGAGCAAGCTGAAGACCGTCGCCACAACCGGCAGCAGCACGGCTCGCAGCGCCAGACCGAGCACCAGCATGATCGCGAGCGTGATCACGACAACGTCGAGCCAGAAGCGCGATCTGGTCACGCTGGTCAGGTCGCCAAGGTTGCCCGCCGGCCCGCCGACGGCGATCTGGACCTTGTTGGCCTTGGCGAATGTGCCTCCCAGGCTGGCCAGGCGCGTGCCGAGCGCCTCAGCGCGCGGGTCGTTTGACGCATACTTGGACACCACCACGATCTGGCCGGCGGTGCCGCCGCGCAGCAGGTTGATCGTGAACGTCGCGGCATTTCGATTCGACGGCGTGGCGCCCTCGACGGCGGCGAGCACGAAGTAGCCCGAGTTGAAGATCCCCGGCGACTGGCGCTCCAGCGCCTTGAGGGACGCCGTTGACGGGATCTGCCCGCGGGCCTTGACCACCGCGGCCTGCATCGTTCCGAGGCCGGTGGTGAGCTGTCCGGCCGGGGAGACGCCGCTTGACAGTCCTGTGGCGAGCTGGCCGGTTCCGCTGGTGATCTGGCCGAGCCCGATCTCCAGGGCCCCGGCCCCGGCGGTCAGCTGGCCCAGGCCGCTGTTGAGCTGGCCGCCGCCACCGGCGAGCTGGTCGATCCCGCTCGCGAGCTGGCTGTTGCCGTTGCGCAGCTGGCCGATGCCGGTCGCCAGTTGCGATGCTCCGTCATGAAGCATGTTGAGCGCAGCGACCAGTCCCGGCGCCTGGTAGGCGATCTGGCCGGCGAGTCCCTTGGCGCCGGCGGCGCTGGTCGCAGCGGTCTGGACCTCGCCGGTGAGGGCCGCGAGCGCGCTGCTGGCACTGTTGGTCGCCGATAGGGCGGCACTGTAATGGGCGTCGTTCTTGCCGGTGGTCATGGAGCTGAGCGCGGCCAGCGCGTCTTTGAGCTCGCCGGCGGCCGCATTCGCCTGGCCGGGGGCGCTCGATAGTGCCGAGCTGGTGCCCGCGGTCAGCGAGGAGAGCGACTTGAGCGCCGGCATGCTGGCGCTGGCGGGGCCTTGGGCCAGGCCGATTCCCTGCAGCAGCTGGTTGGACCCGACCAGTGCGTGGCTCGCGCCGGTCTTCAGTGCCTGGGCGCCGGCCAGCGCGCTCTGCAGTCCGGCGGCGAGCGTCGCGGAGCCGGCTTTGGCCTGGGCTAGGCCACTATGGAGCTGGGCCGCGCCCGTCTGGGCCTGGCCGGAGCCGTTGTGGAGCTGACCGGCTCCCGAGGAAGCCGTCGCGAGGCCGGATTGCAGCTGCGCGGATCCGCTGCCGGCCTGACCGAGCCCATTGATCAGCTGGAGCAGTTGGGTCTTGCTCTGGTCAGAGATCTTGGCCGATTTCTTCAGACCCGGGCCGAACGCCTTCAGCTGGTTTGAAGTGGAGTTGATCGCGCCCGGACCTTCGACGGAGTCGACCGTCTTGTCCTTGGCGATCTGCGTCTCAAACCGGTAGATGCTCGCCAGCAGCGCCGGGGTCGTGACCGGGCGGCCGTTGGCGACGATCAGTAGGTTGTAGGGCGTCGGCCAGCCGGGACCCATCACTCGTGAAACCTCCTGGAAGGCGATCCGCGCCTTTGAGTTGGCGGGAAGCTGGCTCACCGTGGGCGGTCCCGAGTGAAATGCGAACGCAGGAACCGCGATCGCGGCCAGCAGCAACGTCGCGAGGAAGCCCGCGAACACCGCCTGCCGGGTCACCCAGTTGCCGCCGTCGACAAGCCGCGACCACGCACGTTGCAGGGGCGGTGGCGCCGGGAAGCTGAAAGCGTCTATGCGGCGACCCAGCAAGACCAGCGCGGCGGGCATCACGACCACCGCACCCCCGGTTGCGAACATCGCGCAGGTGAACGCTCCGGATCCGATTGAGAACATCAGCTGGGTAGGGCCGATCGCCACCACGACCAGCAGCGCCACGAGCAGGGCGCTGCCGCCGATCAGGACCGCCTTGCCGGTGGTCTGAAGCTCGAGGATCGCCGCCGTCGCGGCGTCCCGCGGGTGCTTGCCTTCGGGAAGCTCCTCGCGGTGGAAGCGGTCGAGGATCAGCAGCGCAAAGCCGACTCCGAGCGCGAGTCCGGTCATCGTCCCCAGGGCGACGCCAATTGGGTCCACGGACACCAGGTGTCCGAGGAGCGCGACCTCGCCGAAGCCCGACAGCATGCTGATCGCACCGACCGCGGTGACCAGCGCCGCCGCCACCGGGGCGCGCAGGCCGACCAGCAGCAGCAGGAACAGGATCCCGAGCGCGATCAGCTCCGTCTTGCGGAGGTTTGAAATCGACGCGTTCTTGAGCGCACGGTCGATCGACGGCTGGCCGGTGATGAACGCCCTGACCGGACCTGAGATCTGACGCGAGACGAGACTCTCAATCTGCGGCTCGTCGTATTGGACCGCGTTCTTCTCGGACCGGTCGATGGAGACGACGATCATCGCCGCGGTCGGCTTGGGGCGCAGCCCGGCACTTGCGGTGCCGGCGTCCCACGCCGAGAGCACCCGCGTATGGGGTCGCTTCGCCAGCGCGCGCACCAGGCTGGGACCCTCACGGTTGAGCGCTGCCCGCGGGCCCTCGAGCAGAATCGGCACCAGCTGGCTGGGGCCGAACTGCGCGTTGGCCAGCTGCTGGGCGCGCGATGACTGCGTGCCGGGCACGACGGTGATCGACGGCGAAAGCGTGCTCGAGACGCCAAAGCCGATCAGCGTCAGAACGATTGCGGCCAGCGACCAGACGGCGAGGGCCGTACGGGGCCGGCGAATTGAAAGCCTGGCGAGGCCGATCATCGGTCATCTCCTTGTGTGACGTTCATCACCGTGAGCCTCGCACCCCCCAGCGGGTCAGGCATCCGTGCAATCCTGTAACCGAGAGCGGATTTGTTGCTGAATGGTGAAGTTCTGAGCACCCCCGCGCCGCCTCCAGGCGTTCGCCGGTGCGCGGGCCGCAAGTGCTCCCCGGCAACTCAGAATTGGTCGGGCTGCATCTCGATCGCGCCGCACGGGCATTCCCTGGGCGCACATTCCGCAGTCATCGCGCCGTCGAGACCGTCGCGCAGCGCCGTCCGCAGCTCGCGCTCGTCGACCCTGGCCCGGAGGCCTGCAGCTCACGCTCACCGAGCGTCTGATCGTCTCGCCGAGCAGGCTCAGCTTGACGCTGCTTGACCCGGCGTTTACGGCCAGGATCCGCAACGGGGAAACTCAGCTGACCTCTGAGACCTGACCGGTCGGCGCCGGCCGCGCGCCCGGCCACGTCCAATTGCCAACCTCGGGGAGGTCATCGCCCGCCTCGCGCGTGTGAGCGCGGGCGCGCAGCCGCGCGTCGGTCATCTGCTGGCGCAGGCCGGCCGCCCGCTCGCCGAGACCCGGCACACGATCGATCACGTCCATCACCAGGTGGTAGCGATCGAGGTCGTTGAGCATCACCATGTCGAACGGGGTGGTGGTCGTGCCCTCTTCCTTGTAGCCGCGCACGTGGATGTTGTGATGGTTGGTGCGCCGGTAGGTGAGGCGGTGGATCAGCCACGGGTAGCCGTGGTAGGCGAAGATAACCGGCCGCGCGCTCGTGAACAGCGCGTCGAACTCGCGATCGGAGAGACCATGCGGGTGCTCGGTCTCGGGCTCAAGTCGCATCAGGTCGACGACGTTGATCACGCGCACACGAAGGTCCGGCAGGTGCTCGGCCAGCAGCGCCGCGGCGGCCAGGGTCTCCAGCGTCGGCACGTCGCCGGCGCACCCGAGCACCACGTCGGGCTCCTCGTTGCCGTCGCTGGAGGCCCATTCCCAGATCCCGATGCCGCGCGTGCAGTGGGCGATCGCCTCCTCCATCGTCAGGTAGTCGAGCGCCGGCTGCTTGCCGGCGACGATCACGTTGACGTAGTCGCGTGAGCGCAGGCAGTGATCGGCGACCGACAGCAGGCAGTTCGCGTCCGGCGGCAGGTAGACCCGCACGATCTCGGCCTTCTTGTTGACAACGTGGTCGATGAACCCTGGGTCCTGATGGGAAAAGCCGTTGTGGTCCTGGCGCCAGACGTGGGAGGAGAGCAGGTAGTTCAGCGACGCGATCGGCTGGCGCCAGGGAATCCCGCGGGTCACCTTCAGCCACTTGGCGTGCTGGTTGAACATCGCGTCGATGATGTGGATGAAGGCCTCGTAGCAGTTGAACAGCCCGTGACGGCCGGTCAGCAGATAACCCTCCAGCCACCCCTGGCAGAGGTGCTCGCTCAGCACCTCCATCACGCGGCCGTCAGGCGCTAGGTGATCGTCGCTGTCAAGCCACTCGGCGTCCCAGGCCCGATCGGTGACCTCGAATACGGCCCCCAGGCGATTGGATGCGGTCTCGTCCGGACCCATGATCCGGAACCGGTCGGGGTTGGCCCGGACCACGTCGCGCAGGAATGCACCGAGCACGCGAGTGGCCTCGCTGGTCTTGGAGGCGGGGGCGGGTACCTCGACCGCGTAGCCGCGGAAGTCGGGCAGCTCGAGGTCGCGCAGCAGCACGCCGCCGTTGGCGTGCGGGTTGGCACTCATCCGCCGCCGTCCCCTGGGCGCCAGCGCGGCCAGCTCGGCCACCAGCTCGCCGCGTTCGTCGAACAGCTCCTGCGGCCGGTAGGAGCGCATCCACGCCTCGAGCGCGGCCAGGTGCTCGGGATCCTCACGCACGCGGCTCAGCGGCACCTGATGGGAGCGGAACGACCCTTCGGCCGGCAGGCCGTCGACCATCTTGGGCCCCGTCCAGCCTTTGGGCGTGCGCAGCACGATCATCGGCCAGCGCGGCCGCTCGGCGACATGGTCCTCACGGCTGCGGCGCTGGATCTCGGCGATCTCGTCCATTGTGGCTGCCAGCGTGTCGGACATCAGCTGGTGCATCTCATCGGGATGCGATCCCTCCACGAAATGTGGTGCGTAGCCATAGCCCTCGAGCAGCGATTCAAGCTCGTCATGACCGATCCGGGCGAGCACCGTCGGGTTGGCGATCTTGTACCCGTTGAGATGCAGGATCGGCAGCACCGCGCCGTCGCGGGCCGGATTGAGGAACTTGTTCGAATGCCAGCTAGCGGCCAGCGGTCCGGTCTCGGCCTCGCCGTCGCCGATTACGCACGCCACCAGCAGGTCCGGGTTGTCGAACGCCGCCCCGTAGGCGTGCACGAGGCTGTAGCCGAGCTCGCCGCCCTCGTTGATCGAGCCCGGGGTCTCCGGTGCGACGTGGCTGGGGATGCCGCCGGGGAAGGAGAACTGGCGAAACAGGCGCCTGATTCCCTCCTCGTCACGGCCGATGTGGTGGTACACCTCGCTGTAGGTGCCCTCCAGATAGGCGTTGGCCACCAACCCTGGGCCTCCGTGTCCCGGGCCGGTGACGTAGATCGCGTTCAGGTCGCGGGCCGCGATCAGCCGGTTGAGGTGCGCGTAGACGAAGTTCAGGCCCGGCGTTGTGCCCCAGTGGCCGAGCAGCCGGGGCTTGATGTGCTCGGTTCGCAGCGGCTCGCGCAGCAGCGGGTTGTCCAGCAGGTAGATCTGACCGACTGACAGGTAGTTGGCCGCTCGCCAGTAAGCGTCGACCAAGCTCAGATCGTCAGGCATCCGGCATCGCTGAGCAGCGTAGCCGACCTCTGATTTGCAGACGTGTAAGGAACGTGAATCAGGGATTTGCCGAAGCGCGTTCCGGGCTGAGCCCGGATGGCGCGCGTGTGCGGTCATGATCGACTCAATCCGCCACCCTAGGGACAACCAAGGGCTGCGGACGGGAACGGCCCTCGAGGCCTGCTGACCGCCTCGAGGGACTTCTCATCCTTTCCACTGGAGGTCGGAAGATGGGCGTAGAGTTCGATCGACATGGCCGCTAGCTTCGTGATCGAACGGAGCGACTTCGACGCCCTGCTCGGTGCTCTGCAACACAGAGGACACACGATCATCGGGCCCACGATCCGCGATGGCGCGATCATCTACGACGAGGTCGCCTGTGCCGCCCAGCTTCCGGCGGGATGGACCGACGAGCAGGACGGTGGCCACTATCGGTTGCGCCGGCGCAACGACGAGGCGCTGTTCGGCTACGCCGTCGGACCGCATTCGTTCAAGCAGTTCCAGCTTCCCTCCGAGGTCAAGCTGTGGGAGGCGGATGTCGATCAGCACGGCGGGCTGAGCGACCCGGTCGAGCCGGAGCGCAAGTCGCCGCGCTACGCGTTCCTGGGTGCGCGCTCGTGCGAGCTGCACGCCATGGGAATCCTCGACCGCGTGCTGCTGGGGGGTGCCCATCCCGACCCGGCTGACCGTGCGCGCACCGAGAACGTGTTCATCGTCGCGGTCCAGTGCGGGCAGGCGGGCGGAACCTGCTTCTGCGTCTCGATGAATACCGGCCCGGTGGCCGAGCGGGGCTTCGACCTGGCCCTGACGGAGGTGCTGGGCAATCGCGAGCACCACTTCGTGGTCGAGGTCGGGTCAGAGCGCGGCGGCGAGGTGCTGGCCGATGTTCCCCACCGCCCGGCTGCCGACGGCGATCGCCGGGCGGCGCAGGACGTGCACGCCCGGACGGCGTCGCAGATGGGCCGGGAGCTTGATGTCACCGACATCAAGGAGCTGCTGTACCGCAACTACGAGCATCCGCGCTGGGATGAGGTCGCCGAGCGGTGCCTGACGTGTGGAAATTGCACGATGGTCTGCCCAACGTGCTTCTGCACCACGGTGGAGGATGTGACCGACCTTCAGGGAGAGCACGTGGAGCGCCATCAGCGTTGGGACTCGTGCTTCACGATCGACTACTCAGGTGTACACGGCGGCGCCGCCCGCAGCTCGACTCGCTCGCGCTACCGGCAGTGGATGACCCATAAGCTCGCCACCTGGCAGGACCAGTTCGGGAGTTCGGGTTGCGTGGGCTGCGGACGCTGCATCACCTGGTGCCCGGTCGCCATCGACCTCACCGAGGAAGCGCGCGCGATCCGCGAAACCGACGGGCGGATCGATGCAGACGCTTGAGGAGCTGATCGCCCAGGCGCCGGTGTTCGCCGGCCTGGAGCCCGCGCATCTGGCGCTGATTTCCGGCTGTGCGCGCAACCTGCGGGTCCAGGCCGGGACCTATCTCCTGCGCGAGGGCGATCCGGCTGACCGCTTCTTCCTGATCCGCCACGGGACGGTGGCGCTGGAGGTGCACGCTCCCGGCAGTGGCCCGTTGTCGATCCAGACGCTTACCGACGGTGACGTCGTCGGCTGGTCATGGCTGTTTGCGCCCTACCGCTGGCAGATGGACGGGCGGGCCGTGCAGCCGTGCAGCCTGATCGCCATCGACGGCGCCTGCCTGCGCGCCAAAACCGACGCCGATCACGAGCTCGGCTACCAGCTGATGCGCCGCTTCGCTGCCAACATCGTGGACCGGCTGCAGGCGACGCGATTTCAGCTGATCGACGTGTACGGCCGTGCCCCAGCCTGAGCTCGAGCTATCACGACCTGGGCCGATGGTGCCCGCGCCGTTTGAGGTGATCGCCAAGCGCCAGGACACGGTCGACACGTGGACGCTGGAGCTCGCGTCGGCCTCTGGTGAGGGGCTCCGGTTCGCTCCGGGGCAGTTCACGATGCTGTCAGCCGGCGGCGCGGGGGAGGTTCCGATCTCGATCAGCGGCGACCCTGGCGATCGGACTCGCCTGGTGCACACCGTTCGCGCCGTGGGACTGGCCACTGAGGCGATCTGCCGGGCCCAGCCGGGCGACCGGCTCAGCGTGCGGGGACCGTTCGGCGAGCCGTGGCCGGTGGGCGAGGCGGAGGGCGCCGACGTCGTGATCGCGGCCGGTGGCATCGGGCTGGCGCCGCTGCGTCCCGCGGTTCTGGCGCTGCTGGCCCGCCGGGAGCACTACGGGCGACTGGTGCTGCTCTACGGCGGGCGTAGCCCCGACCAGCTGCTCTACCCCGACGAGCTGCCGATCTGGTCTGAGCGAGGGCTCGAGGTCCTGGTCACGGTCGACAGCGCCGGTCCCGAATGGCTGGGGCACGTCGGCGTGGTGACCCGGCTGGTCCCCCGGGCAGATTTCTCGGGCGCCGCCACGGTGGCGATGTCGTGCGGGCCTGAGGTGATGATGCGCTTTGCGGTGGCGGCGCTAGCCGAGCACGGCGTGGCGGCCGACCGCATGTTCGCGTCGATGGAGCGCAACATGCAGTGCGGCATCGGACACTGCGGGCACTGTCAGCTCGGACCTTCGCTGGTGTGCCGTGACGGGCCCGTCTACCGCTGGTCAGAGCTCGAGCGATGGCTGTCGATCCGGGAGTTGTGATGGGACCGCGCTCTGACAGGCCCACGCTGGCCGTGTGGAAGTTCTCCTCCTGCGACGGATGCCAGCTGAGCCTGCTCGACCTGGAGGACGAGCTGCTGGCACTGGTCGACCGGATCCAGATCGCATATTTCCTGGAGGCCTCCAGCGCCGTCGTCGAGGGCCCCTACGACGTCTCGCTGGTGGAGGGGTCGGTCACCACCCAGCACGATGCTGAGCGGATTCATGAGGTCCGCGCCCAGTCGCGCGCCCTGATCACGATCGGCGCCTGCGCCACGGCGGGCGGGATTCAGGCGCTGCGCAACTTTGCCGACGTGGAGCAGTTCACCCAGATCGTCTACGCCTCCCCGGACTACATCTCGACCCTTAATACCTCCACCCCGATCAGCGCCCACGTGCCCGTCGATTTCGAGCTCAACGGATGTCCGATCAACAAGCACCAGCTGCTGGAGGTGATCAGCGCCCATCTCAACCGCCGGCGGCCTCGGGTGCGCGCCCACAGCGTGTGCGTCGAGTGTAAGCGGCGCGGGACGGTATGCGTGATGGTCGCCCACGGGACGACCTGCCTGGGGCCGGTGACCCATGCCGGCTGCGGCGCGATCTGCCCCGCCTATGACCGCGGCTGCTACGGATGCTACGGCCCGCAGGAGTCGCCCAACACCGCCTCCCTGAGCGCGCAATCGGCCCAGCTCGGCTCAGACCAGCGCGATCTCGTCCGCGTGTACCGGACCTTCAACGCCGCGGCGCCGGACTTCCGGGAGGCGAGCGAGGCTCATGAGCGAGCCGCCCGCTAGCGCCCGGCGGACGATCCGCACCGATTACCTTGCCCGGGTGGAGGGCGAGGGGGCGATGTACGTCGCGCTTGAAGGGTCAGAGGTGCGCGAGGTCAGGCTGCGCATCTACGAGCCGCCGCGGTTCTTTGAGGCGATGCTGCGCGGGCGGGCCTTCACCGAGGCGCCGGACATCACCGCCCGCATCTGCGGGATCTGCCCGATCGCCTACCAGATGAGCTCGGCGCGGGCGATGGAGGACGCCTGCGGCGTGACGATCGACGACGGGCCGATTCGTGATCTGCGCCGCCTGATCTACTGCGGGGAGTGGATCGAGAGCCACAGCCTGCACGTGTACCTGTTGCACGCCCCGGACTTCCTCGGCTACCCGGGCTTCGTGGAGATGGCCCGCGACCATCCGCAGATCGCCGAGCAGGGTCTGCAGATGAAGAAGGCGGGCAATCAGGTCATGACCGTGATCGGCGGCCGTGAGGTGCACCCGATCAACCTTCGTGTCGGCGGCTTCTACCGGGCCCCGAGCAGGCGTGAGCTTCAGACGCTGGTGGAGCCACTGCAGCGGGCGAGGGAAACAGCACTGGCCACCGTCCGCTGGGCCGCCGAGCTCAACTTTCCCAACATCACTCATGAACCCGAGCTCGTCGCGCTGCACGATCCCGGCGCCTACCCGATCGACCTGGGGCGGATCGTGTCCGACCGCGGGCTGGACATCGCCCCTTCGGAGTTCGACGAGCACGTACTCGAGGAGCACGTCGAGCACTCCAACGCACTTCACGCCCGGATCCGCGAGCGCGGCTCCTATCTGACCGGCCCGCTGGCCCGCTACAACCTCTCGTTTGCCAAGCTGCGGCCGCTGGCGCAGCAGGCCGCGCTGGAGGCGGGACTGCAGCCGACCTGCCGCAACCCGTTTCAGAGCATCATCGTGCGTGGCGTCGAGCTCGTGCAGGCTTGCGATGACGCGCTGTCGATTATCGAGTCCTACGAGCCGCCGGATCCGCCCGCGGTTGAGGTGCAGCCTCGCCGAGCCGTCGGCCACGGGGCCACTGAGGCGCCCCGGGGCATGATCTACCACCGTTACGAGATCGACGATGACGGCACGATCCTGGACGCGCGGATCGTCCCGCCCACCTCTCAGAACCAGCTCACGATCGAAGAGGATCTCCGGGAGGTGGTCGCCCGCCACGTCGACCTGCCCGACGAGCAGCTGCGGCTGCGCTGCGAGCAGGCGATCCGCAACCACGACCCGTGCATCTCCTGCGCGACGCATTTCCTGGATCTGACCGTCGATCGAAGCTGAGTGCTTCCCGCCGTATTTTTGGTCGGGAGCACTGAGCCAATGCTGGTGATCGGGGTCGGAAACGACCTACGCGGAGACGATGGCGTCGGCCTGGAGCTGGCGCGACGCCTGGCGCGCCAGCCGCAGAGCGCCGTCGGCGTGGTCGCCCACCGCGGCGAGGCCGTTTCGATGATCGAGCTGTGGCGCGACTCGCGGGCGGTGATCATCGTCGATGCCGTGCGCTCGGGCGCGCGCCCCGGCACGATCCTGCGCCTCGATGCGAGTTCAGCGCCGATCGCCTGGCCGCGGCGCGCCAGCTCCAGCCACGCGATCGGGCTGGCCGAGGCGATCGAACTGTCACGCGCGCTCGGGACGCTCCCGGCGCGAGTGATCGTCTACGGCATCGAGGGCGGTGGTTTCGACGCCGGCGCCGCGCTCAGCGCGCCGGTCGCCCGTTCGCTGGACAGGCTTTGCGACGCGGTTCGAGCCGAGGCGCTCGGATCCGAGTGTCCGGCGCGATAGCGTACGTGCGATGGATGAGCCGTCAAATGGTCCCGTCACGACGATCGTTCTGGCTGACGACCACACGATCGTCCGAAGCGCTCTGAAGGCGCTGCTGGATGCCGAGCAGGCGTTCGAGGTGGTCGCCGAAGCGGGTGATGCCGACGAGGCGGTCCGCAAGGTCCGTGCCTACAAGCCCAGCGTGCTGGTGCTCGACTTGAGCATGCCCGGCGGGCCGAGCCTGGGCCGGATCCCCGATATGCATGAGGCGTCGCCGAGCACGTCGATCGTCATGCTGACGATGGAGGACGAGCCGCGTTTTGCCCGGGAGGCATTGCGCGCCGGAGCGCTCGGCTTTGTGCTCAAGGAGGCCGCCGGCACCGAGCTGGTGGCGGCCGTACGGGCTGCTGCTACGGGAGTGAGCTACCTGAACCCTCAGCTCGGCGCCCTGATCGCCGCACAGCCGGACGTCCCGCCGGGGCTGCCCGACGATCTGTCAGAGCGCGAGGTGGAGGTGCTGCGACTGGTGGCGCTCGGATTCACGAACGCTGAGATCTCCGAGCAGCTCTTTCTCAGCGTCCGCACCGTCGAGTCCCACCGCGCTCACATCCAGCGTAAGATCCGGCGCACGACCCGAGCGGACCTGGTCGCCTACGTGCGCGAGCACGGATTGATGGAGTAGGCCGCTGGATCGCCGGCCGGTGAGGCGATTGCGGCTTGCAGCGGAGCGTACCCGGGGAATCCACGGATGACGGCTGCGGGCGGAAATGTCAGGCTGTCCCCGTGTCCGCCGCAGCGCTACCCACGGTCCGGGTGCAGCCCGACAGACACGGCGCGTGGCAGGTGGCGCTCCCCGGTGATCAAGGGCCCATCGCCTGTCCGACGCTCGAAAGCGCCCGACGTCTGGCTCACGTGACCGCGACGCGTTCGCATCCCTGTGAGCTGATCGTGTGGGATGCCTATCACAGGGTGCTGGAATACGTGGTCCTCTCAGACCAACACGAGCTCGGGCCAGGTCGTGCCAGAATCACCGCTCGATGATCCTGATCTGTTACGACGGCTCCGAGGACGCCCGGGCGGCGATCAAGGGGGTCGGTCAGCTGCTCAGCGGCCAGCCGGCGCGGGTTCTGACCGTCTGGGAGACGTTCGCCGAGGTGCTGGCCCGCTCGGGAGCCGGGCTAGGCGTGGCCGCGCTGAACTTCGAGGAGATCGACGAATCGAGCGAGCGCACCGCGCGCGAGCGAGCCGCGGAGGGTGTCGGCTACGCCCGCCAGGCCGGTCTTGACGCCGAGGCCCGCGTGGCGGAACGAGGCGCCACGATCTGGGAGACGATCCTCAACCAGGCAGAGCAGGTCGAGGCCAGCCTGATCGTGCTCGGCAGCCGCGGCTTGACCGGAATCAAGTCGATCCTATTGGGCAGCGTCTCCCAGGCGGTGCTGCAGCATGCCGACCGTCCTGTGATGATCGTGCCTTCGCCCGGCGTCGCCGCCAAGCGCGCCAGCCATCGCCACTGAGGCGCTGCGCTAGCGCGGGCTTCAGTAGAAATCCCTCAGGCCAAAGACGGTGCCGCCACGATGAGTCTGTCTGTCCAGGGGCTTAGCGTGACGGTCTGCCGGCCACCACCAAAACGAGAGGCTCGATGTCCACTCTGATCTGTTACGACGGCTCGCCCAGCGCAAGGCGTGCGGTAGCGGTCGCTCGCCAATCGCTTGGGTCTGATCGGACGACCCTGTTGCACGTCTTCAATCCGCCGGAAGCGGTGCTCGCCGACTCGTTCAGCACTTCGAGCTCGCCGGCGGGACCGAACGACGACAAGCTCGAGCACGAGGTGCTGGCGCGCGCGCGACAGGTCGCCGGAGAGGGGCAGCAGCTGGCCCACAGCCTGGGGCTCGAAGTCGACGTCCGGGTGGAGCGAAGCCCGTCCAGCGTCTGGCGCACAATTCTGGACGTCGCCTCAGAGCAGGACGCCAAGCTGATCGTCGTCGGCACCCACGGCCTGACCGCAGTGGTGGACTCGCTGCTGGGGAGCGTGTCCAGCGGGTTGCTGCACCATTCCGAGATTCCCGTCCTGGTCGTGCCGGCCCACAAGGACTAGGGACAGGCGCCAGGCGCCGCAGGCGAGCCGCTTCTATCGGTAGTTAGGCCGTAACGGAACCAGGGTCTGCACCGTTGTGTGCGGTGTCGCGCCTCACCTAGCGTCCCTGCTCGCGGGCCACGCTCGGATCGTCGGGATCGTCGGGATCGGCGTGGCCGGGTGAGCAGTCATGCCATTTCAACCAATCCTCCCCGGTTGCTCGCGCTGCGGCGATCGGATCGGCGTCTACGATCCGTTCTGGATGCAGTTGGCCGACGGCACGCTGCGATCCTCCTCGTATCTGAACCTGCAATGGGATCTGCGCCCTGGGCAGAGCCTGCTGAGGGTTTGGCACCGAGGGTGTGTGGCCCTGGAGGACGCCCTGGGGAGTTCCGAGCGCTGAGACGTCGCGCGCCGAGCGTTGAGAAGTCGCGTGCCGGGATCCCGGAGCTGTTGCGCTTTTGGGCGCCCGGGCGGGCGCCAGGGCCGCTTAGCGGTCGCCGAGGCTGCGGCGCTTGCGCGCCCGCGCGACCAGCTGCTCGATGCGTTCGCGCCGCGCACGTTCGCGGCGCTCATTTCGCAGGCGCAGATGGCGGAAGGGCTGGGGCTCAGCGCTCTCGTCTGGAGGCTTGAACTTTGGCCTGGCAGACATGCTGCGAAATTTACCGGCCGGATCCGCGCGCGGCGTCCGGGTAAATGACCCGATCGGCCATCCGTGTTGACGCGCATGGATCGGGGACAACTACGGCTCCGGCTGTGGCCCGGAGCGGATGTAGGAAGGCCTCGGCCCCTTGACGCTTTAGGGGAGATGGCAGACAAACCGAGCTCTCGTGGGTCAGCACCCGCCGGTGGCGAGGCCGCGCCGCCCGAGCACAGCCACCGCCCATGGAGGGTGGAGGGGGCGCGTCCCGCGCCGCGGGCCACCCCGGCGCCGGCGCCGCCGCACAAGCGGCCGAGCATCTGGCTGGTGGTGGCGCTGCTGCTGGCGCTGAACTGGTTCGTGGCGCTGACCACCGAATCGAGCGGCCCTACACGCCTGAGCGTTCCCTACAGCGTCTTCAGCGCGCAGCTGCAGGATCACAACATCGCGACCGTCAATGCCCAGGGCTCGGCGATCCAGGGGACCTTCCGTCACGCCGTGATCTATCCCACCGGTAAGAACGGCGTCTCGTCGGTCGACTTCGCGACCCAGCGGCCGTCGTTCGCCGACGACCAGGTGCTGAGCACCCTGCTGCGCGAGGGCGCGGTGGTGAGCGCCAAGCCGATCAGCTCGGGGCAATCGACGCTCGTCACGATCTTGGTCGGGTTCGTACCGACACTGCTGTTCGTGGGCTTCTTCTTCTGGATCATGCGCCGGGCCTCCGGTGCGATGAGTGGAGGGGGCGGGATGTTCGGCGGCATGGGCCGTTCCAAGGCGCGTAAGTACGAGGCCAATGAGCAGCGCACCACGTTCGCCGACGTCGCCGGTATCGACGAGGCCACCGCGGAGCTTGCCGAGGTGGTCGACTTCCTCAAGTACCCGGATCGCTATCGGCGGCTCGGTGGCCGGATCCCGCGCGGCGTCCTGCTCAGCGGGCCCCCGGGCACGGGCAAGACGCTGCTCGCGCGGGCGGTGGCCGGCGAAGCCGACGTCCCCTTCTTCTCGATCTCCGCCTCGGAGTTCGTCGAGATGATTGTCGGCGTTGGGGCCAGCCGCGTGCGCGACCTGTTCGTGCAGGCCAAGCAGGAAGCCCCGGCGATCGTGTTCATCGACGAGTTGGACGCGATCGGTCGCCGGCGCGGCGCCGGAGCCCTCAGCGGCGCCAACGACGAGCGCGAGCAGACGCTCAACCAGATCCTCACCGAGATGGACGGCTTCACCGGCAACGAAGGTGTGATCGTGCTGGCCGCAACCAACCGGCCGGAGATCCTGGATCCGGCGCTGCTGCGCGCCGGGCGCTTCGATCGGCGGATCACCGTCAATCCTCCTGACCAGGAGGGCCGGCTGATGATCCTCCTCGTTCACACGCGAGGCATCCCGCTCGCCGACGACGTCGACCTGGCGGCGATCGCCTCCAGCACCCCCGGAATGGTCGGCGCGGATCTGCGCAATCTGGCCAACGAGGCGGCGCTGGGCGCGGCCCGGGGGGACTCTGAAGTCGTCCGTCGCCAGGATTTCACCGATGCATTGGAGCGGATCGTGCTCGGTGCGGCTCGGCGGATCGTGATCTCCGAAGACGAGCGCCGGCGGACCGCCTACCACGAGTCCGGACACGCTTTGCTCGGCATGCTGCAGCCGGGAGCCGATCCCGTGCGCAAGGTCTCGATCATCCCGCGCGGTCAGGCGCTGGGGGTGACCTTTCAGAGCCCGGAGTCAGATCGTTACGGCTACGGCGAGAGCTATCTCCGCGGGCGGCTGATCGGCCTGCTGGGCGGTCGGGCGGCGGAGTCGCTGGTGTATGGCGAGACGACCACCGGCGCTGAGTCTGATCTGGAGCAGGCGACGGCACTGGCCCGCCAGATGGTGGGGCGCTGGGGAATGTCGGATCAGATCGGCCTGCTGTCAGCACTGCCCAGGCCGGGCGAGGAGAGCTTTGGCTTCCCTGGCTTCGGCGGGGTCGCATCGCAGCGTACGCTCGAGCTGATCGACGACGAGGTGAAGCGGATCACCGCCGATTGCTACGCGCAGGCCAAAAGCATGCTTGCCCAGCACCGAGACCAGCTGGACCTGCTGGCCAGCGCGCTGCTCAAGCATGAGACGCTCGACGAGGCCGACGCGTACGCTGCCGCCGAGATCCCGGCGGGAGCCACCGTAGGCGCTGCCAGGACCGGCGGGCGGTCGGCTATCTACTGAAGCTGTTGGAGGGACTCTGCGGATGAGCGCCGAGGCCATCGGTCCTAGGGTGTGTGTATGTCGATCAGAGAAGTCATTGAACGTCATGGCCACGATGCCCACGAAGGCGATCCGGATGCGACCGCACAGGCGTGGGAGGAAGCGGGCTTCAACGCCGCCGACGTCGATGAGTGGCTGCGTGCCCGCTGCTTTGACCCGGCCGCGGCTGAGGACTTGGCTGATGCCGGCATCACGCCTCAGATGGCGATGATGAAGACCCAGGCTGGTTCGGCAAGCTATGTCGACACAGTGGCCTTCAAGGTCTCCATCGGCGATCTGGAGGTCGATGAGGCGCGCGAGCTCGTCGGCGCCACCTGAGCGGCAGTGCCACGGGGCATCTGACGGATGCTCGCTCTGATCGTCGCGAACCTTCGCCGGCGGATGGCGCGTACCGCAATCACCGCGGCGGGGATCGCGGTGGGCGTCGCGGCGATCGTCGCCCTGCTGGCGCTCTCGGCCGGCCTCGATCGCACCGCCGGGCAGCTCGTGCACCTCGGTCGCGCGGATCTCGGCCTGTTCCAGCGTGACGCCGGTGATCCGACGTCGTCGGTCCTGCCGCTTTCGCTGGTGGCGCGCGTGAAGGCCCAGCCGGAGATCGTCGATGCCACGCCCCTGCAACTGGTGGTCGGTGCGATCCCCCGAGCTCCGTCGGCGATCGTGTTCGGACTGCAGCAGGACGGGTTCGTCGCGCGCCGGCTGGTGTACACGGCCGGCCGGGCCGAGGGCCATGGCCAGGTGGTGATCGGCGGTCTGCTCGCCCAGCAGCTTCACGCTCGCCCGGGTCAAACGATCCGGATCGGCGGCCGATCCTTCGTGATTGCCGGTGTGTATCAGTCAGGCATAACCTTCGAGGACTCGGGGGCGATCACAACCCTCGGTGACGCCCAGTCGATCGCCGGACGGACGTCGCAGGAGGCGACCTCGATCGCGGTGCGCCTGGTGGCGCAGGTCACCCCGGCGACCGCAGAGCGACAGCTGGCGGCCGCCTTCCCCGGCGTATCGGCGATCTCCGATCCGAGCGAGGCGATCCGCGCCGGCGCCAACAGCGACCTGATCAGCAAGGCGGTGCTGCTGATCGTGGTCTTGGCGCTGATCATTGGAGCGCTGACCGTCGCCAACACGATGCTCGCGGCGGTGCTTGAGCGCCGGCGCGAGTTGGCCCTGTTGGCGACGATCGGCTGGAGTGGGTCCCAACTGGCGGCCCTGGTCCTGGGTGAGGCGGTGGCGGTGAGCATCCTCGGAACCGCAGCGGGCTTGGTCCTGGGGGTCCTGGCCAGTGGATTGCTCCCCGCGACGCTCGGGCTCCAGAGCTTCATCTCGCCGGAGCTGACCGCCTGGGGGCTCGGACGAGCGAGTCTGATCGGCGTGGCGATCGGCGTTCTCGGCGCCGTCTACCCGATCTGGCGCGTTACGCGCACGTGGACTGCGGCGGCGCTGGCATCGGGATGATCTCCGTCAGGCATCGACGACGCGGCCGTCAACCAGCCTGACCACGCGGTCGGCGCGCCCGGCCACGGCAGAATCGTGGCTGACGACGATCACGGTCATGCCGTACCGCTCGCGTTCGGCGGCCAGAAGGTCCAGCGCTCGCTCGGTGCTCTCGGAGTCCAGGGCGCCGGTGGGCTCGTCGGCGAGCAGCACACACGGATCGTTGGCGAGTGCCCGCGCCAGCGCCACCGCCTGGCGCTGGCCACCGGACAGCTCGGAGGGAAGATGGTCCGCGCGATCACGAAGGCCGACCTCGTCAAGCAGGGCCGAGCTTCGCTGGCGACGTTCACGGTGCCCGACGCCTACCGCCAGCAGCGCCGCCTCAATGTTGCTTTGAGCGCTCAGGTAGGGAAGCAGGAGATTGTCCTGGAACACGAATCCGACCATCCGGCGGCGAAACTCGACTGCCCGCCGCGGCTCGGGCACCGGTATTCCGGCGACGGTGATCGTCCCCGAATCCGGCCGCGCGAGGCTCCCGATCACGCTCAGCAGAGTGCTCTTGCCAGACCCCGACGGACCGGTGATCGTCACGAACTCAGACGGGGCCACGGCAAGCGAGACCCCGCGCAGCGCCTTGATCGGACCAAACGACTTGACGACGTCTGCGACCTGCACCGCTGCGCCCCCGCCGCCGGCTTGGGTCGCGTCGTCGATGCCGAGCCGATCGCGGGACCGACCACTGAGGCGCGCGAGCATCGCGGTGCTCACTGGCGCACCGTGATCGGCCAATCGAGCGTGACCGTGCCCGGCTGAGCGTGGACGACGGCACGGAATGTCAACGGCTCGCCAACCGCGGTCGGCGGGAACTTGAGTTTGTCCTGCCAGCGTCCGTGTTTGATCGGGTGAGTGGGCGGGGTGTCACGTCCCACCACCTGTCCGCCGAACACGAACTCGATCTCGACGGTTCCTGACAGCGGATGCCCGCTGGCGTCGGTCACCCGCACCGAGTAGGACCAATATCGGTTGGCTGTGGGAGTGTGGTTGGCGCCGCGAAGCTTTGCTCGCACGGGGCCCGTGGTGACCGATGCCGATCCGCCCGCCCCGCCGGCCGACGTCGTCGTCGCCGGCGAAGTCGCCGATGCAGTCGACGAGCTGGTCGTCGTCGTAGCGCGGGGGCTCGCGGAAGTCTGGGAGCTAGATGTCGACGAGCTGCCGCCCCATGCAGCGACCCCGACCCCGACCAGGACAGCGCTGAGGGCGAGCGCCGGTCTGGACCGGGCGCGATGGCGCGGGGCCCGATGGCGCCGGGCCCGATGGCGCACGCCGGGACTTGTCATGACGGTCTGCAAACTGTGCTCCTTTGGGCGATCGCTGTGCTCCTGTGGGCGATCGGGATAATCGCCAGCGGTCAGCTGAGCCGATCGCCGGCGGTCACCACAGCCTCGGGCGGGCCTGCCGTCAAGCCTCGCCCCAGGCCAGGATCCCGGCGATGTCCAGCGTGGAGAGGATGCCGATCGGCCGCTGTGTCCCGGGGTCGATGACGACGATGTGCGACTCGCCGTGACCGAGCATCAGCTGCGCGGCTTCCCGGATCGGCGTCGCCGGCTCGACGCTGATGATCGGCTCCTGGGCTAGCGTGGCGGCGGTCTGCTGCGGCTCGGACCCCAGACCCGCCTGTACCAGGTCGAGGTCGGAGATCAGACCCCATACGAGCAATTCGCCCCCGTGCTCATGCGATATGCCCATGACCGCCGCGCAGTGAACGTGTCGGGTGGCCATCATCCGAGCCACCTCGGTAAGTGACGCTTCAGGGCTCACGGAGAGGATTCCGGGATGCATCGCGTCGGCTACCGTGGCGTGCTCGAAGGCCGGCATCAGATAGCTGCCGTGATATGGCTCAATCGTGTCGGGTGGCACGTTGGTACCTCCTCGTCCGTCTTGGATAGTCAAGTCGGACCGTACGCCGGTCTAAGCCCTTCGGCATCGGTGGTTTACCTCACGCTCCCCCGCTATAGGCACCGATGACGGATCACCGGCCTGGTGCTGCAATTGACTTGGATTCGTGTCAAACCAAACGGGAGGCCGGTATGTCAACGGTGCAATCAACGACCTATGAGGCGCCCGGCCAGTCGGGAAGTCCGGTCAAGCTGGCAGAGCGCTACGAGAATTTCATCGGTGGCGAGTGGATCGCTCCGACGACCGGCGAGT
>CALAQT010000122.1 GCA_937888775.1 uncultured Actinomycetes bacterium | reverse complement strand
CGCTGCCTGACCCCCCAGGACGCGATACGTGCGCGAACTTCCGAGCCAGACCACTTAGTCCGCTTCTTCCTCGTCAAATGCGTAGAGCCGCTCGAACGCATCCTGGGCGGCGTCGAGTTGTCGCCGCGCCACCCCGACCGCCCAGCGCCGGGTCGCGCGATCCACCGCAAGAACGATCCATCCGTGTCCGTCCTCGTCGCTGAGGTGCACGAGGACGGTGTTCCGGTTGTGCTCTACGCGGGCGCGATGATCGGGATTGCCCTGCTCGTGGAGGATCCGTTGTCTTGGCTCACGTGGGTCCGCGACGAAGGAAGTCCAGCGCGATGGCGCCGGGCGCTGCGGTTTCGCTCGTTCAGGCACGGGTGGAGCGTACGGCTGGCTGACCTCAGGCCCGGTTCGAGCAGCCTCCAGGACTGCAACTCAGACTTCGCCGGCTATGCGCCGGCGGCTGGTGGGTAGATTGGCGTCGGCGCGTTGGATGAGCGCGGTGGCGCTGTCGTCTGCCTCGAGCGCGGCGAACCCGACCTTGATCTCGCACTGATCGGGGTCGGCCGCGAGCGTGGTCTGGATGACACCAAAGCGCAGGCGGGCATCCACGATAGTCGCGCCAGACATGACCGCCAGAAACTCATCGCCGCCGATCCGAACGATCAGATCATAAGAGCGCAAATGACCGCGGATCGCTTTCACCGCTCGCTGCAACAGCGCGTCACCAGCAGTATGACCGTAAGTATCGTTGACAGCCTTCAGGCCGACGACATCGACATAGGCAATCACGAGCGGCGCCATCGTTCTGTGCGCACGATCGACCTCGTGATGAAGATCCTCCAAGCCCGTCGCACGCGAACGCGTCCCGGTCAGCCATCGGTCTTGGCTATCGCCAGCTGATGCAGCAGCGCGTCGCGGTCGTCCTGAGCCTGCAACCGGTCACGGGCCGCCTGCTCGCGATCCGCCGCTGCCCGGGCTCGACCCTCAGCCGCGAATGCGCGCTCAGCAGCTGCACTCCTACGGTCTTCTGCACGCACCACGACCTCCACGACCTCACCCACCACATCATCGCGGGTCCCCAGCTCGCGATCACGCAGCTCGGCGGCCTGATCACGCGCCAATGCTGTCAGATCACGAGTGCGCGCAACCTGATCACGAGAATCGGCCGCCTCGACGCGCCCGTGAGCGCTGTACTGGCGCTGCTGGGCGCTGCGATTGCGAACCTTGCGCGAAGAGTCATGCACATCAGGGTCGCCGCCATGCACAAGGTCGCGATCACTGGCCGCCTGATCGCTGTCAGCGGCTGCCTGCTCTCTACTGGCCGCGGACTGGTCGCTCTCAGATCCCTTCCTGTCAGCATCCGCGAGGATCTGATCGCGATCAGCGAGCTGCTGATCACCCTCAAGCGTCTTCGAAGCCGGCACGATGATCTCCCTCTCTCCCTGGATCGGCCGGTTCGTGGGCTCCGGGGTACGATCGCCTGATGGTGAGCCCGTCACGACGAGGCCTCCGCATGGAATCAGCGACGCTTCACGCGATGCGCTAGCGCCTATCCGGTCGGCGAAATCTAGCCTACCACGCGGCTCAATACCGCAGGCTGGACAGTTTGGCCGGCGCGCGCTCGGGTATTCCCAGGATGTCGCTAACGTGCCGTTCGCGCCCGGCGGCTCGGTGGCCAGGTTAGACTCGCGGTCAGGGCTGATCGGGAACCGGGCTCCTTGATCGACCGGCTGCCGCGCGGCGGGTAGGCTGATATTGAGATGACACGCAGGAACGGGCGAGCAGAGACGAGAAAGCTCCCTCGCAGGAGCTGTTGCGGATTGTGCTCGCCGACGATCACCAGGTGGTGCGCCGCGGACTCCAGATGGTGCCCGACGCCGAGCCCGGCGCTGACGGCAAGCTAGCGGCCACCCGAGATGTCAGCCAGGAGGCCCTGGATCACCGCCAGGAAGGACGCGACACGTGCCGCGACGCCGCGGGACTGTGCGCACCCCCGATGGGTGAAAGGCCCCGATGCGCTGCGAGAGCATGTCTGAGAATGTCGGAGACATGAACGCGGGCCGATCGATCGGATCAGGGCGATCGCGCGCGTCGGTGCGCCAGGCGGCCGGGTTACCGAGCGCGCCGCACTTGCGTCGATGGACGGTGATGTCCGTGCTGTGTGTCGCGGTTCTGGTCGTGAACATCGATATGACGATTCTGAACGTGGCGCTGCCGACGCTCGTGCGCAAGCTGCACGCCACCTCCAGCGGGCTGCAGTGGATCGTCGACGCTTACGCGATGGCGTTCGGTGGCTTGTTGCTGGTCGCGGGCAGCCTGGGCGACCGCCTCGGGCGTAAGCGGCTGTTTCTCACCGGGTTTTGCTTGTTTGCGATCGGCTCGCTCGGGGCCGCGTTCTCGGGCTCGGTGGGCGTGCTGATCGCGTGGCGGGCGGTGATGGGGGTCGGAGCCGCTATGACCATCCCCGCCGGCTTGTCGATTCTCGATGATGTCTTTCCGGATCCCCGGGAGCGAGCGCGGGCGATCGGGGTGTGGGGTGGGACGATGGGGGTGGGGATTGCGATTGGTCCGCTCGCTGGGGGCCTGCTGTTGTCGAGGTTGTGGTGGGGCTCGGTGTTCTTCGTCAACGTGCCGTTACTGATCATTGGCGCGCTGGCGGCGTGGCGGCTGGTGCCGGAATCAAGGAATCCCGCTGCCGGCAGGCCGGATCCGGCCGGTGCGTTGCTCTCGATCGTCGGGCTCGGATTGCTGCTGTGGGCGATCATCGAAGCTCCCACTCACGGCTGGGGCTCGTCGCGCGTGGTCGTGGCCGGGATTTGCGCGATCGCGACGCTCGCGGTATTCGTGGGCTGGGAGGCTCGCAGTGACCATCCGATGCTGAAGCTGCAGTTCTTTCGCTCCCAGCGTTTCACCGCGGCGATCACGGCGCTACTGCTTGGCCTGTTTCCGCTGGTCGGGGCGCTGTTCGTGGTCACCCAGGTCCTGCAGTTCGACCTCGGCTTCTCGCCGCTTGAGGCCGGCGTGCGACTCCTTCCGATGGCCGGTCTCGTGGCCGTCGCGGCCCCGCTCTCGACGCCGGTTGTGCGTGCCATCGGCAGCAAGCTCACCGCGACGGCCGGCCTGGCGGCGATCGCCGGCGGGTTGGGGTGGGCCGCCGTGGCATCGACCGCGTCGGCCAGCTACGGCGACCTGGTGCCAGGCATGCTGCTGGTGGGCGCGGGAGCGGGATTACTGATGCCCACTGCCGCCGACGCGGTGCTCGGATCGCTCCCGCGCACCGAAGCCGGGGTCGGCTCAGGAACCTACGGCTTAGCGATCCAGGTCGGGGGCGCGCTCGGTGTCGCGGTGATGGGCAGCATGCTCTCCACCCGCTACCAGCAGCACATCACAAGCGCGCTCTCCTCCCACTCCGTACCGCCGGCGGTGCTGCACACGATCACCGGGTCGCTCGGCGGCGCGCTCGGCGTCGCCTCCGCCGTCGGTGGGGTCAGCGGCTCGCTCCTGGACCACGCGGCACGCGCCGCGTTCATGAGCGGCAGTCACCTCTCGCAGGGGGCCGGCGCGCTCGTCGCGGGCGCCGCGGCGCTGCTCGTGCTCGCCGCGCTGCCCTCCCGCGGTACCGCCGACGGCGAACAGACCCACCCGCGCGAAGCCCCGGCGTCAGCGACACGGCCAGAGCTGTACAGCCAGCCCGATTACGATTACCCGCACGTTGCGCCGCGAAGTGACCACCGATCTGTCGATGCTGGCGCGCCTGGTCGAAACTGACGGCAAGGACGTGGTCGACATCGGCTGCGGCGGCGGGGCGCTGGTCCGCGATGTCAGCGCTCTAGGCGCGCGGATGATCGGCGTCGAGATCTCCGAGGAGCAGCTCGCGCCTGCGCTGGCGCGGGATAACCGCAGCGGCGCCCGCTACCTCGTCGGCCGTGCGCAGGACCTGCCGCTCGCAGACGCGTCAGTGGATGTGGCGATCTTCATGCGCACGCTTCACCACGTGCCGCCGGCGGATCTGACGCGAGCCCTGTGCGAGGCGCGTCGAGTCCTGCGTCCCACCGGCCTCGTGTACGTAGCCGAGCCGCTGGCCCAAGGCGATTACTTCGCGCTCACGAGCCTGGTCGAGGATGAGTTCGAGGTGCGCGCGGCGGCGCAACACGCCCTCGCCAGCGCCGAACTCGCCGGCCTGGATCGCGTGACCACCGTCGATTACGACGTCGGCCTGTGCATCGCCGACTTGGCGGCATGCCGCGCTCGCACAGTGAGCGTCGACCCCGACCGGGCGGCGATCTTCGACGCGCGGCGGGCCGAGATCGCCGAGGCGTTTGAGCGGCTGGGGGAGCCCGGTGAAAAGCCCGGCGAGCGCCGCTTCCTGCAGCCAACCCGCGCCGACTTGCTCCGACCGACTGCCGCGTGCGAGCGGGAGCTCAGGTCGTCTCGGCTGTGGCGCCAGCCGGGCGGCGCGCAACGCCGCTGGCCTCCGCCGCCTGCGCGACCGCCGGAGCCACCGCGTTGACCACTGCTCGGTTGAACACGCTCGGGATGATGTAATCGGCGTGCAACTCGTCGTCGGAAACCACCGCCGCGATCGCCCTTGCGGCGGCGAGCTTCATCGCTTCGTTGATCGTGCGGGCGCGCACGTTCAACGCGCCGCGGAAGACCCCGGGAAAGGCCAGCACGTTGTTGATCTGGTTCGGGTAGTCCGAACGGCCGGTGGCCATGATCGCGACCTCGTGGCCGACCTCCTCGACACGCACCTCGGGTTCCGGGTTGGCCATCGCAAAGACCACCGACTTGGCTGCCATCCTGAGCACGGCGGCCTTCGACACTGCGCGCGGTCTCGATAGGCCTACGAGGACATCGGCACCGCTGAGCACGTCATCCGCCATGCCCCGTTCGCCGTTGAGGTTCGTGCGCGCGGCGAGTGCCTCCAGCACCGGGTCCAACCCGGGCCGGCCAGCATAGAGCGCGCCATCGATGTCGCACACGATGATGTGGCGCACGCCGTGGGCCAGCATGATCTCGGTACACGCCACCCCGGCAGCGCCCGCACCCACGACGACGACCTTGACGTCCTCGGCGTGCTTGTCGACCACCCGCAGCGCGTTCATCAGCGCGGCCAGCAAGACGATCGCCGTTCCGTGCTGGTCGTCGTGGAAGACCGGGATGTCGAGCTCTGCGCGCAGCCGCCGCTCGATCTCGAAGCAGCGTGGCGCCGAGATGTCCTCCAGATTGATCGCTCCGAACGAAGGCGACACCATCTTGACGAATTCGACGATGCTGTCGGCGTCCTTGGTCGCCAGGCAGAGCGGGAACGCATCAACGCCGGCGAACTCCTTGAACAACAGCGCCTTTCCTTCCATCACCGGCATCGCCGCCTCCGGGCCGATGTCGCCCAAGCCGAGCACCGCGGTCCCATCGGAGATCACCGCCACGGTGTTGCCCTTGATCGTCAACGACCAAGCCTTCTCTGTGTCTTCGTGGATGGCGGTGCACACGCGAGCGACACCCGGCGTATAGGCCATCGAGAGGTCATCGCGAGTCTTGACGGGAACCGTCGCGTTGACCTCCAGCTTCCCGCCAAGGTGCATCAGGAAGGTTCGATCCGAGACATGCTCGACGGTGACGCCGTCCAGGCATCCAACCGCCTCAGCCACGGCTTCGCTATGCGCCACGTCCACGCACGCAACGGTCACGTCGCGCACCACCTCGCCCCCGTCGACGCGCACGATGTCGATCGCGCCGAGAATCGCGCCGGTCTCCCCGATTGCGCCGGCAACACGCGCGAAGGCCCCCGGCAGCTGCTGCAATCGCACCCGCATCGTGATGCTGTAGGACGCCGACGGGTGAAGCGCGGGCGCGGGAGACGGTGCGCGAGCTTCCACGGAGCTGATCCTACCCCTCGTGGGAGCCCTACGTGGGGGTGCTGCGGTCGAGCTTGAGCGCGGTCGAGTTGATGCAGTAGCGATCGCAGCCCGCGGGGCCGTCGTTGAAGACGTGGCCGAGATGGCCGCCGCAGCTCGCGCACGTAACCTCGGTGCGACGCATGAACAGCTTGCGGTCCTCGTGCAGCTCGACGTTTGCTCGCACGGCCGGGTCGGTGAAGCTCGGCCAGCCGGTACCCGAGTCAAACTTGGTGTCCGAGGAGAACAGCGCGGCGCCGCAGCCGGCGCAGCGATAGACACCGTCGTCCTTGGTGTGCACGTAGCCGCCAGTGAATGGCCGCTCGGTGCCCTTCTTCCTGAGCACTTCGTATTCGGCGGGAGTCAGCTCCCGGCGCCATTGCTGATCGGTCTTTTCGATTCGCGTATCCATGTCGCTCCTATCTAGGTTCTGCTGGATTTGACCCGGATCGGTCGAAAAGGGTTCCGCGGGTGTAATCACCTTTCGCCCGTCGCAATCCACGGCGTGAGCAGCCCACGCAACGCCATCCTGCCGCGGTGCAGCCTGCTCTTGAACGCCGGTTCGCCCAGGTCGAGCATCGAGGCGGCCTCGGAAGTCGAGAATCCCTCGATGTCGAGCAGCACCACCGGAGCGCGCAAGTCGATCGGAAGCTCTCGCAGAGCGCGCTCAAGCGCGGCAAGCAGCTCGGCGACCTCCGCTTGCTCGGCAGGCCCGATTCGTTCATCCGCCAGCTCCTCGAGTGGCCGCTCGTCAGTCGAGAGGGTCATCCTGCCCGCCGAGCGCCTCGCCAGCCGCCGTTGTGCCTCGTTGAAGCCGATCCGGTAGAGCCAGGTGTAAAACTGCGACCGGCGCTCAAACTGAGGTAACGAGCGCCACGCCCGCAGGAACGTCTCCTGCGCGACCTCCTGCGCTTCGGCATCGTCAAGTCCGAAGCGCCGCAGCGACGCGAACAGCCGGTCGGCGTGGCGCATCACGAGCTCCTCGAAGGCCGCCATGTCCCCGCCGGCCGCCCGCTCGACAAGGGTGTCCTCGCTCAGCTCGCGACTCGCCGAGGGATCCGTCACGGGCTGTCTTGGGGCAGGTCGCGCAGCCGACCCTGAATCGACGCCAGAACCGCCGTGGCGACGACCTGTGGCTGGTCGCCGCTAGTCGCCCCAAGCGCCCCGATCAGCACGCGGAGGCTGCGCAGGAGCTCGCAACACTGAGGGCAATCTTCTGTGTGGCGCTCGACGCGCCGACGCTGGCCCGGGCCGAGCTCGCTGTCCAGATACGCCGACGCGTGGGCCGGGACCCAGCGGTGATCGCGCCGGAAGCGAAGTCGATGGACGAGGCGCAACATCTGGAGCGCAAACCCTACGCCCTGGGTTTGAATCGTCCGGCGTGCAGAGGGGTCTCACCTCACGACAGAAATATCGAGAGGAGTGAGATGCAGACAGAGACAGCCACCTTCGCCGCCGGATGCTTCTGGGGAGTGGAGGCCGCCTTCCGGGCCCTGCCCGGCGTCACGCGTACAACCGTGGGGTACACGGGCGGCGACGCCGACCACCCAACCTACAAGCAGGTCTGCCGCGGGCGCACGGGTCACGCCGAAGCGGTCGAGGTCGAGGTCGAGTACGACCCTACCCGGATCTCCTACGACGACCTGCTCGCGGCGTTCTGGTCGACCCACAGCCCCACGACACGCGACCGCCAAGGTTGGGACATGGCAGCCAGTATCGCTCGGCGGTCTTCTTCCACGGAAACGACCAGCGCGCGGCGGTGCTCGCCTCGCGCGACGATCATCAGAACGTCCTAACGCGCCAGATCGTGACCCAGATCGTGCCGGCCGAGCGCTTCTGGCCAGCCGAGGACTACCACCAGCAGTACCTGGAAAAGCGAGGTCAAGCGAGCTGCGCCATCTCGCTCGACGCCGCGTAAGCGATACGCACGCTGACGGGGCGTCCGCGGTTTTAGCCGCGGGCGCCTCGGCCCGGCACAGCTCCGGCTACCTCGACGGCGCAGGGCGTTCCGCGACGGATGATGCGGTGGCGGAAGCTGAGCAGGCCGGCTCCATCGAGGCCGGCCCACCCGAGTGCGTCGCGTGGGTTGGAGCGCCTGATGTGCGCGCCGAGCGGGCACTGCCGACCGTCGGCGTGGAGGTCGAGATAGCGGAAGTCGTTGCTCTTCCTGGCTGTGGTCTTGAAATCCGGATTGGGACGGTCCGGCGCGTTGACCAGCGGCGTGCCGTTGCGCCAGCGCCCGACTATCTTGGCGGCAAGCATTTCCTCGTCGCCGTGCTCGAAGCGAATCGCGGCCTCGCGCAGCGTGGCGTTAAACAGCGCCACGTCCTGGCGCAGCTTGCGGTAGATCATGTAGGTCCCCGACCGACCGAGCGGGTCTGCCGGTGCGCTTGGGAGCCGGCCCAGAGGATCGACGCGTGTGTCCTCGTCGGGGTATCCGAGGATGAACTCGCCTACCGCCAGGGGCCGCCAGTCGCCGCCCTTCAGCGGCACTCCACCACCGGCCCGCTTGACCTCCGAGATCCCCTCGATCGCCTCCTCAGCTCGTCCTCGATGTGGGCCGTTGTGCGCGCGTTGATGATGACCAACACGTGGGCGGCGCCGCTGCCCAGGCCGCTGTCCCACTGCTTGGGATCGCTCGCGCCGAGGTCGCCCAGCAACCGGTTGCGGGCGGCCATGCCCTCGCAGAACTCCGCCGAGAAGGTGCTGGTAATCGCCTCGGGAACGCCGAGCGCACGAAGTCCAGCGCAGGCCACTGCGACGTTGAGGTGAGAATCGGGCTTGGGACCGCTCCAATCCTCGTCGTTGGTGACCCGGTCGACGAGACCGCCCAACCAGGTTCGCCCGCTGGCGGCATCCTCGATCTCGTGAAGATCAGATAAGCGGAATCGAGGTGATCCTCGCGTCCCTGCCCGGGGTCATTGACCCAGTCGGTGAGGATCACCCACCGCGCGAAGTGGGTGCCGTTCAAGCGCTCGAGCGGGCTACCGCGCTGGGGCAGCGCGTCAAGGTAGCGGCGCAGCGTGGCTTCCTCGCCGGAGTGGATCGGCGTGATCGCCATGAACGCCGTGGCCTGGCCGGCGACATTGCTCATAGACAGTCCTGCACGTCGGCGAGAAATGCCGGCCACTCTGCCGCAAAAGCTTCAGGGCTCATGCCACGGGCGCGTTGCTTGAACGCCGTGAGCTTCCCCTCCAGCTCCAGCGCAGACAACACGATCGTGGTAGTTGCCTCGGGCTACGCGCCCCAAAAATGGCTGGCCACGATCTCGTGGCGCTTGATGTAGTCCTTGAATGGCGAGGTCGGCAACGGTTGAGGGAACCCGTACGAAGTCCCCCAGAAGAACTTCATCCCGCGGGTGAGGATGTGGGAGAAAGCGTCGATGTACTCCTCCCAACCGCCGTTGAAGTTGCTCTCGAAGAACAGATGCGGGTAGTTCAGCTTCTCGCGATGCTGGGGAGGCCCGTTGAAGAGGATCTGCCGGACAAGCGTCCAGCGAGCGAAGTGGATGAACGACAAACGCGCCAGCGTGCCACTGGCCTTGGGAAAGTGGGTGGCAAACCAGAACAGCAGAGGGAGCCACAGCCGGCCGAGCGGTTTGACCGTGCTGAACACGGTGATGGCGATCGCCTGACCGTCGACATGGGGGGACGCCGTGACCGGGCCAGGCACAGCGGCAAGATCGCTCACCGCGCCGAACATATTCCTCGGCGGCCGCGGAAGTCAAGCGCGTCCCCGCCGACGCGTAGAACCAGACCTTACGCACCCGCTTGGTCGAAGCTCGAGAAGGGAGATGGGAGGTAGTCGGCGAATGGCACTACCCGGGGCTCGCGGTCGTCCGAGAGCTTCGACAGCGATGTATTGCGCAGTTCCTGTTGGGAAATGTCCTCGAGGATCCAAATCGCGTCGTCACTGGCGAACTCCGCGGCGAACTGTCGACAGCTACCGCATGGCTGCAGACCGGCGACGTAGACCGCCGACAGCCGGCCGCGGCCGGGCGATTGTGCGTCGTTGGTCAGGGCGGACAGAATCGCGACCTCCTCCGCGTGCTTGGTCAGGCTCAAGTTCACGATCTCGATGTTGGACCCTCCGCCGATCGTGCCCGACACAAGCTCGGCGGCGGCGAGGACGATCGGGCCCGGTTTACCGGAATAGGGTGCGTAGTGGAACCGTCGCGCCGCATCCGCCGTGGCGCGCATCATCCTGAGTCTTTGCCCCGCGATCTTCTCCACCAGAAAGACGCTACCGGGTAGATGTCGAGCCAGAGCCGGAAACCAGCGGACGAGCTGACCGCGCTTCTCGCCAGCCGGTCCTGGGTCAGTCGCCGGGTGGACCGGCTGGAGTTTCTGGATCTGAGCACAGTCCACCGGACGATCGTGTTCACGCTGGACCTAGAGGGCCTAAAGAAGCTTCTGCCAGCCGACCCCCAGATGTTTCCCGTCGGCCTGCTTCGCCGAGATGCCATGCGAGCCGGGACGCGAATCGTGGATGGCAGCGGCAACGTACTGGCTCACTTGCCCCGGGCGGTCAGCGACAAGCACGTTGAGGACGTCGTGAAGCGACGATTGGGAAAGCTCCAGATCGCAGTCGATGAGGAACTCCTCGACCTCTTCACGCATATTCAGGACCACCGTCCGAGGTCGTGCGCGCTGCTGCCGCAGGACGGCAGGTTCGATGGCTACGCAGAGCTTGCGGCGGAGAAATGGGGTTGCCCGGCAGTCGGAAGGCTGCTGATTCGTCTGCGGGCTGCCGAACGTCAAGGCGCGGATTCAGGCGATGTGGCGGAGCTGGCCCGGTTGCTGTTCGACTGGCAGAACAATTACGTGCTGTTCGTTCCGACCGCGGCAAGGGTGCCCAGCAGTCTGGAGACCTTGGAGCTCTCATACGACGAGGAGCTTCAGGAATGGCAGCCTCCTTGGGAGCGGCGAACGCACGCGCTAGGTGCAAACGACCTCGGCGGCGCGAACGCTCAGAGTGAGAGCGTGAAGATCGGGCGAGCTCCGTTCGGAGACGATCTCGATCAGCTTGCTCCAAGGTCTGCCTTGGAAAGAGCTGCGGCGCAGAACCGGATATCGCTTCCGCTCCGCAAGCTCGGACGGCGTGGGGTGCTGAGCTTCGCCTGGCACGTCGCGTGGGAGCAGGCGAGCAGTAGTGATGTCGCCCTTCATCTCGTCGAAGTGGCGCTGCCACCGAAGCTGGCCGTGATCAGGATGCGCATGGTCCAGGCGACGCTGGTCGACGGCGACAGCGGGTTCAGACGTGACGAGTGCGTCACCGCGGCCCCGCTGAGCATGGGCCGGGCGAGCCTGCTGGCGCCGACGCCACCTCCGATGCTGGCTCAGTCGACCGGGATACCCCGCTCGCGGGAATGTTCATGTCCCTGGTCGTCGCCCAGCGGCGCCGCGGTGCTTGGCTGGCCGGCAGCTTGATCGCGGCGGTGACCGGGATCGGGATGGTCTTCGCGGCCCTGACTGACCTTGCGCAGCTGGTTTTGCAGGTGGGTGCCGTGGTCACGATCTTGTTACTGGCGCCCACGCTCGTCGCGGCGCTGCTGTCGATCAGGGCAGCGAGCGACATCGCGCAGGAACTAACCCAGCCCCTCAGGGTCCTGATTGCCCTGATCGGGGTGCTGACCGTGGCCTGTGCGATCAGCCTCGTCCTCCCGCGTGCGCCGGCCCCAGTTCTCGCGACGGGGCTGTTGCGCTCCGAGAGCCCGGGCGTCTTCGGGGTCGAGGTCGTGTGGCTGGTGGCGGGCTCGTCGCTCGTAGTCATAGCCTTCGTCCTGCTCTACGGCTGGGTGAAGCTCGGTAGGCAGCTGACGTACAGCGACCCGTTGGCCTCAGGACTCTCCGAGCCCGTCACGACCGGTCGTGCGCTCCTGACTGGCCGAGGGGTTGGGACGGCGCCTCCCAGAGCGGCCCGGATTCGACCACTGCACCGCTGGAAGGCGCCCCGGATTCCACCACCGGACCGCTGGATCGAGACGGGCGAGGGGGACAGGTTGCCTTGGGGTTGGCTGTGGTTCGACCCCACGAAGGCGGCGAGCGACGAAACGCGAGCGGGCCGCGGGTGGCCCGAAGACCTCCGGTACTGGGACAGCGTTTACGAGACGGCACCGATACTCAACATCCATCGGGACGCAATCAAGCTGGTCAAGTGGCGGGAGGCGCTGTTCTTTCGTTGACCTACACGGATTCCCAGTTGGCGGCCGCTCACACATCGCCCGAAGCAATGACCTCCCTTACCGCCCGGGCGAAGGTATCCACGTCGTCCTCGGTGGTGTCCCAGGAGCACATCCAGCGAACTTCGGCTCGGCGCTCGTTCCAGACGTAGAAGGCAAAGCGTTTCTGTAGCGCGGCAATAACTGAGGCGGGCAGCGTCGCGAACACGGCGTTGGTCTGCACCGGTTGCGTGATGCTCAGTCCCGGGACGTCGCGCACCGAGCCGGCCAGTCGCGCAGCCATGGCGTTGGCCCGGCGTGCGCTATGCAGCCACAGCTCGTCGGTCAACAGCGCCTGAAACTGGGCGGCCAGGAAGCGCAACTTGGAAGCAAGCTGCAGCGATTGCTTACGCACGTACTCAAACCCTTCGGCGAACTCGGGTGCCAAGAACACGACCGCCTCGGCGCCGAGCAGGCCGTTCTTGGTTCCGCCGAAGGACAGGATGTCCACCCCGACCTCGGTGCTCAGCGCCCGCAGCGGCAGCTCAAGCGCGGCCGCGGCGTTGCTCAGGCGCGCTCCGTCCATGTGCAGGAGCAAGGCGTGGGCGTGCGCGTGCGCGGCGAGCTCGCGAATCTCTGCTTGTGTGTAGACGGTTCCGAGCTCGGTGCATTGCGAGATCGAAACCACCCGGGGCTGCACGGCGTGCTCGTCGCCGAGCCGCTGAACCCGGCTGTCGACGAGCTCGGGCGTCAGCTTGCCTTGCTCCGTGCTCACGGTCAGGAGCTTGACCCCCGCGATCGACTCCGGGGCGCCGCATTC
>CALAQT010000121.1 GCA_937888775.1 uncultured Actinomycetes bacterium | reverse complement strand
TGAAGGCCGCGGCGGCCGCCTCGGCGATCACCACGATCCGCTCCGAGGGGATCTGAAGCTCCGCCGTTGCATCATCGGCCACCGCCCGGGTGGGGACGATCACGCGCGTGGCGCGCTGCGCGGCCAGGCAGCGGAGCCTGAATCGCAGCCCGAGGCCCGGATAGGCGCCGCGTCGCTTGAGTGCCACCCGATCGTGCAGCGTCACCACCATCGGCACGGGACAGCGCAGCAGCGCGCTCTCCAGCCAGGGAGCGTGAAACACGTCGCAGCGACGTGGGTCGTGGGACTCGATGACCTCACCCCTGCCGTCGGCGCGCAGCGCGTCCAGCAGACTGCTCGAGTAGCGCCCCACGCCGGAGACCTCGCCGACTGCACGGCTGTCGAACGCAACCTTCATGGCGCTACCGATTGGCTGTGCGGCGGCAATCCCTCTCCATCCCGGTGAACGCTGGCTTCCGTTGTGAGCTGCCTGCGGTAAAGAGCTGACTCCGCGCGACAGCGCGAGCGGTGCCTGCACTGTAAACCCGTATCTGTCCCGGCGTCGGGCCGGCGGACGCCTGCTGCCCCTCGTACTTGGGATCGCGCCGCGGTCCCGGTCGCTACGTTGACGGCGGTGAAGGACTACTACGAAGAGCTGTGGCAGCGCCTGCCGGACGATCTCTCCGATCCGGACTTCGAGCTGCGCCGTGAGTTTCTGCTCACCGAGGTAAGTGCCGGCGAACGCGCGCTTGACCTCGGCTGCGGCGCCGGCGTGTTCACCGCCCTGCTCTCACAGGCCGGAGCGCGGGCGATCGGGGTCGAAGTCGCCGAGGCCGCACTCGCGCGAGCGCGCCGGGAGCATCCGGCCGGCGACTTCCGGCTCGTCCCGATCGACGGATCGCTGCCGCTCGCCGACAACTCATTCGAGCTGGTCTGGGCCAGCGAGGTGATCGAGCACGTGGCCGACACCGCCACCTGGCTGTCTGAGGTCAGGCGCGTGCTCGTACCGGCCGGCCGGCTGCTGCTCACCACGCCCAGCCACGGCCGGTTGCGCGTGGCGCTGGGGGGCCTGGAGCGCTTTTCTGAGCCGCTGGGGGACCACCTGCACCTGTACACGGCGCGGTCGCTGGCAGCCCTGCTGACGCAGTTCGGCTTTGCCGATGTCGGGATTCGCAGCGCCGCCGGGCCACCGCTGCTGCGGCGGCTGCTGATGGCCCGCGCCGTGCGCTGAACTGGCGTGGTGCCGTGATTCGAATTGCTCCCGAGGACCGATGACTCAGCCCTTGGCGCTCGTTGCCAGTTCGATGCGCGCCTGGACGATGTCGCTGATCGCGGCCATAGAGCTGCGGTCCAGCGCCAGGGACCGATTCAGCGCCGCCAGCGCGGCCTGGAGCCGGTGGTGGGCAAGCTCGTAGTCGCCGAGCTCAAACCAGGTTTCGGCGTAATCCGGCTGCAGGGCGACGGCGCGCTGCAGTTCGGTCAGCGCCGCGGCCTGGTCGTGGCCGGCGCTGTCAAGCGCCGACAGCACGAACAGCGGCTCGGTAGACAGGGGATCCAGTGCTGCGGCGGACCGCGCGTCGCTGAGGGCCGTCCGGATGTTTCCCGCGCCGCTCGCGGCCGACAGGGCGTCGGCCGAGCGCAGGGGTTGCCAGATCACCCACGCGCCCAGCAGCGCGACCGCTGCCAGCAGCGTGAGCAGCGCACCGGCGCCGGGGCGCTGCGACAGACGCGGGCGCCCGGCGGCGAGGCCGACGCGGGCATCCAACGGACCGCGGCCGGTGAGCCACCCCGCGCACAGCAGCGGGGCGACCGTGACCCCTGGGATGTACCAGGTCCAATCCGTCGCGGACTGCACCCCGAACATCACCACCACGCACAGCAGCGTCAGCAGCCCGCAACGCTCGGCCGACTGATCCGCGGTCAGCGACGCCCACCTCGTCCTGGAGCTGATCGTGGTTAGCGTCGCGCGGATCCACGCGATCAGCAGCGCCAGGCTGATCGCGACGCCGATCAGGCCGAGGTCGGCGAACGTCTGAATCAGGTAGCTGTGAGCTTCCTGGACGGGCAGCGGATTGGCCGTGTAGCGAGTACGGGCCGTTCCGTAACCCAGCGCGCCGACACCCTTGAGCAGCGCGTGCTCTCCGACGGTCAGACCCTCACGCCAATAGGTGCTCCGGCTGTTGCCCAGTTGAGTCAGGCGTCCGGCGCTGTTGCCGACTCTCTGCTGGCCCTGGTTGGGGCTGGTGAGGACGGTCCACTCGTGGGAGATCTCGCCGGTCAGCCCGCGTGAGGATGCGGCCACCGCCACCAGACCGCCGACCGGGATCAGCGCCACCAACACCACGAGGGCCACCCCGATCCGATGGCGCAGCCGCTCGCCAACCATCACTTTTTCCATCGCAATCTGGGCGGCCACGCCGGCCAAGGTCAGCACTGCGAGCGTCACCAGCGCGATCAGCCCAAACGTATGGCCGGCCGACGTCCGCGCGGCGGCGGCCACATTGTCGTTGTTGAAGCTCGGCGTCGAGAGAGCCCAAACGATGAACCACAGTGCGCCGGCTCCGCCGAGCGCGAGCGCGAGCACGGCTCGCAGTCGCAACGGCACCAACACGAACCAAATCGCCACGCCGACCACCGCGGTCAGCACCGCCGAGCGCGAGTAGGACAGCACCACGGCGCTCACCAGGATCGCGATCGCCGGGACGGCCAGGGCGCGGATCGCCAGCTCGCCGGGCCCTGCCCCGTGATCGCGGTGGGAGGCGCCCCACAGACACGCGGGCAGCCCCAAGCCGGCGATCAGACCGGTCGCGTTCCAGTAGCCGAAGGGCTGCTGGAGGCGGCCGTACTGGTCGCCGGCGTCCAGCGAGCCGGGGAACACCTTGACCAGCAGCGCCCAGGCGCTGAGCGCGATCGCGGCTACGGCGACGGCCCCGATCAGCGCCGGCCAGCGCTCGGGGGCGATCCTGGCCAGTCCGGCCGTGGCGGCGAACGCCGCCAGGTAGGCCAGCGTCTGGTTGGCGGCCAGCCAGGAGTTGTCGGGCTTCACCGACCAGGCGATCGACAGCGCGGTGAACGCCGTCATCACGGCGAACAGGGCGATCGTGCCTGCCCCCCATGCCCGCCCCGACGACCCGAACCAGATCACCGATCCGCAGATCCCGGCGCCCAGCAGTGTGAGCGCGATCTCGGCCCAGGTGGTGGGGGCCAGGTCGCCGCGGGCGTTGGTGACGAAGGCCAGCAGGACCAGAGCGCCACCGAGTCCGACGCCGATCGCCACGTCGATGCCGGCGCGCCTGCGCCCGGCGCCTAACGAAGCTGTCGTCGGGTCCGGTCCGGGCACCGCGCGGTCACGCGTCGACGGGGCCATGGTCAGACGCCGGCCCGGGCCAGCAGGATCAGGGTGTGCCCGAACGGCGCAGCTCGGCTCCGGGAGCCCAATGCGTCGAGCGGTTGCACCGCTCGCTGGACGATCGGCGGCAGCCGTCGCCACGTATACGTGACCGCGTGCAGCTCGGGCGCCAGCCCGGCCGCGTCGGCCTCGGCGACCAGTCGGCGGGGCGAGAGGGGGATGTCGTCCGGGGTCCCGTGCAGCGCGGTGGCAAGACCCGTGCGGTTGGCGAGCGACAGGCCGAGGCCGACCGGGTGCCAGCTGCCCGGCTCGATCGCGATCAGCGCGCCACCGGGGCGCAGCAGGCGCGCCGCCTCGGCGAAGCACGGCGCCAGCGGCCCCTGAAACGCGATGTGGTGCAGCACGAGCCGGTAGAGGACGACATCGAAGGACGCGTCGGGGAACGTCAGGCTCCCGGCGTAGCCGACGTGGGCCTCGTCGGCGCGCCCGCTGGAGAGCACACCGGCGACACGATCGGGCTGGGAGTCGACTGCCACGAGGCGAAAATCGGGGGCTGGGAACAGATGGCGACCCGGATGCCAGCCGGCTCCGACCGAGAGCACGTCGCCGCCGGCCAGGTGCAACCGCCCGTCCACCACCGCTCGCTCACGCTCCATCATGTGGCGGTAGTTGACCTCCAGCGTGGACTGCCGGCTCAGCCGGTCGAAGAGGTTGCGCCGCTCGTAGGGCTCGCTGTTGCCGTGATTCGGAAATTGCGACACTGTCGCCGGTCGGGAAGGGCTTGAGGGCTTCATCGCCAGGACCTGTGCGCCACCAACGTGCGCCGGGCCTCGCCGGCTCTGACATACGGCCGCTGGGCGAGGAACTCCCGTCCCTCGGCGATGGCATCCTCGCGAGCGTAGGAGCTGGCGATCCGCCGCTGGCCATGACGGATCGGGGTCGCGTCGATCACGCCGATCCGCCAGCTCTGCTCGCCGGCGATCGCCGACCAGTGCGCGTCCAGACCCCAGCCGAAGCGCAGTGGCGGAAACGGGAGCAGGACATCGAAAGTCGCCGCCTGGAAGGCGACGACCGGTCCGATCTCCACGAACGCCGTCTCGTGCGCCACCCACCGCGCGCGCCGCCGGGTGACGGCCCAGGCCGCATGGGAGCGATGGCGATGGGCGGGCTGGGCGAGCCGTAGCCCGAAGCGCTCGGCCAGGAACAGAAAGCGGTCCAGGAACCCGGCGGGAAGCTCTACGTCGTCATCGACGACCAGCAGCCAGTCATGTCCGTCTGCCGGGTGGCGCGCCAGCAGCGCGTTGAGGTTCTCGAACTTGCCGCGGTCCCCCGCGGTGGTGCGTTCGAACTGAACCTCATGGCGCGAGCGCAGCAGCTCGCGCTGTGCGGAGGCGAGCACGTTCGGCACCCCCTCACGCTCGATCCCCAGCGCCAGCACGCGCCGGCGCGGCCACCGGCGCGCCCCGCGCCCCAGCCGCCAGGTCTGCAGGCGCAGCAGCTCGGCGGCGTCGCAGACCGCGTCTGCCACGATCGCTTTGGAGGTCGCGCGGATTCCGAACACCTGGCCGCTGGTGCCGGAGAGGAAGTCGTCGCGCGGCAAGGCGGCGGTCAATCGATGCGCTCCGCGAGCGCCTGGCGGAGCCGTCCAGCGGCCTGGGCGCCGAGCACGATCCCGTTGGCGCATCGGCGCCGCACGACATGCCAGGCGCAGCCTGAGAGCGTGCGCAGCTCGTCGGCAATCGAGGGCGGGGCCCCTTTGCGCAGGTCATAGCGCCGGGCCGTGCGGCCGTAGCCGTAGGCTGTCCGGCTCAGGCTGCGCAGAGTGGAGTCGGCCGCGGTCCGCCGGTGCTCGATTCCGGCGTTCGCCAGGTATCGCACCCGTCCACCGAGGGCGGCGTAGCGCCGCTGCCAGTCCTCCTCCTCGCCGCGTCCGAGGATCGTCTCGTCAAACTCGCCGACCTGCTCCAGCGCTCGCCGTCGCAGCGTCATGTTCGCGCTCCACACAAACTGGACGTCCTGATCACGGGGGCCGAGATCGAGCGTCGTGATCGGAGCCGCCTCGCGCCCGCAGGCGCGCGGTCCGCCGCCCTCCAGTCGGGCGACGATCGGGCCACCGAAGACGTCGCGGTCGGGCGTGTCGCTGACGCCGGTGAGCAGCGCCTGCAGCCAGCCCGGGGGCGCCTGCACGTCGTCGTCGATCAACACGATCAAATCGCTCGTGGCAGCGCCGATCCCGGCGTTGCGCGCCGCATTCGCACCCCCGGCAGTGACCATCGGGACCAGCCGGGCGCCGTGGCGCTCGGCCACCGTCGCAGTCGCAGCGTCGTGAGCATCACTGACCACCAGCACCTCGGCGGCGGCTCGCCTCGCCTGAGGCATCACGGAGGCCAGGGTCACCTCCAGATAGGCGGGCCGATCCCGCGTCGGGATCACGATCGAGGCGGTCGGCAAGCTGGTCACCGGGCAGGATGTTGCGCGACCGGGCGCGCAGAGGTCGCGCGGTCCCGGGGTACTCGCCTACGGGCGGGAGTCCCGGGAGGCTCGCGTGGAGCGGTGGTGCCGCGCGAGCTGGCGCGCGAAGGCATGCAGGAACCGGGGGTTGTAGCGCGTGTAGCGCCGCCAGAGACGGCGGGGCTCGTGGGCGAGCCGGTAGGCCCACTCCAGCCCCGAATCCTGAATCCAGGCGGGTGCCTGGGGTACGAGCCCGGCGTGGAAATCAAACGCCGCGCCGACACCGATCAGGACCGGCGCGTCGAGTAGGGGACGCATCCGCATCATCCACTTCTCCTGCTTGGGCACCCCGATACCCGCCCAGACGACATCGGCGCGCGAACCGTTGATCTCGCGCACGACTGACGCCTGCTCATCGTTGGTCAGGGGTCGATGGGGTGGCGAATAACCGCCGACGATCTTGACGCCGGGATAGCGCTGGCGCAGGTTAAGGGCGAGTTGCACCAGCGCTCCTTGGTTGCGCCCCCCGTAGAAGTAGAAGCGCTGGCCGGTCTCGGCCGCGCGGGCGCAGGCGCGCGCCATCAGCTCAGGTCCGTATACGCGGCCCGCCAGCGAGTGCCCGAGCGCGTTGATCGCCCAAACCAGCGGCTGGCCGTCAGGCACGTTGAGCGAGGATCCCAGCAACGCCGACCGCAGCTCCGCGTCCTCGGCCGAAGCCATCACGGTATGGACGTTGCAGGCGCAGACGTAGCCGCGACCGCGCGCGGCCACGGTGGCATCGATCCATTCCAAAGCGCTGTCGTAGTCGACCAGCGCAAGCGGAACCCCCAGCACCTCGTCGGTGTCTGGAAGCCGGGCTGCAAGCGTTTGAGGTTGTCGGGAGCCCAGTGGATGCATTCTTTGCTCCGGATCGGGTTCTAACCCCGGAGTCGGGTCAAGCACACGTTACGTATGGGAACGCAAGTTTGGCCTTAAGGTTTCGCAGTTTCCTCATAAGTACGCCGTTATCACCAGAAAAACCTGCACGGAGACCATACTGCGGCGATATGCTGTGAGAAGACACGGAAGTCGTTGGGCCCGCGAGCATCGCCCCCTTTCTCGCGGGCGTGGGCGGCCCCCAGCCCTACCAGGGTCGTCCTGGGTCCGCGCCGCGCCTCGGCGTGGTGCGGACCCGTCTCTTTGAGCCATCCCGCCAGTGGCGGTGGTCGCCACTAAGTGGCCACCACCGCCACTAAGCTGCGCAGGGACATGGACTGCTTGGTCACCGGCGGCGCGGGATTCATCGGCTCGAACCTCGTCGACGCGCTGCTGGAGCGCGGGGATCGCGTGACCGTGATCGACAACCTGTCGACTGGAAAGCGCTCCAACCTTGAGGGGGCGCTCCGGCGAGGGGCGGCGCTGCAGATCGCCGATCTGCGCGACGCGCGGGCGGTGGCCGGCGTGTTCGAGCAGGCCCGTCCGGAGCTCGTCTTCCACCTGGCCGCCCAGATCGACGTGCGCTACTCGGTCGAGGATCCGGCCGCGGACGCCACCTCCAACGTGCTCGGCACGATTGCGGTGCTCCAGGCCGCGCGCAGCGTCGGCGCCCGACGACTGGTCAACACCTCTACCGGTGGCGGCCTGTACGGCGACGCCGGGCTGATCCCGACCCCAGAGGACTATCCGATCCGGCCGCTGGCGCCCTACGGCCAGGGCAAGTACGCCGCCGAGGGGTATTGCGGGCTCTACACCCGTCTGCACGGATTTCCGACGCTGTCACTGCGCTACGGCAACGTCTACGGGCCGCGTCAGGACGTGCACGGCGAGGCCGGTGTCGTGGCCATCTTCTGTGGCCAGCTCGTCTCCGGTCGGGCGCCCACCGTGTTCGGCGATGGCCGCCAGACTCGCGACTGGGTCGACGTCTCAGACGTGGTGGCCGCCAATCTGCTGGCGGCCGATTCAGAGCTCACCGGAGCGCTCAACATCGGCACCGGGGGTGAGACCTCGGTGCTGGACCTGCTCGACGCTCTGCGCGACGTCTCCGATCAGCCGCCGGCGCCACCCAGGTTCGAGCCCGAGCGCCCCGGCGAGGTGCGCCGCAGCTGCCTGGACGTGAGCCGGGCGCGCTCGGAGCTGAACTGGGAGGCGCGGGTCCAGCTTCGCGACGGGTTGCGGACGATCCTGGCCGGACTCTGAGCTCGACAGGTTCGCGCCAAGCTCGGGGCTGGACCTGGGATGAACCCAAGCCGCGGGCACACGCCTCTACCCGACTGGTCGCCGAGCAGCGCTGTGCAGGAAGTCCCCGCCACCGAGCATCGCATCGAGCAGGCGGGAGAGCAGCGAGACCGGCGCCGACGCCGTGTAGCCCAGCAGCAGCGCCGGGCCGCCGCCGGTCAGCAGGCGGTCAAACAGACGGAACTGAAGGCTCCAGGTCGTCGTGATGTAGGGCGTGGCGGGCCGCACGTCGATGGAGTCGAAACCCGCCGCCGTGAGCGCCGCCCGCAACCCGGCGCCGGTGAAGTGCGTTCGATGGCGAGGCAGCTCGAGCGGGAACCAGTACTCGCCGAAGGCGCGTCGCTGCCACGACCCCCAGTTGGGAACGATCACCGCCAGCCGGCCTCCCGGTCGCAGAGCCGCCCGGACCTTGCGAAGGTCTGACTGCGGGTCGATCACGTGCTCAAGGGAATGCCTGAAGACGGCGCCATCGATCGACTCCGGCTCCAGCGTGACCGTGGCCAGCGTTCCTTCGATCACCTCCGCGCCGCGCCGGCGGGCAATCGAGGCCGCCTCAGGTGAGGGCTCGATGCCGCGCACCGTCCAGCCCGCCTCGATCCAGGAGGCCGCCAGGTCGCCGCGCCCGCAGCCGACATCGAGCAATGTCCCCGAACTGCCCCCGCCGGCGAGGCTCGAAAGTGGGAACGCTCGATCTCGGGCCCTCTGCATCAAGCGCATCGCCTCGGCGGTCGCCCCGGTCGGGAGATCGAAGGGCGCATAGTCGGTGGGATAGAAGCTGCTGAGCTGATCCTCGGTCGCGAGCGGCAGCGTGGTGCCCGAGCCGCAGGCCAGGCAGCGGTGCACCGACCAGAAACCCGGGACGCCATGCATCCGGTCCCGGGTGACGACCGATGGGGCGCTCGCCAGCGCGCCGTGGCAGGCCAGACAGAGGGGCTCGGCAGTCACACCGTGAGCTGCCTCAGATGCCGAATGAACACTTACGCCGTCACTCGCTTCAGACGCCAGAGGAACACGGGACCCCCCGGGATCGCGTACAGCACACCGGCCAGCAGGGAGGTGATCGACAGCACCAGTCCGGCCGCGGCCGAGGCGGCGAGGCTACCGTGGCCGAAGATCAGCAGCGGCCCGCCTGCGGTGCCGGCACCAGGCCCCGCGAACAGGCTCGAGAGGACACCCGCGGCTACGAACGTCGCCACCGCCTGCAGGAGCGATGGGTGCAGGCCGACCGCCTGGAGCACGATCAGCGTGCGGGCCACCTGCGTGCAGATCACGATCACCATCAGCACCGCGACCAGGTTGCGGTGGCGGGAGTGGGCGAGAACGTCGAGGCCGCGAAACAGGTTGTGGCGGGCAAACCGCCGACGCAGGGCGAGCGCGCCCGCGATCCCCGCGATCCCCGCGAGCACCAGTAGCACGGGAACCCACCAGACCACCTTCAGCGCCCCGGCGCTGATCACGATCAGGATCGCCACGACAAGCCCCTCGATCAGCGTGGTGGCCGTGTCGACCATGATCATCTGCGGGATCGTCGGAGCGCGGTGTGGATCCAGTCGCTTGATCAACGCGCCGCGAACGATGCTCGAGACGTAGTGGTTGACGATGGCCGCCAGGAAGGTGAGCGAGTTCGCGGCGTGGATGTCGACCCGGCTCGGACGGCTGTCCATCGCGGTCAGGCACGCCACGACGGCCTCCGTGCGCGCCAGCAGAGTCATCAGGGCGAGCAGCGTGACCAGTGTGAGCTCGCCGAAGCTCACGCGGTTGGCGGCTCGCTGCACCTCGTGGCCATGGCTGGCGAGCAGATAGGCCAGGACGCCGATGATCACCAGTGGTCCCAGGAAGCTCAGGACGAGCCGCCATCTGCGCTTGCGAGCCGGGACCGGCATGCCGTCGCCGGGATCGGCGATCGAGTCGGTGCTCAAGAGCGCGACGGAGGTTGCGCCGGGCGCGACGGAGGTTGCGCCGGGCGCGCTGCGCGGGTCGGCCCCACCCTCAGGCCTTCGGGCTCGGCGGCGGGTAGCGCGTGTACGGGCGGCGTCGAGCCGTTGCGCGAGCCCTGGCGGGACTCGAGGAGTGCGACTCGCTGGGCGAGCACGCGCGTCTCATCGGCCAGGCGGGAGACGACCGCCGAGAAATGCAGCAGCAGTAGCAGCAGGAATGCGAAGGCGATCACGAAGAAGGCGTTGGAGGGGGTCTTGATCCCCACCGCATGCGAGACCGCCGTGAGCAGGCCCTTCCAGGCAGCGAGCACGAGCAGCGCGAGCGCGGCCGCCAGCCAGAGCAGGGCGTAGCGCTCGCGCAGGTAGCGTCGGCGCACCATCTCGAACACCGCCGCGAACACGAGCGCGGCGAACAGGATCGAGACGATCTGGACCCGCATGATCAGACTCCGCGGGGCGCCGAGACCGGTGCGGGCTCGCCCGGCTCGATCACGCGCCGGCGGCGCAGCAGTCCGAGCAGCAGCGCCAGCGAGACCTTGATCATGTAGTAGAGCGATCGTGCCTTGGTGATCGACGAGCGGCCCGCACTGCGCAGATGCATCTGCACGGGGACCTCGGCCATCCGCAGACGGTGTGAGTAGAGCATCAGCACGGCTTCCACCTCGGGGTAGTCGTGGGGATAGTCATGGGCGAACAGCTCGATCGCGCGGCGGTTGTAGAGCCTGAAGCCAGAGGTTGGGTCGGTCACGCGCTGGCCGAGGATCTTGCTGAGCACGAACGCGAACAGGTGGATCCCGGTACGGCGGCTGATTGGAGTCGAGTAGCTGGTCTCCGGGCTCAGGAAACGCGACCCGCACACCATGTCCAGGCTCCGGTCGGCGTTGATCGCGCCGATCAGCGTGTCCAGCTCGGCCGCCTCGTGCTGGCCGTCGCCGTCGACCTGGGCCATGAAGTCATAGCCGTGCTCCAGCGCGTAGATGAACCCGGTCTGCACCGCACCGCCGATCCCGAGATTGAAGGGCAGGCGGATCACCGTTGCTCCGGCGGCCTGCGCTCGCGCCGCCGTGTCGTCGGTGGAGCCGTCGTCGACGACGACCACGTCAAAGCGCCGCGCGCGCTCGTGCAGCGAGTGCACCACCTCCGCGACGGTGCCGGCCTCGTTGTAAGCAGGCACAACGGCGAGCAAGGTTGTCGCCCTGGATGCCATCAGAGGGGTCTATTATCGCGGCGGCTCATGGCCCGCGCATCGCTGTCGACGGTGATCGTCGCCCATGACTCGCTCTCGGACCTGCGCCGGTCGCTGCCGCCACTGGTCGACCAGCTGGACTCGCAAGACGAGCTGATCGTGGTCGACAACGCTTCGCACGACGGGCTGGCCGCCGAGCTGGCGCAGCTGGCCCCGGCCGCCCGGCTGGTCGCGCTGGGCGAGAACGTGGGCTTCGCCGCCGGAGCCAACCGGGGCGTCGATGAGGCCCACGGCGACCTCGTGGTGCTGCTCAACCCCGACGCCGTGGTCCAGCCGGGCTGGGCGGAGGCGATCCGCGCGCCCTGGGGCGGCGAGTGGGCGGGGTGGATGGGACTTGTTCTGCTCGAAGACGGCGAGGCGATCAACACCAGCGGCGGAATCCTGCACTTCACCGGCTTCGGCTGGGCCGGGCAGATGGGGGCGCCGACCGCGGCCGCGCCGCGGCAGCCCACCGAAGTCGGCTTCCTGTCGGGCGCATGCCTGGCGGTCCCGCGCACGCGCTGGCTGGAGCTTGGTGGATTTCCCGAGCACTTCTTCATGTACTGCGAGGACGTCGATCTGTCGCTGAAGTTGCGTCTTACCGGAGGAAGACTGGCAGTCGCTCCTGACGCGATCGTGCGCCACGACTACGAGTTCGCGAAGGGCCACCACAAATGGCGCCTGCTGGAGCGCAACCGCTGGGCGACCGTGATCCGCACCTACCCGTCCGCGCTGCTGCTGCTCACCTTTCCTGCCTTGCTAGCCGCCGAGCTGGCCGTCTGGGCCGCGGCATCGAGGGGCGGCTGGGCTCGGATGAAGGCGCTGGCGACTGCGGATCTCGTGGCAACCCTGCCCGCGCTGCTGCGCGAGCGTCGCAGCATCCAGGCCGGCCGGCGTGTCAGTTCGGCAGCGTTCGCGGCCCCGATGACGGCTGAGCTGTCCTCGCCGTATCTGGGTTCGGTCGCTCACAGTCCAGCGACAAGTCGCGCGCTGCGCGCATATTGGTGCGCGGTGCGCGGCGTGCTCGGGTTGCTGGAGCGACCGCCGCGCGGCGCCTAGTCACCGGCGCGGTCGCGCGCGTCTGCTCCAGCGGCCGCGCCGATCGCCAGCCCCGCCATCACCACCGCCAGCATCAGTCCTGCCAGCAGCGCCCAGAACGTCCACACGCCGACCCAGCTGGGGCGAAACAACGATGCACGGGAGAACGCGGTGGGAATCAGCGACAGTGATGAAGTCGGCGGTGCCAGCAAAACGAGCGAGAACTGAAGCGGCGACCGCTTGCTTGCGACCATCATCTGCACCGCGGGATTGACCGAGGGTGAGCCGAGCAGCGAGAACGGTGCCGGGCCGCCATTCGAGAGGCACACGCTGATCGCTCGGTCGCCTGGAATCGAGCCGCTTAAGACACTCGTGTAGGAGTTCGGCATCGTCGAGACCCCGATCCGGCCGCTGCTCAGGAGCTTCCCGCCCGCGGTCGCGAACACGTCGAGCGCGGTCGGGCTGCCCGCGGCAGCTCCCCACACGCGAACCGCATCGACCGGTGCGGTGCTGATGACCGGCCCCTCGCACGCCGATTGGCGAGGAGCAAGCACGGCCACCGGCTGCAGATTGGGAGCCTCGAGCGAGAACGCTCTAGAGCGCTCGTCGTGCAGACCGAGGACCAGCAACACCACCACCCCGATGGCAGCCATGAGCGCGAATGGATGCCAACTTCGCAAGGCGCTCACGTGTAGTAGGCGTGCAGGATGGTGGAGAGAGAAAGCACCTGCAGCACGAGCAGTCCGGCGAGGATCACTCCGCAGGCGGCGGCCTGCCGACGCGCTGGGAAACGGGTGACCAGAAAGGCAACCGAGAGTCCGAACAGCGCGAGTACGGGAAGCAGATAGCGGCCTTGGAGGATCGGGCCCTGACCCGCGATCAGCGAGCGATAGTCGGTCAGGTGCAGGCCCGCCAACAGGGCCAGGAGGGTGAGCAGCAGAAATGCGATCAGCGCGAGTCGTCGTCGGTTCACGACGCGGACCAGCAACGCTGCCGCAGGCGCGAGGATGACCGCCGTGAGGACGGCGAACACTCGATAGGCCCAATTGGGGAATGTGACGTCGAGCCATCCGAACGTGCCCCAGCCCTGACGCACCCACACGTCGTACAACGGCAGTCCGGACGTCTCTCGCAGCCGCGTCATGAACGGGAGCCTCGGCAGATAGAACTGCCACACGTAGCTCATGAACTGACGGACGTTGAACGGCCGGGCCGCCGTGCTCGACTTGATCGTGTTTACGACTGAGCGGTTGAGTGCTGCCGCTACAGCGATCCAGCCCAGCACCGGCACCACGAGGGCCAGAAACGCAACCGCGAGCTCTCCTCGAGCCGCGCGGCGCTGATCGGCAGGGCGCCGCCGCCAGCCGATCACGAGCGCCAGCAGGGTCGGTGGGACGAGCGCATACGAGGTCGCCTTCGTCAGCACGGCGGCGGCGGTCACCGCGCACAGCGCGACCGCGTCTCGCCGAGGCGCCGCTCGATTGATCACCCGCGCACCCAGCCACATGGCCCAGGTCCACAGAGTCACCATCATCCCGTCGGGATTGACGCTCGTCGAGATGAATGTCTCCATCGGCAACAGCCCCACCACGGCACCGCAGGCGACCTGGGCGATCCTGCGCCGACCGATCGTCTCCCCGGCCAGCAGCCACGCGCCGAGCACGGTCAGCGCGAGCAGCAGCACTCCCCAGATGCGAATCGCGTAGAGCTGGCCGAAGGCGTTGCCACCGCCATCGATCAGGTAGGCGACGTCTGCGTAGAGGTAGTAAAGCGGCGGATTCGGGCCAGCCGGGTTGGGCCCACCCCCGTTGGACCGTGAGTTGTGGCTCGAAGCGGCGACGTAGCTGTCAAAGGCCTGACGGCTCCAGTTCGGCGGCGAGGACTGCGGATAGAACGCGCCGCGGCTCGCCCCGACCGCTGCGTCGGCGAGCAGCTGGTCGGTCGACACCTGCGGCCGGCCGCGCCCGCCGGGCAGCGCAAGCCGCTCGGCCAGGCTCTGGACGTAGGCGAAGTGGGCCACCTCGTCCGGTGACTGCCATGGCGGGACCAAGAGCGCCCAGGCGATCCCGGCGATCACCACGACCGAGACCAGGGCGGCGAGACTGCCCGGTACCGCGGTCAGCTTGACACGGATCCGCCCCGGCGCTTGTTCGTCGGAGCATTCCATTGCCGCGCAGGTTAGCTTTGTCCGTCGACGAAGTTCCCACTACCTGCGCCCGCGAGCGACCGCGATCCCGACATGAGCCGCCTGACAACGGTCGCCATCCCCGTGCTCAACGGAGGCCCGACACTGGCTCGGGCGCTGGCGGCGGTGCAATCGCAACGAACCGAACGTGAGGTCGAGGTTCTGATCTGTGACTCGGGCTCCTCGGATGGTTCGCGCGAGCTCGCCCGCAGCTTTGGCGCCGAGGTGATAGAGATCGCGCCGTCCCGGTTCTCCCACGGCGGCACGCGCAATCTGCTGATGGAGCGCTCGCGGGGTGAGCACGTCGCATTTCTGACCCAGGACGCGGTACCGGCGGACGAGCTGTGGCTCAGTCGCCTGCTGGACGGCTTCGGGGTCGCTGCGAACGTGGGACTCGTCTTCGGGCCCTACCTCCCGTGGAGCAACGCAAGTGCCATGGTCCAGCGCGAGCTGACGGACTGGTTTGGATCCTTCTCGCCTGACGGCAGTCCGCGAATCGACCGCCTGGAGTCCTTCGAACGTGACACGCCGTCCCGAACGCTGCTGGGTAGGCGCGGCTTCTTCACCGACGCCAACGGCTGCGTGGCGCGAGCGGCCTGGGAGCGAACCCCATTCCGTGATGTCCCCTACGCAGAGGATCACGTCATCGCTCACGACATGATGCGGGCCGGCTTTGCGAAGGTGTTCATGCCCCAGGCGGCGGTGATCCACTCGCACGATTACTCCGCCTGGGGCTGGCTGCGGCGAAGCTTTGACGAGGCGCGTTCGCTGCAGGCCGTCTACGGCTGGAGCGAGCCCCTGCATCCGCGAACCGTCTTGCTCAACATCTGGGGACGCGTGGGCGCCGACTGGCGGTGGGCCCGAGCTCGTCCTGACCGCGACGACGGCGCAGTCGCGGCTCTGGCGCTCCTGGGGGGTTCGGCGGTCCACCACACAGCGCGAACCGCGGGAGCAGTGCTCGGCGCCCGCGCGCAGCGGCTTCCGCAAGCGCTCGTGCGACGCCTTTCGCTCGAGCGCCGCACCGACTGATCGCGGCCGGGCTCACGCTACTCTCTCGGCATGCCATCTCCGGCCATCGTCGGCGGGCGACTGCCCGCCGTGGTCGCGCGCTCGGTCAGCAAGACCTTCAGGGTCCCCGAAGAGCGAACTCATACGCTCAAGGAACGCGCGCTGCATCCGCGCCGCCGTACGCGCCACCAGACGTTCCGCGCGCTCAACGACATCTCGTTCGCGGTACAGGAGGGGGAGTTCTTCGGAATCGCCGGTCGTAACGGGAGCGGCAAGAGCACGCTGCTGAAGTGCCTCTCCGGTATCTACGCGGCCGAGGGTGACATCTGGTGCCGAGGCCGGCTATCGACGTTCATCGAGCTCGGGGTCGGCTTCAACGCGGACCTGGCGGCTCGTGACAACGTGGTGATGAACGGGATCATGCTCGGCCTCTCCCCGCGGGAGGCGCGCAAGCGCTACGAGAGTGTGATCGAGTTCGCCGAGCTCGAGGAATTCAAGGATCTGAAGCTTAAGAACTACTCCTCCGGGATGTACGTCCGCCTAGCGTTCTCGGTCGCGATCCAGGTCGACGCCGACATCCTGCTGATCGACGAGGTGCTGGCCGTCGGTGACGCCGCGTTCCAGCAGAAGTGCTTCGACGTCTTCAGCTCGTTGCGAGACCAGGGCAAGACGATCGTGTTCGTTACCCATGACATGGGCTCGCTGCAGCGCTTCTGCCATCGGGCGTTGCTCTTGGAGCGAGGTGACCCGGTTCACCTCGGCGAGCCCCACGAGGTGGCCGACCGCTACCTTGAGATCAACTTCGGACGGGATCCGGACACGGCCGGTTTGACCGAGGACGAGCGCAGCGGCGACGGTGAGGCACGGGTCGTGGAAGCGTGGGTCGAGAACGACCGAGGCGTGCGCAAGAAGGCGGTGTCCCAACATGAGCGAATCACGCTTCACGCCCGTGTCTCGTTTACGGTCGAGGTCGAGGACCCGGCGGCCAGCGTGTACGTCCTCAACGACGAACACAAGGCGGTCCTGGTCGCCAGCACCGCCTCAGAGCACGAGCGCAGCGGTCGGTTCCGAGCCGGCGAAGAGGCGGTGTTCTCGTTCACGTTCGACAACGTGCTGGCGCCGGGGCGCTACAGCCCGATGTTCACGCTGGCTCACCGCGGCTTCGAAGTCGACCTGATCGACCGCTTCGAAGGCGCCTTCTCGTTCGTGGTGACCGGCCCGGAGGCACTCGGCGGTCTTGTCGACCTGCCCGTCGCGGTTACCGTCAGCCGGGCCGCGCCGTTCGTCGCGCAGGAAACGCCGCTGTGAGCGTTGAGTCGGTTCCGTACGAGGCGCTGGGAAGGCCGATCCGTGGCCCGCGAGCGCTGACCGATGACTGGGGCCGCTTCTGGCACCTGACCTTCAACATCGCCTTCACCCAGTGGAAGCTGCGGTTCTTCGGCTCGGCGCTCGGCTACCTGTGGCAGCTGGTGCGCCCGCTGCTGCTGTTCACCGTCCTGTACGTGTTCTTTACCCAGATCGGTCACGTCGGCATCGGCGTCGGTCCGAGCGGCGCGTTCTACGGAACCCAGCTGCTCGGCTCGATCGTCCTGTACACGTTCTTCGCCGAGGCGACGATCGGCTCGGTCCGTAGCGTGCTGGACAACGAGACGCTCGTGCGCAAGATCCAGTTCCCGCGGTTGGTGATCCCGCTGTCGGTCGTGCTGCTGGCGCTGTTCAATCTGTCTCTGAACCTGATCGTGGTGCTGATCTTCGGATTGATCCAGGGCGTGCGTCCGATGCTCACGTGGCTCGAGCTGCCGTTGATACTGGGGATGCTGGCCGTCCTGGCCACCGGATTGGCGATGCTGCTCTCGGCGCTGTTCGTCTATTTCAGGGACGTCCAGCCGATCTGGGAGGTCGTGAGCCAGGTGATCTTCTACTCCTCACCGGTGATCATCCCGGTGTCGGAGGTCATAAAGAAGCTGAGCCCGACCCTCGTGCACGTCTACATGCTCAACCCGCTGGCGACCGTGTTGCAGCAGTTCCGCCACGCGATGGTCACCCACGCGACGCCGAGCTCGGGTGCGGTGCTGGGGTCCCAGCTTGAGCTGCTCGAGCCGATCGCGGTTGCCGTGGGGGTGTTCGTGCTCGGCTTCGTGGTCTTCAACCGGACCGCGCCGCGCGTGGCCGAAGATCTCTGAGCGCGACCAGAGCCGATCTGATCGGCGGCACGTGCGGGCTTTTGGTCGCGATCATGCCGAAAGAGACACCACCCCCGACATGGTTGATCCAAGCCAGATAGCCCTTGCGCCCCCAGCGATGGGAGCGCAGCTCGAACAACGCGCGCTGACGCCAGTGACTGAGCGGCGGCTTGGACGTGGGGGGAGTCCGGAAGAACCAGTGGTAGGAGGGCTCCAGCAGCCGAGTTGAAAACCCGGCGCGGATCGCCTCGGCGCGGTAGCGCAGCGCCCAGTGGGCGTGCTCGTAGCCTTCGAACTGCGCCACCCCTTCGGTGTGGACTCCGATCGGATCCCTCACGGTCTTGAGCGTCTCGTTGACCACGAGGAGCTTGCCTCCCGGCTTCAGCACACGGAACGCCTCTTCAAACGTGCGGCGCAGGCTCTCGGTGTCGTTGTGATGGAGCACCTCGCAGCAGTAGACGTGGTCCAGGCTTCCGGAGGCGACGGGCATGTCATACATGGAGCCGAGCACTCGTTCGAAGTACGAGGTGCCGTCGTCGATGAAGTAGTCCGCGGTGTAGAGACCCTGCAGCTCGGCGGTGGCGATGTCCAGTGCGATGACGTGCAGTCCGCGGGCGGCGAAGTAGTTGGACGCCCAGCAGGTGTTCGAGCCCACGTCCAGCAGCGTCTGCCTGGGCTCGAAGCGGACCGTCGTCAGCAGCTGATTGATCGAGACGCCCTGCACGTACCAATAGCCGTCGTCGATGTTCGGCAGCTTCCGCACCTTCTCGCGGGTCCAGCCGTCGGCGCGCATGTAGTCGGCGAAGCGCTGCAGCCCGGCGGCCTCACGAGCGACGTGCTCGGGCGCATCCAGCAGCAGGTGGCCGACACCGCGGTGAACTGGCTGCTGGGCTCCGCAGGCGCCGCAAATCAGGGTGCCCTCTCTGACCTCACGTTCGTCTGACTCCCCCGCTTGCAGGCGCATCGTCCGATCGCGCCGGCAGACCGGACAGCGCAGGTATTGGCGTGCGAACTCTGCTTGCATTGAGGTGGACTCGGGGCCCGGCGCTAGTGTCCTGCGCCGTTAATTCGTTGTAGAAGTCGTCCGAGCTTGGCAAGGAT
>CALAQT010000120.1 GCA_937888775.1 uncultured Actinomycetes bacterium | reverse complement strand
ATCGCCGCGAGCACGGCGCTGATCACGGCGCTCGTGTTGGTGGCTCTGGTCGTGCTCGGCGGCGGGGGAAGCTATACGTTGCACGCGGATTTCCAGGACGCCGGCGGCCTGGTGAGCGGCGATGAGGTCCTGATCGGGCCGGCCCAGGCCGGAACCGTCAGCTCGATCGGCTTGACGAGCAACGGCGCAGCGGCGATCACGATGTCGCTCGACGGGGGTGTCGTTCCTCTGCATCAGGGCACGGTGGCCCGGATCTACGAGGACTCGCTGTCGGGCATCGCCAGCAAATACGTCGAGCTCGAGCCCGGATCGAGCAGCGCGCCGCCGATCTCCGACGGTGGCGTGATCGGCGAGGGTCATACCTACTCGACCGTCAACCTCGACGAGCTGTTTGACACCTTCGACCCGCTGACCCGCGCCGGGTTGAGAGGGTTCATCCGCGGCGAAGCGGCATCATTGAAAGGCCGGGGTGCCGAGGCGAATCGAGCGCTGGAGTACCTCGCGCCCGGGCTGCAGAGCACCAGTCAGGTCACCGCCGAGCTGACGCGCGACGAGCCGACGTTCGACCAGCTCGTGGTCCAGGGAGCTCAGGCCATGCAAGCGCTGGCCTCCAGGAGTCAGCAGCTCTCGGAGCTGATCTCCAACACTAGCACCGCTACGGGCGCGATCGCGCGCCAAAGCCAGGCGCTGCAGCAGGCGCTCGAGTTGTTTCCGAGCACGCTCAACCGGACCACGACCACGTTCGCCGGTTTGCAGACAACCTTGAACTCACTCGACCCGCTGGTGGCGGCGTCCAAGCCGGCGGTACGCCGCCTCCCCGAGTTCCTGGCCCAGCTGCGACCGCTCCTAAATGTGGCGATCCCGACCGTCGCAGAGCTCGACGACCTGATCCACAACCCGTCGGGCAACGGCGATCTCACCGAGCTGGCCGATGAGACGCCGGCGCTGGAGCGGCTCGCGCACACGGCGTTCCCGCACCTGGTCGGGCAGTTCAACGATTCGCAGCAGCAGCTCGACTACCTGCGCGAGTACACGCCCGATGTCGTCGCCGCGCTGACGAACCTCGGCCAGGCCGGTGCCTACTACGACGCCAACGGACACTACGTGCGCACGCAGCCGGCACTGTTCGCGTTTGCGATCAACGGATCAAACCAGCTCACGACGCAGTTCCCATCGCAGCGCTATCAGGGCCTCCAGGTCGTCCACGATCGCTGCCCAGGCAGCGCGGTGCAGCCCTCTCCTGACGGATCGGCGCCGCAGCAGGTCCCGGGCTGCAAGACGACCTCGGTACCGCCAGGGCCGTGAGGCGCTTAGCGTTAATCGGAGCCGCGGTGATCGTCGCGATCGCCGCCGTCGTCATCCTCAGCGGCTTCTCGAGCTCGTCGGGCGACCCGTACACGGTGCGCGCGATCTTCGACGACGCGGCCTTTGCCGTGCAGGGAGAGGACGTCCGGATCGCCGGAGCCAACGTCGGCAGCATTCAGTCCCTTGGCGTCACGGCGAACAAGCAGGCCGCCGTGACCGTGGCGATCTCGGATTCCCGCTTCGCGCCGTTCTACGCCAACGCGACCTGCGCGATCCGCCCGCAATCGCTGATCGGCGAGCAGTACGTCGACTGTGACCCGGGCAGCTCGAGCGCTCCGCCGCTGACCCGGATCACCAGGGGCCCGGGGACGGGCAGCTATCTGCTGCCGGTCACCCGCACCAGCTCGCCAATCGACTCAGACATCGTCCAGGACATCTCCACGGAGCCCGTCCGCGAATCGCTGTCGGTGATCATCGACGAGCTCGGTACCGGCCTGGCCGCGCGCGGATCGGATCTCAACGCGGTGATCCACCGCGCCAATCCATCGCTCGGGGACACCGACAAGGTGCTCAAGATCTTGGCTGCACAGAACCACGTGCTGGCCCAGCTGGCGACCAGCTCCGACGCGGTCCTCGCGCCGCTGGCGCGGGAGAGCCGGCAGATCTCGGGCTTCATCACCCATGCGAACACGACGTCGGTGGCGAGCGCCGCCCGAGCCGCCGACATCTCACGGACGTTCAGGCTGTTTCCCTCATTCCTGCGTCAGCTGCGACCGCTGATGGCGGATCTGGGGGCGCTCGCCGATCAAGGAACCCCGTTGATGACCGAGCTCGGCCAGAGCGCGTCCGCACTCGGGCGTCAGTACGCCAACCTGACGCCGTTCGCCGCCAAGGCGCGAACGGCGCTCATCAACCTCGGCGTCACGGCACAGAAGGCGCAACCCTCGCTGGTGGCGACCCTGCCGCTGGCGCAGCGGCTGCGCAGGCTGGGAGCCTCCGGTGAGCCGGCGGCGGCCAACCTCCAGCGGCTCACCGAAAGCCTCGACAACACGGGCGCGATCGAGCAGCTGATGAAGCTCCTGTTCAACGGAACGGCGGCCGGCAACAGCTTCGACAGCCTCGGCCACTATGTGCGCGACGAGCCGCTGGTCTCAAGCTGCACGAATTACGCCACCACCCCGGTGCCCGGCTGCTCGTCTAACTTCAGCCAGGCCAGGCAGGCAACCGCGGTCCACGTCTCGGCCCGGTCGAGCAGGGTCGCCCGGATCACCGATCAGGTGGTCGCCGCGGCGGTCCGGGCCGTCCCCAGGAGCTCCCAGACGCCATTCAAGGGATTGCTGGCCTATCTCTTTGGAGCCACGCGATGAACGACCGTCGGCGCCGGGAGCAGAGCTTCTTCGGCAATCCCGTTCTGATCGGTGCCCTGACTGTGCTGGTGACGATCGTCGCGGTGACCCTCGCCTACAACGCCACCAACGGCCTGCCGTTCGTGCCCACCTACTCGCTGCACGTCCAGACCGCCGACGCCGAAGAGCTGACCCACGGCGACGACGTCACGATGGGCGGTGTGCGCGTCGGCGTCGTCAGCAGCGTCACCCCCACGCGCAACCCGTCCGGACGCCTGATCGCGCAGTTGAACCTCAACCTGGAAAAGAGCATCCAGCCGCTGCCGATCAACTCCAGCTTCACGATCCGGCTCAAGGGGGCGATCGGGCTCAAGTACCTGCAGATCACGCTTGGCCACGCCAGCCGCGGCTTCCACAACGGGGCCACGGTTCCGATCAGCCAGACCAGCGCCGAAGTGGACTTCGACCAGGTGCTGTCCATGTTCACTCCGCGCACACGGACCGGCGTCGCCGAATCGACGGTCGGTTTCGGCGAGGCGCTGGCGGCGCGGGGCGGCGATCTCAACGACGCGTTCGGGGCATTCGTACCGCTGTTCGGCGACCTCGGCCCGGTGATGCGAAACCTGGCTTCGCCCCGCACCGACCTGGCCGGGTTCTTCCAGGGGCTGGAGAGTTACACGGGGGCGCTGGCGCCGGTGGCCCAGACGCAGGCCAGCCTGTTTGCAAACCTCGACACAACCTTTGGGGCGCTGGCGAGCGTCGCGGTTCCGGCGCTTCAGAACACGATCTCGCTGACCCCGCCCGCCTTCAACGCCACGATCGCCGGCAGTCCGGTGATCCGTCCGTTCCTGACCGACACGGCCGAACTGCTGCACGCGTTCCGGCCCGCGGTGGCGACGCTGCCCCAGAACGCGCCGGTGTTGGCCGCCGCGTTTGCGGCCGGCACCCGCAACCTTCCCGGTTTGACTGCGCTGAACCAGCGCACCGTCGCCCTTTCTCGCGAGCTGGCGAGCTATAGCCAGACGCCATCGGTCCAGCAGGGACTCGACCGCCTCACGCTGACCGTGTCGAGGCTGGGGCCGCCACTGGCCTTCCTCACTCCGGCGCAGACTTCTTGCAACTACGTGACGCTGTTTTTGCGCAACATCTCGAGCCTGCTGTCTGAGCACGTCAGCCAGGGCACGTTCTTGCGCTTCGTGCAGGTTGCGATCGACGATCTCCCGGGCCACGAGTCGGTGCCTTCCAGCACCCCCTACACCGGACCGGCGGGCAATGCCTCGGGGCCACTGCACGTGGATCCATACCCCAACACCGACTCGCCCGGTCAGACGGCCGAATGTGCCGCCGGAAACGAGCCCTACCCGGCCGGCCACGCGGTGATCGGCAACCCGGCGGGCAACGTGGGTCTGACCACCGAGCAGACAAAGCGCAGCGGCGGATGAGGCGCCACAAGCCGCGGATACCGAACCTCGTCGCCGGCGTCGTTGCCGCGGCCGTGATCCTGGGCGTCTGCTACCTGGTGTTCGGCGGCTCGCTTCCGTTCACGGGCTCTCCGTTCGTACTCAAGGCGACGTTCACCGCCGAGACCAACCTCCACCTCGACTCCCCGGTTCGAATCGCCGGGGTCGACGTCGGGCAGGTGATCGCGGTCAACCGAGTCTCCGGCTCCCCAACCGCGGCCGTGGTGACGATGACGATCGATTCCACCGGGCTGCCGATTCACGCCGACGCCACCGTGAACATCCGGCCGCGGCTGTTCCTGGAGGGCAACTACTACGTGGACCTTGCGCCTGGAACCCCGGCCGCGCCGACGCTCTCCACGGACGCGACGCTCCCGGCCGCCAACACCACGGGACCGGTCCAGCTCGATCGGGTCCTGTCCGCGCTGAACTCCAACTCGCGCGCGAATCTGCAGACGCTGCTGCAGGGCCTCGGCGCCTCGCTCAACGGGCGCCCGACGCCGGCCCAGGACACCTCGCAGGATCCGACCCAGCGCGGATTGACCGCGGGGCAGTCGCTGAACGCCTCGCTCAAATACGCCGCCAACGCGTTCAAGGCCTCGGCGATCGTCAACCAGGCGCTGCTGGGCAGCCGACCCCACGACCTGTCCGGTGTCGTGTCCGGCAACGCGCACGTATTCGCCGCCCTGGCCTCCCAGCAGAGCCGGCTCGCTGATCTGGTCACCGTCTTCAACGCGACGATGGGAGCACTGGCCGCCCGCCAGCAGGATCTCAGTACCACGATCGCGCTGCTCCCGCCGTTGCTGCGTGCTCAGGCCAGCGCGCTCGGCCCGCTGCAAGCCTCGTTCGGACCGACTCGCGCGTTCGCCCGCCAGCTCACGCCCAGCGTCAAGCAGCTCGATCCCACGATTGGCGCCGCCCTGCCCTGGATCGCGCAATCAACGGCGCTGTTCTCGTCGAAGTATCTCGGCGGGTTGCTGTCCTCGCTGACGCCCGCCGTTCAGAGCACGTCCGGCACCCTGAGCTCGACGAAGACGCTGCTCAGCGGTTCCGATGAGCTCGCCCGCTGCCTGGCCCACAACGTGATCCCCACCGGCAACCAGATGATCCAGGATCCGCCCGTGTCGACGGGTCTGCAGGTCTACCAGGAGCTCTTCCAGTCAGCCGTCGGCCTCGCCGGCGCAGCGCAGAACTTCGACGGCAACGGACGCTACGTCCGCGCCTCGGCGGGCGGCGGGTCTGACCGGGTCGCCACCGGGTCGCTGGGGTCGAAGGGTCCGCTGTACGGCAACGCCGTCCTGGCGCCGCTGGGTACGCGTCCGGCATTTCCCGGCCAGGCACCGCCGGTGCGTCGCGACATCCCCTGTTATAAGAACGCCGCGCCGAACCTCAACGACGTGCACACCGGAGCCGGGCCGTGAAGCGGGCGATCGCCACCCACCGCGCGGACTTCATCGCGATCGCCGCGCTCGTCGTAGCGGCGTTCGGGGTCACCGCCTACATCCTTGAGCACCAGCCCTCGTTCGTATTCGGGCAGAGCTACTACACGGTGCGCGCACAGTTCGCCACGGCCGCCGCGGTCACGGCCGGACAGGGCCAGGCAGTGACCATCGCCGGCGTCCAGGTCGGCCAAGTCGGGGGCGTCTCGCTCCAGGACGGACGCGCTGTGGTGACGATGAACATCTACAAGCAGTACGCGCCGATCTACCGGGACGCGACCGTGCTCCTGCGTCCGCGGACACCGCTGAAGGACATGTACCTCTCGCTTGACCCCGGGAGCCGCAGTGCCGGCGCGATTCCCGGCGGAGGCATGCTGGGGGCCGCGAACACCGATCCGGACGTCGACGTCTCACAGATCCTCTCGTCGCTCGATACCGACTCACGCAACTACCTGGTCCTGCTGCTGGCCGGCGGCGCCCAGATCTTCCACGATTCCGGCTCTAGCCAGACCGCGCCAAGCCCGGCCGCGGTGGCGGACCTTCGCGGCACGCTCAAGCGCTTTGAGCCGCTGGACCGCGACACCCAGACCTTCGCAAGCCTGCTGGCCAGCCGGCAGCGCAACCTTGGTCGGGCGATCCACAACCTCAACATCGTGGCCAACGCGCTGGGCGGCGTCGACACCCAGCTGGCGTCGTTGATCAGCTCGTCTGACACCAACTTCGCCGCGATCTCCGCCAATGATGCCCAGCTGGAGTCCGCGCTCTCGCTGTTCCCCCGAACGCTGCAGCAGACCACGCAGACGTTTGGCAAGGTCAGGGCGTTCTCAAGCGTCAGCGCAATCACACTGCAGGCGCTGCTGCCGTTCGCGCGGAATCTGGGGCCGGCGCTGCGCGCCTCACGCCCGCTGTTTCACGACACCACGCCGGTGATCGCCGACCAGCTGCGACCGTTCACGGTGGCGGTGCAACCGCTCGCGCGCACGCTCGCCCCGGCGTCGGCGCAGCTCGCCCGCACGATCCCCGCGCTGTCGCGCTCGGTCGGGGTGCTCAACGCGCTGTTCAACACGCTCGCCTACCAGCCCCGCGGCGGTGAGCAGGGATACCTGTTCTGGGGCTCCTGGCTCGCGCATATCGCCGACAGCCTGACCGCCTCCCAGGACGCCAACGGCCCCGTGCTCCAGGGCCTCTTCATGGGCACCTGCGCGGAGCTGAACTTCTTTGAGGGCGAGCTGCAACCCAACAGCCCACCGATCGGCGTGATTCTCGATCTCCTCAACGCCCCGGCGATCGCGCAGATACCAGGCGCCAAGCCGCTGGCGGGGACGACCCAGTACTCCTGTCCGAGTAGCGGATGAACAAGCAAAGGCCAAGCAACGGCGCGATGCTCTCGATGGCCGCCTTCACGGCCTCGTGCATCGGGTTGCTGCTCTTCCTGTGGATCTCGTTCGGCGGCTCGCTGCCGCTCGCCCCTCAGGGCTACAGGTTCAGCGTCGAGTTTGACCAGGCGGTGGAGCTGGCCACGCAGGCACAGGTGGAGATCTCGGGCGTCCCCATCGGCCAGGTGGTCAGCGTCGCACTCGATCATCGCACCGGCCTGTCGCGAGCGGTGATCCAGATCGACCGGCAGTTCGCGCCGCGCCCCGCGGACACCCGGGCCATCCTGCGCCAGAAGACACTGCTGGGGGAGACCTACGTAGAGCTCTCGGCCGGCTCCCCGACGGCGCCGAAGCTACCCGACGACGGGACGCTTCCCAAGGGGCAGGTGGCGCCGACGGTGCAGCTGGACCAGATCTTCGGAAGCTTCGATCCGACGACCCGGCGCGCGTTTCAGACCTGGATGCAGCAGGGGGCGATCGCCCTCACCAATCGCGGCGAGCAGTTCAATGCCGCGCTGGCCGACCTGTATCCGTTTGCCACCAACGTCGATTCGGTGCTCGCGGTTCTGCGCCGTCAGGGGGCGGCGACCAGCACGCTGCTGCGTGACGGGGGGCAGGTGTTCTCGGCCCTCAGTCGCTCCCCCGCTCTGCTGCAGGGGTTTGTCCGCAACAGCAACGCGCTGTTCGCCGCTACGTCCGCCCGGGACCTCGCCCTGGCGGCCACGGTGAGGGCGTTCCCACCGTTCCTGGCGCAGACCCGCTCGACGATCGACCGGGTCACGCGCTTTGCCCAGACGGCCAAGCCGCTGATCGATGAGCTGCGTCCCGCGGCCGTGCAGTTGACCCCGGCGCTGAAGTCGCTCACGGTGCTCGCCCCCGAGCTGCGTGAGCTGCTGATCGACATCGCTCCGCTCACCCGCGCGTCCAAGGCCGGGTTCCCGGCGCTGGAGCGTTTCCTGCAGGACAGCGTGCCATTCCTGGTCAGTCTCAAGCCATATCTGGGCAACCTCGTGCCGGTGATCGACTACATCAACACCTACCGACGCGAGATTGCGGCATTCTTCGCCAACAGCACGGCCACCACCCAGGGGGTGTCGGCCTCGGCTTACGCTGTCAACCTTCACTACGTGCGAGTCTCAAACCCGATCAATCCCGAGCTGCTCACGCGCTATCAGACGCGCCCGTCGAGCAACCGTAGCAACCCGTATCTGGAGCCGGGCGGCTACGGCAAGCTCCTGCAAGGGCTGCCCGTGTTCGGCAGCTATCTGTGCACGAGCCAACCGCTGCCGACCTTCGGCTCGTCGCTGTCGGCGAGCACAGCTTCCGTGGCCGGCACCGTGCTGACCCTCGCTCAGCTGCTCGCGAAGTACTACTACACGCCCACGCCCGGTGGTCCGCGATGCACCGCGCAGCCCTCGCTCGGCGCGCAGACGACCGGCCAGGCTCAAGCTTTCCCCCAACTGCAACCGCTTCCGTGAGCATCGCCGATCGGTCGGGCGGCACCGCTCACGACTTAAAGTCCATCGATCCACACACATACAAGGAGGAGTCATTGCGACGGATATTGGTGATCGCCACGGCACTGGGAGTGCTCGTGGCCGCGGCGTCGGCGTACGCCGCCATCAACACCTACTCGGCGAGCCTCGGGTTCACGTCCAAGAAGGCCGGCAGCGCGAGCAAGCCGGTGCCGATCGGCTACACGCAGGACATCAAGGCAACCGGCACGAACGGCAACCGGACGGCGATCCTGCTCGACATCAACACCAAGATCTACGGGCTGACCGCCGACGGGAAGGACTTCCCGACCTGCAGCCTCAGCAAGATCGCGGCAGCTCACAACGACACCGTCTGCCCGAAGGGAGCGAAGGTGGCTACTGGCGACATCACCGCCTCGCTGGGCGGTCAGAGCGACTTCAAGGCAGTCGGAGCGGCCTGCGATCCGAATCTCGACGTATGGAACAGCGGCCAGGGCAAGCTGACGTACTTCTTCGTCGACACCCCGACGCACCAGTGCCTCAGCGGCGCCTTGCAGACCGGCAGCACCGGACCGTACCCCGCCACCTACAAGACTCAGGGCAAGTACCTCGTGGTCAACGTCCCGATCCCGAAGTACATCTACTACCCGGCCCCCAGTCTGGCCGGCTCGCTTGAGACCGAGCACCTGGTTTGGGTGAAGGCGAGCAAGAAGGTAAAGGGCAAGACCGTCGCGGCGATCGCTTCTGTGGCCTGTCAGGGCAACAAGCGCCCGTACTCGATGACGTTCACCTCCACGCTGCCCCCGGCGGGCCCCGCCAAAGAGGTGGACACGGTCTCCAAGTCGGCTCCTTGCTAGCTGATTAGAAGACCGGCCGCGCCGCGCGGAGGGGTGACTCTCTTCCGCGCGGCGCCGGTCAACTGGCGGGGACCACCGTCGAGCCGGTGAAGCGGCCATCTTGCACGGCGAGCTTCGGAAAGCCCACGGAGATCGCGGCCGTCGACACGCTGCAGAACGTCGCGCCGTTGAAACGTCGACGAATTGCGCGACCCGATCCGTGGATTGGGCCGAGTTTACGGGCGCTCTCGCGTCCGCGGACCCGCATCCCCGCAACGTCCGCAGGCGGCCGCGGTCCCGGGACGGGTGACCCAGGGGCGCCCGAGCGCCGCGATGCTCGCCTACCTGGCGCGCAACGCCCGTTGGCGCCAGCGCTGAGCCGGGCGCAGCCCGCCGCCTCGGTGGTTCTCAGCGCCAGTTCGTGGCCTACGCAGCGCGTTGGGAGCCGATCCCAGACGACGGGCTGCCCTGTTACCCCGAGAGTCGCCACGCCAGGCGGTAGCCCGCACGAGCTTCCGAGACCCGGAGTCGCGAACCTTCTCCGCGCGGAAGGGAGGCCCTCGTCGCAGAAGACCATCCACTAGCGCGCGTGTACGGAACTCATCTCGATTGTGGCGGCGACCAGCGTCTACGCGCCGGCGCCCATCGCA
>CALAQT010000119.1 GCA_937888775.1 uncultured Actinomycetes bacterium | reverse complement strand
CGCCAAAACGCAGACACAGCGGGCGATCGCCGATCACAGACCCAGGTAACTACGGTCTAACACTACGGTAAATGTCGCATTAACGTGTATGACGGTCCGCGTTCGCGCCAGATCCTCAGGCGCCCAGCTGCGGAGTCCAGCTGCCGATTGCATCGACGATCCCGGCTGCTGCGCGGCCGGCGCGGTAGACGTCCGGGTGAGTCTGCGGCGGCTCCTGGCGCAGAGCCTCGAGGGCGGCGTCCGTCGAGAGGTCGACGAGCGTGTTCCAGCCGGCGTCGACGGTCTCCACCCACTGGGTCCTGTCGCGAAGCGTGATGCACTTCGTGCCGAGCACATAGGCCTCCTTCTGCAAGCCTCCCGAGTCGGTGATCACGACGCCGGCGTGGGCGGCAAGCTTGAGCAGGTCGAGGTACCCTACCGGAGCGTTCAGCGTCACGTTCGGCGCCGCTGCAAGCTGGGCGAGCAGTCCGCTCTCGGACAGCCGCTTGTGCGTCCGAGGATGGACCGGATAGAACACGTCAAGCGGCAGCGCGGTCAGCAGGTCGACCAGCAGCTCGAGGCGTGCGGGACCGTCCACGTTGCCCGCCCGGTGGGCCGTGACGAGGGCGAAGCCGCCCGTTTCGAGCGCGTGCTGCTCGATGATCGTTGAACGCCGCTCGGCAAGCTCGGTGAACTGCAGGGCGATGTCCGCCATGACGTCGCCGACGAGCACGGCGACGGTCCCGAGTCCCTCGCGCTCCAGGTTCTCGACCGCTACCGGGGTCGAGCACAGGCATAGGCCGCTCACATGGTCGGTCAGGACGCGATTTACCTCTTCGGGCATCGTGCGGTCGAATGAACGCATGCCGGACTCGACGTGGATCAGCGGCAGGCGCAGGTGGGCAGCGGTCACGGCGGCCGCGAGCGTTGTGTTCGTGTCCCCGCAGACGAGCGCGGCGTCCGGTGCGAGGCGCTTCAGCTCGATTTCCAGCGCGGTCATCATCCGGCCGGTCTGCTCGATGTTCGTGCCGTTGCCGAGGCCGAGGTGGAGGTCGGGGTTCGGAATCCCGAGCTCCTCGAAGAAGATCTGCGACAGCTCGTCGTCGTAGTGCTGGCCCGTGTGGATCAGGATCTCTTCCTGGGCCGCCCTCAACCGGTGCGACACGGCCGCTGCCTTGACGAACTGCGGCCGGTTTCCGATGATCGTGGCGATGCGCATGGCCGCTGACGCTGAGAAGCTAACGAGCGGCGAGAATCGTGGCAATTCGGTCCGTGACCTGCTCGGCCTGCGCTTGCGAGAGCATCGGGCGGATCGGGATCGCCAGGTGCCGTCGCGCGAGCTCGTCGGTCACCGGCAACTCGAGGCCGTGCGCATAGGGCGCCATCGCGGGGTGGCGATGGACGGGCGGCCGGTAGTAGACCTTGCTGCCGATGCCCGCCTCGTTGAGCGCCGCTGCGATCCGGTCGACCTCCCCCGCGCGGATCACGTACGCGTGCCAGGCCGGGGCGGCGCCGTTGGTCGGCTCAGGCAGCTCCACCAACTGGCCGAGCCCCGCTTCGGTGTAGTAGCCCGCTGCCCGCGCACGCCCCTCGGACCATCGATCGAGCTCCGGCAGCAGCACCCGCAGGAATGCCGCCTGCAGCTCGTCGAGCCGCGAGTTGTAGCCGATCAGCTCCCACGTGGATTGGTCGCGCGAGCCGTGGAAGTGAAGCATTCGCGTCAGCTCCATGACCTCGTCGCTCGAGGTCGCGATCGCGCCGCCGTCGCCCATGCATCCGAGGTTCTTGGTGGGGTAGAAGCTGAAGGTCGCCGCCGCGCCGAGGGCACCCGGGCGGCCGTCTGGTCCACGCGAGCCGGCGGCCTGCGCGGCGTCCTCGAGCACCGGGACACCGAGCGCCTCGAGCTCGCGGACCGGGGCGACGTTGCCGAACAGGTGGACGGCGATCACGGCCTTGGTCGCGGGGGTCAGCGCGGCCTTCACGGTCTCAGGCGTGACCATCATCGTCTCACGGTCGACGTCGCAGAACACCGGGCGCGCGCCCGTTGGTGGGATTGCCTCTGCGGACGCGTAGAAAGTGAACGACGGCACGACGACGTCATCCCCGGGGCCGACGCCCATCGCACGCAGCGCGATCGTCAGCGCGTCGGTGCCGTTTGCCACGCCTACCACGTGCTTGACGCCGAGGTAGTCGGCGAACTCGCGCTCGAACGCATCGACCTCGGGGCCGAGGATGAACGAGCCACGCTCGAGCGTGGTCGCGGCGGCGGCCAGCAGGCTCTCCCGGAGTGGCTGCAGTGGCGTCAGGACGTCGAACAGCGGGATCGCCATGCGTGCGTCGACACAGTACCCTGCGCCCCTTGGCTGACGACGAAAGACATTCCATGCCGCGTGGTGCGGTGATCGGACTGGGGATGATCGGCCGCCATCACGCGCGGCTCCTGCAGGACTCAGACCGTGTCGAGTTTGCCGGTGCCGTCGATCCCGGCGGAGACCGCTTCCGGGCCGTGCACCAGCCCGATCTCGTCCTTGACTCGGTCGCGGCGCTGCTCGATCGGGGGCCGCTGCAGTTCGCGATCGTCTCGGTCCCGACGGAGCTGCATCTTGCGGTGACGCAGGAGCTTGCCGCCGGAGGTGTCTCGATGCTGATCGAGAAGCCGCTGGCCGCGACCACCGAGGCGGCCCGGCAGATCGTCGACCTCTGTCATCGCTCGGGCGTCCTTGCGGCGGTCGGCCATGTGGAGCGCTTCAACCCGGCGCTCCAGGAGCTGCGGCGCCGGCTGCTCGAGGGTCAGATCGGACGTCTGTTCACCGCTTCGACGATTCGTACCGGCCCGTTCCCGGCTCGCGTCCAGGACGTCGGAGTCGTGAAGGATCTCGCGACCCACGACATCGACCTCGTCAGCTGGCTGTCGGATTCGAAGATCGCTACGCTCGCGGCCCAGACGCAACATCTCAGCGGCCGCGAGCACGAGGATCTCGTGCTCGTCGTCGGGGCGCTCGAATCCGGCGCTGCGTTCAGCATCGTCGTCGACTGGGTCTCCCCGACGAAGGTGCGCCGTACGCGAGTGCTCGGTGAGCGAGGGATGCTCGAGGCAGACACGCTGACGGGCGACCTGTTCTTCTACGAGAACGCCGAGGTTCGGATCGCTTGGTCTGCGACCCAGCAGTTCCGCGGCGTGAGCGAGGGCAACGTGACGCGGTACGCGCTCCAGCGCCGGGAGCCGCTGCTGGTCGAGCACGAGGCGTTCCTGGACCTGCTCGAGGGGCGTCGCGACGCGGGCGTTGTGACGCTCGAGCAGGGTGTGGAGATCGTGCAGGTGGCGGAGGCAGTGCTGGCGAGCGCAAGCAGCGGCGAGACCGTATCGCTGGCGAGCGCCGCCGGAAGCCGGTGATGCGTGCCGTAGTCGTAGCGCTCGGGAAGATCGGGCTGCCGCTAGCCGCCCACATCGCGCGCGCTGGCCACGACGTCGTCGGCTGCGACACCGATCCTCGCGTGGTCGCTCTCATCAACGACGCTATCGAGCCTTTCCCGGGCGAGTCCGGGTTGAAGGACGCGCTCTTAGAGCTCGTCCCGGCGGGTCGGCTTCGCGCGACGAGCGACACTGTGGCGGCGGTCGCCGCAGGAGCGGACCTCGTCGTCGCGGTCCCGCCGCTGATCGTCGACGAGGGTGCCCGTCCGGACTACGGCGTGCTCGATTCCGTCGTCGCCGACATCGGTCGAGGCTTGAAGTCCGGGACGGTCGTCAGCATCGAGACCACGCTACCGGTGGGGACGACTCGCGGCCGAGTCGCTGCTCGGCTCGCCGAGCGCTCCGGGCTGCGTCCGGAAGAGGACTTCTTCACCGTCCACAGCCCCGAGCGTGTGTACTCGGGAAGGATCTTCAAAGACCTCGAGACGTACCCGAAGCTCGTCGGCGGCCTGAGCGCGGAGGGTGAGCGCCGCGCAATCGAGATCTACCGGTCCTTCCTCGGCGCCGAGGTCTGGAGCATGGGCTCCGCGGAGGCGGCCGAGATGACCAAGCTCGCCGAGACGACCTACCGGGATGTGAACATCGCGCTGGCGAACGAGTTCGCGCGCTTCGCCGACCGCGTTGGGATCGACGTCGACAAGGTGATCGAAGCCGCCAACTCCCAGCCGTTCTCGCACATCCATCGGCCCGGCATCGCGGTCGGGGGCCACTGTATCCCTGTCTATCCACGCTTCTACCTCGCCGGCGACCCCGACGCAATGCTGCCCGCGGCATCGCGGCGGGTCAACGATGCGATGCCGGCCTACGCCGTCGAGCTGCTCGCCCGAGAGCTTGGCACAGCGGCAACCGGAGCTCGCGTCGCAATCCTGGGCGTCAGCTACCGCGGAGCCGTGAAGGAGACGGCATTCTCCGGTGCGTTTGCAGTTCGCGACGAGCTCGCGCGCCGGGGCATGCAACCGCTCGCCAAGGATCCTCTCTACCGCGCCGACGAGCTGCGATCGCTCGGATTCGAGCCTTGGGACGGCGAGCCGATCGACGCGGCGATCCTACAGGCCGACCACCCCTTGTTCGCCACCCTTGTGCCCGGCGATCTGCCCGGCGCACGGGTGATCGTGGACGGACGTGGGGTGCTGGATCCGGCGCAGTGGCGCGCGGACGGTGTCACTGTCCGCCGCATCGGCAGTCCCTGAGAGGCTGGGCACGAGCTCCAACGCGCTCGCCAACGCTCGACGCAACGCGCGATGTATGCACGCGGAGGCGTGGGTTCAGGCATCCAGAGCCTGCTCGATTGCGTGCAGGACGCGTTCCTGCTCGGCACCGGACATATGCGGGTAGAGCGGAATCGTCACCTCGGCGCGCGCGGCCTGCTCAGTCCGGGGAAGGGACACGTCGGGGTAACGCTGCCGGTAGACAGAGAACTCGTGGATCGCGGGATAGAGGATGCTCGTCTGAACTTGGTGATGCTCGCGTAGGACCCGGCGCAGCGTCGCTCGCCGGTCCGGGTTCGTGAGCATGATGGGCATCACATAGCAGGAGGAGCGAGAGACGTCCTGCGCGGTGTAGGGCAGGATGATGCCCGGCACTCCAGCCAACCGCTCGCGGTAGACGAGCGTGAGTTCACGGCGGCGTTCGATCTCGGCCTCGAGCCTCGGCATTCGAGGCATGGCAAGCGCGGCACGCGGCTCGTCCATCCGGTAGTTGAAGCCAGTGTCGACGACGTCATAGCTGTCGGCGTGACCGCGATGCCGATCCCACATCATGCTCGTCATGGCGTGTGAGCGCAGCAGCGTACGCGGGCCGCGAGTTCGTCGTCATTGGTTGCCAGCAACGCAGTCCGCCCTCGCCAACTGGGAGCACCTTGTTTGAGAAGAACGAGAATGCGGAGGCAAGGCCGAAGGTTCCGAGCTTGCGCCCGCCGAGGTGTGCGCTCGGGGCATGCGCGGCGTCCTCGATGAGGGCCAGGCCGCGGTCGCGGCAGAGCTCGGCCAGCTGATCGACCGCCGCCGGATAGCCGGCGAAGTGCACTGCTGTCACCGCACGAGTCCTACGGGTGATCAGCCGCTCGACCTCGGCCGGGTCGATCGAGGGATTCTCGAGTCCGAAGATGTCGGCGAACACCGGCCGCCCGCCGCAGTACAAGACCGCGTTTGCGGTCGCGACGAAGGTGAAGGACGGCACGATCACCTCGTCGCCAGGACCGACGCCGGAGGCTCGAAGGGCCAGGTGAAGGCAGCGGTGCCGTTCGCCAACGCGACCGCGTGGCGGCTCCTAGAGCCAGCGGCGAGGATCAGTGCCGGCGGCACTGTGGTGGCCTCGGACTCTGCGCCTCGGCTCACGCCGCCGCGAATCCGGCGACGAGTGCGTGGTAGGTTGCCGGCAGACCCCCGACAAGGTCGATCTTCGCGCGCCAGCCGAGCGTGCGTTCGGCATGGGTGGGATCCATGCAAGACAGCTCGAGCTCGCCATCGCGCAGAGGCGCCAGCCGTGGCTCCACCGTGACTCCAGCTGCTTTCGCGAGGTGGTCAAAGATCTCGACGACTTCGGTCTCCCGCCCGGTCGAGATGTTGAAGACTTCGTTTGCGCCGCAGGCGCGCAACAATGCCTCGGCGACATCGCTGACGTGTACGTAGTCGCGTGTCGCGCGGCCATGCCCGTACAGTGTCGGACGCTCTCCCTGCCGTAGTAGGTGGGCCAGAATCGACACTACTCCCGCTTCGCCATGCGGACTCTGGCGCGGTCCATAAACGTTTGCGAGGCGACACACGGTGTGCCCAACGCCAGTGGCATTGGCCCACGTACGGACGTAAGCCTCGGCGGCCCATTTTGATGCTCCGTAAGGTGAAAGTGGGGCCGGAGGATGGGTCTCGGGAGTCGGACGAGGAGCAGCGTTGCCGTACAGCGCTCCGCCTGTGGAAGTGAACACAATTGGAGCGCGGTGCCGTTTAGAGATCGTCGGTAAATTAGGTGCAGGTCTTCTGGTGTGGGTGTAGAACCAGGGGGTCATGGGTGATGCAGAGGCGGCGATCGCGGAGCGCTACCGGTTGATGGCTGCTGAGCTGAATGAGCGTCAGCGGCGCCGGTTCGCGGCCTGTGAGGCTCGCACCTTTGGGTATGGCGGGATCGCTGCGGCAGCGCGAGCGTGCGGGCTGGCGGAGAACACCGTTCGTAAGGGTCTGTTAGAGCTTGACGAGCCGGAGCCGTTGGGGCCCGACCGGGTCCGGCGTGAGGGCGCTGGACGCCCGGCAGCCGAGGACCATGATCCGGGGTTGCTAGACGCTTTGCGGGCGCTGGTCGGGGATGACGTCCGGGGAGATCCCGAGCGGGTGCTGTTGTGGACGAGCAAGAGCGTGCGCAACCTCGCCGAGGAGCTTGGCGCGCAGGGTCATCAGGCCGGCAAAGACCTCGTCGCTCGCTTGCTCAAAGCAAAGCTTGGGTTCAGTTTGCAGGCGGCGCGTAAGACGCTTGAGGGCAAGCAGCATCCTGATCGCGATGCCCAGTTCCGGCATATCAACGATCAGGTCAGCGGGGCGATCGCGGCTGGGCAGCCTGCGATCAGTATCGACACGAAGAAGAAGGAGCTGGTCGGGGAGTTCAAGAACGTCGGGCGTGAGTGGCATCCCAAGGGCCAGGCGCCGCGGGTCAACACCTACGACTTCCCGAGCATGGCGTCTGGGAAGGCGATCCCGTACGGGGTCTACGACATCGCCGATAACTCAGCGATGGTGTCGGTCGGGATCGATCGCGACACCGCCCAGTTCTCGGTCGCGGCGATCCGGGCGTGGTGGGATCAGTTCGGGTCGCCTCGCTACCCCGAGGCCAAGACCCTCACGATCACCGCTGACTGTGGCGGCTCCAACGGCAACCGTACCCGCCTGTGGAAGACGGAGCTGCAACGCCTCACCAACGAAACCGACCTTGAGATCTCCGTCTGCCATTTCCCGCCTTATCTCCAGTTGGGCGTTATCTGAGGTTGGGGGCTGGGGGCCGCAGGATCTCGCTGCTCGTCGCTGGTTTTGCTGTTGTTGTGCTGGGGATAATTCAGAGGCGATCGAGGAAGGCGAGGAGCTGGTCGGGGGGCTGGTATCTGCCTGGTCGGGTTCCGGTCGGGGCGGTGCGGTCGATCGCTTGCTGTTTGAGCTTGTTGTCGGCGTGGAGATAGACCTCGGTGGACTTGATGCTGTCGTGGCCGAGCCACAGGGCGATCGTGTGGATGTCGACGTTCTCGGCGCGCAGCAGCATCGCGTTGGTATGGCGCAGCACGTGGGGGGTAACGCGTTTGCTCGCCAGTGACGGGCATCGGCGTGCTGCGGTCGTGGTGTGCTTGTCGAGCAGCCAGGCGACGGCTTTGGGCGTGAGCGGGCCTCCACGCCGTGTCGGGAACAGCGGGTCCTCGGGCTCGCCTTTGCGTTCACGGCACCATGGGCGCAGGACCGCGACGGTCTCGGCGGTCAGCATCGCGCATCTTTCCTTCCGTCCCTTGCCGACGACCCGGCAGTGCGCGCCTGTGCCGAGGCTGATGTCGCAGACGCGGAGGGCGCAGAGCTCGGAGACGCGCAGTCCGGTCTGGATCATGAGGAGCAGCAGCGCGTGATCGCGGCGCCCGAGCCAGCCTTCTCGGTCTGGCGCTTTGAGTAGGGCTTTGATCTCTGGTTGGTCGAGGTAAGAGATCAGCGCTCGTTCGTGGCGTTTGGTTGGGATCTCGATCACGCGTCCGATCGTCTGAGCGTGCTCGGGATGGCGTAATGCTGCGTGGCGGTAGAGGGAGTGGATCGCCGCGAGGCGGGCGTTGCGGGTTCGTGGGCTGTTGCCTCGCTCGTCCTCGAGGTGGTTGAGGAACGCGCCGATCAACGACGCGTCGAGGTCTGAGAAGTCGAGCTGGCATGGTTGCTTGCCGGTCTGCTCGGAGGCGAACCGCAGCAGCAGCTTGAGCGTGTCGCGGTAGGCGGCCACGGTCCGCGGGCTGGCGTTTCGCTGCGTGATCAGCCGGTCACAGAAAAACGCTTCAAGCGTCGGGGCGAGCGCGGTCATGATTGCTCTCCCAGCACGCCGTCCAGGCGCTTGGCGACGAGCGCGAGCAGCTCGGGTACTGCCTGCAGGTACCACTGCGTGTCCGCAGGGTCGCGATGACCGAGATAGGTGGAGAGCAGCGGCAGCTTGCGATCGACCTCGGCGTCGGCCTGGTGCCAGTCAAGCAGCGTGCGGACAGCGAACGCATGTCGGAAGTCGTGCGGGCGTGGCGTGGCGCGGTGGCCGCGTCCTTGAAGGCCGATCTGGCGAATCAGCCGCGGGAATGTGTAGTGGACCTCGGAGGCGGTGAGCCGCTGGCCGCGTGTTGAGACGAAGAACGCCGGCGTGTTCGGCTCCGGCCAGTGGCGATCGCGCAGGCGGGCGTACTTGCCGAGCGCCTTGGTCGTGGTGGCATGCACGGGTACCTCTCGCTGCTTGCCGCGCTTGGCGTGGACGTGCAGCGCCCCGCTCTTGAGATCGACATCCTGGCGATCGAGGGAGAGCGCCTCACCGAGCCGCAGGCCGGCAGCGGCGAGAAGCCCGATCAGCGTCTCGAACGTGGCCGCGCGCAGCACCGGGCTCAGCGCCCGCGCCGCGCCGATCAGCGCGACGGTCTCGGCGTCTGAGTACACGTGCGGCGCGACGCGCACCGCCCGGGCGGGCAGCAGATCCGAGGAAGGGACCTCGCTCGAGGGGTCGATCGTCGCCAGGTAGCGCGCGAACGCGCGGACGATCCCGAGCCGTTGGCGCCAGCGGTGCGGACGGGCGCCGGCGGGCAGCTTCGCCCAGTCGAGCGCCAGCTCGGTCGTGATCCGCGTCGCGCCTGCTTGTTCGAGGAAGCCGACGAAGTCCTCGAGCAGTTGGCCGTCGAGCTTGAGCTGGTAGCCGAGCTGGCGACGGATCCGCAGATAGTCCTCCAATGCCTTGCGCAGGGGCGTCATGCCGCACCACCTTCTGGCCACGGACGCGCCAGCTCGCGCAGCCTGCCACGATCCACCTTGGCGTATATCGCGGTCGTCTCGAGCCGGTGGTGGCGCAGCACCTGGCCGATCTCCGGCAACGACGCGCCCGCGCGGAGCATCTCGGTCGCGGCGGTGTGCCGCAACCGATGCGCGCCGACCAGCGGAAGACCCGCGCGAATGCACGCCTGAGCGACGACGCTGATCACTCCACCAGCGGACAGCGCCCCAGCCGGAGCGCGCATCCGCAAGAACACCGCGCGTGACCCCTCGAACCGGCCTCGCTGACGCAAGTAGCTGACGATCGCCTCGCCGACATCGACCGCCAGCGGCAGCCGCTCGTGCCGATCGCCCTTTCCGCGAACCCGAAGCTCGCCACGGTGCCAATCGACGTCATCGAGCGTGAGCGCGGCGAC
>CALAQT010000118.1 GCA_937888775.1 uncultured Actinomycetes bacterium | reverse complement strand
GCCGAACGATCCTGTTCGCGACGCACTACCTGGAGGAGGCCGATGCCTACGCCGACCGCATCGTCCTGATCCGCAAGGGCGAGATCGTGGCGGACGGGACGGCAGCCGAGGTCAAGAGCCTCGCCGCCGGCCGGACTGTCCGCGCGACGCTCCTGGCGGCGGACGAGGCGGACCTGCGGGCCATACCGGGCGCGGACAGCGTCGAACTTCGGGGCGACACTGTCCTGATCCATTCCGGCGACAGTGACACGGTTGCCCGACACCTGCTCAATGAGACCTCGGCCCGCGACCTGGAGATCACCGCTCACGGACTCGAGGAGGCGTTCATCGCCTTGACCGGCGTCGACACTCAGCCCACCGGTGATGACACCACATCCAGGGGAGGAGCGCGATGACCACCCAGACCACTGGCCTTGGAGCCCTCGATCGCCCGACCCCGTCGTTGGGCGGCTTTAGCGTGGCGATCCTGCGCCTAGAGATACGCCGCCTGCTGCGCAACCGGCGGACGGTCCTGTTCGCGCTGATCGCGCCGGTGATCTTCTTCTTGATCTTTGGCCTGAACAGCGCCTACGCCAACAACCGATCCGGAACCGGGAACGTGTCGGCGTTCGTGATGATCAGCATGGCGCTCTACGGGGCCGTGCTCGCCACCGCCAGCGGTGGCGCGATGGTCTCGATCGAACGCGCGGCGGGCTGGAGCCGTCAGCTGCGCCTGACGCCGCTGAGCTCGACCGCCTACATCGTGACCAAGATGCTGACCGCGTTGGTGCTCGGGCTGGTCGCGGTGCTGGCCGTCTACGTCGTGGGCGCGCTCAGCGGCAAGCCGTCGATGCCGGCGCACGTGTGGATCATCACCGCATTGTGCGTGTGGATCGGGTCGCTGCTGTTCGCCGCCTTCGGGTTGTTCATCGGCTACCTGCTCCCGTCAGAGAACGTCATGCAGATCATCGGCTTCGCGCTGATGCTGTTCGCGTTCGGGGGTGGGGTGTTCATCCCCCTGAGCCAGTTCTCCTCCACCTTGCGGACCCTGGCGCAGTACACGCCGCTCTACGGCCTCAGCCAGCTCGTGCACTACCCGCTCACCGATGACAGCCTGCGCGCGAGCTGGGTCGCCAATCTCATCGTCTGGCTGGTGATCTTCGTTTCGGGCGCCGTCTGGCGGTTCCGCCGCGACACCGCACGGGTATGACGCAACGTCGATCGCGTGCCCCAGCATCACCGGCAACGCGAGGTGTACGGCGCCGGCGCGATGCAATCAGGCCGCGATGCGCGGACAGGAGGCCTACGTCGCAGAAGCCCATCGCTCAGCGCACACCAGTCACAACCGATACCCGAGCCGGCAATGGCGCAGTCGGTCTGACGCGCTTGAGAGGTCGGGTCAGGGGCCGGCGTCGGCGAGTTGGGCTTTGACTTCCGGCGACAGCTCGATGGTGAGCGGGGCGTCGATGAGCTCCTGCTCGGTGACAGAAACGCCCACGTTGGCGAGAGCCTCGATCAGCTGGCCCCAGGACAGCCGGGGCGGGCGATGCTGCTCGGGGTCGCGGCCGAGCATCTGATTGATCGCGTCATACAGCTCGGAGCCGCCGGCGCGTCGTGGCATGCTGATACCGAAGTCGTCGCGGTCGCTGGTGACCGGTGCCGCGTCCTGGATCTGCGCGGTCAGCCGCACGACGACGTGGAGCTTGTCCGGGTCGTTTGCGAACCGCGCCGGGGCCACGCGTCCACTCGGCTCGAGATCACTCGCGGGATCAAGAACGCGTTGGAGACCGTCCCATGCCTTGACCAGCGCCGCAATCCCGATGAGGGTCAGTCGGTGCTCATGCGCTTCGTCCGCGGGCACCGCAGGAGCGTATCGGCCCCAAGATTCCCAGCGAAGGCATACGTGGCGGCTCGTCTCATTACTAACGGCAACCGGACGGGGCGCTGCTTGTCGATCGTTGCGGAAGTCCGATTCATGCGCCACCATCTGCCGCGTGCGGGTCCGGTCGTGTTGGAGGTTGCGCTCAAATCGCGCTGACGCTGGCGGCGGACATCGGTTGCCGTGGCGACGGATGGTCATGAGCTACGGCTGGTCAATCACCGTGCGTGAACTGGAAGCGTCACCGCGTTGGTCGGCCGAGATCAAGGCCGGAGCCGGTGTCATCGCCGGCATCGTGATGAGTGTCCCGCTCACGCTGGGGATCGGGCTTCCATACGTCTACTGGCTGCTGACCGGCCGGGGGCCATGGCGCCGCTACGGACTCAGCTCCAGCGTCGTCGTGAACCCGCTTTTCGAGAAGAAGGCCATCTCCCGAAATCCGGGACGCGTTGGCGAAGCTCGCGAAGGGCCCCTCCAGCGCCTCCTGCTCATCGCGGATGCAGGCCGCGCCCACGTCTGACCAGGCGGTGGGCCGGGCCAGGGGGCGGCGTTAGGAGCTGCCCGACGAGGCGCTGCTGGCACAGCCCGGCGTTCGTTGGTCGATCCGCTGGCGGGACGCCTCGATGTCCGTTACGAGCTCTGGGATGATGTCGTGACGGACCGGCTCGACACCTCAGAGGTTGCCGGAGTGCCGATCGCTTGTACGTTGGGCTCGGACGACGGCGCAGCTCGGATGTTGCGGTGGGAGGCCCTGAGAAGGGCCGTCCCAATGCTCGACGACGCGGTCACGTGCTCGAGGTCCGCTACCAGCCGAAGCTCGGCATTCGCGAGGAGCTCGAAGCGCTGGCCGCCGCGGAGCGGGAGTGCTGTTCTTTCGTGTCATGGGCTGTGAGCCAAGACCAAGATCACGTCGTCCTTCACGTGACGGCCGACCCAAGTGCTCCCGATGACGTCGCCCCGATCGCGATGCTCTTTGGGGCCGACTGATCACACGCATCCCCGCGCCGGTAGCGGATCGGCTTGTGGAGATCGGCCAGCGTCGCCGTGGGCTGGCCTTGGTCGCTGTAGAGCCTCCGCAGCCTTTTTGGGGCTCCCGGTCTGATTCGCGGCGTGCTCCGCGCGGCGTCTTTACACAAGTGGGGGTGCCGGGAGCGCCGGACGCAGTCGTTGGAATGCTTCGCCGAGCGCGAGGATCGTTGAGTCGTTTCCGGGCGGCCCGTCGAAGCTCAGTCCGACGGGTAGTCCCGTCGCGGTTAGTCCGGCTGGGATGGTGATTCCGGGGAGACCGGCGAGCGAGGAGGGGTCGGTGTTGTGTAGGTAGGCGTCTAGTGTGGGCATCGGGCGCCCGTTGATGGTCACTGTGTCGTCTTGGCCGATGGGCCGGGCGGGCAGTCTGGTTGTGGGCGAGATGAGAGCGTCGAGTCGATCGGTTTCGAAGCATTGTCGGTAGGCGGCGATCAGCGATGGCCTGTTGTGCTGGATGATCTCGAGGTAGGTTTGGTGGGTGATGCCGGGCGCGGACAGCTCAGTCTGGAGCCATTCGCGCTCTACGTTGCCGGCGATCTGATCGGCGATTTCCCAAACCTGCACCGGGCAGCGATGGGTGCTGAGGTAGCGGCCTAGGTCTCGCGGCCACTCAAACAGCGTCAGTGCCAGCGAGATCGGCGCTGTCAGCTGCTCGAGCTGCTTGACCTCGGTCTGGACGAGTACCGCGCCGGCATCCTCGAGTCGAGCGAGTGCGGCATCGATGACGGGGCGCACCTGATCGTCGAGGTCGTCGTAGAAGTATGGCCCGGGCACGCCGAGCCGTCGGCCTTTCAGGCCGGCGGGGGCGGTGGGCGTGTCGGTGATGATCTCGTCGAGCAGGATCGCGTCGCTGACATCCTGTGCGAGGATCCCGATCGTGTCGCGGGTCGCCGCGAGGGGCACGACGCCATCTGAGGGGTAGCGTCCGGTGGTGGGCCGGAAGCCCACGCAGCCGCACAGCGACGCGGGAATCCGGCAGGACCCGGCGGTGTCGGTGCCAAGCGCGGCCGTGACCACTCCCATGGCAACGGCGGCGGCGCTGCCGCCGCTGCTTCCGCCGGCGATCAGGCTGTGATCATGGGGGTTGCGCACGGCTCCGAAGGTGGGGTTGTTGGAGGTGATGCCAACGGCGAGTTCGTGCATGTTTGTCTTGCCGATGATCACGGCGCCCTCGCCGCGCAGGCGGGAGACGACTGGGGCGTCGGTGGCTGGGCGCCAGTCGCGGAGTCCGGGTGTGCCGGCAGTGGTACGAAAGCCCGCGACGTCGATGTTGTCCTTGACCGCGATTGGCAGGCCAGCCGAACGTCCCGGGAGCGCTGTCGCCTCTGCGTGGTTCACGGGGAGGGGGACCGCGTCGGCGAGCGAGATGAACGCGTTCAGCTTGTCGTGTCGCCGGGCCCGGTTGATCGCCTCGTCGACCGCGTCCTGCGCCTGTAGTTCGCCGCTGCGCAGGATCGCGAGCAGCCTCGCTGCGGGACCATCGCGCGAGCACCGCGCGGTCGCATCCCCCTCGGGGTGTGGTTTTGTGTGGCGGCTCATCGCTGCGCGGTGCGGTGCAACTCTGGCTGGTAGCCGGCGGCGAGGGTCGCGACCGTGGCTCGCGGCGTAAGGACGGTGACCTTGGCGAGGTTCGCTCGTCGCCGTCGCTGCTCATAGCCACCAGGCGCCCAGGCCAGGAGCTGATCGCCGTGGACCAGCCACGGACGGCCGTCAAGCCGGATCATGGTGGCGTTAGGGAGGGCGCCCAGCCGCTCACTGAAGGTGCGTTTGGTGTCTATGTCGGCGAGCCGGTCGGCGTGCAGGCGGGTGTCGATCGTTGCCGCATTGACCGTCTGGCCGGGATGGGCGCTGCCCCAGGCGGCCTTGAACGCTCGGTAGGCAGCGGAGCGGCATTCGCCGCAGGGCCGGTGCCCGGCGGCCAGGGCGGTGGCCTCATCCAGGAAGAACAGTTCGGTCAGCTTCCCGGGAGCCCAGAGCGGACGGCGGCGTGCTTTGAACTCCGTCAGGCAGATCAACCAGAGGCGTCCGCGGGAGTATCGCACGAGGTTGCCGCCGCGATCGTGGAGCGCTCCCCGGTTGCCCAGGAACATTCCCCGGTCAGGGACGGCGATCAGTTCAGCTTCGGGGGTAACGCGATTTCGTCTCGGCACGAGCAGACGCTCTCCTTCCTGGGTGATCGTGCGCGTCAAATGACTCCGAACAACATCGCTTTGGGGTTGAAGGTTTGCGCTCCAGCAGCATCTGCGTGCATCGGAAGACGGCGATCTGCCGACGATGACCCTGATCGCCGGTTGCTGCTGCGGTGACGATGGCGTCCCAAACTTGGGTCGTGCGGCCACCGTGCACGGGAGTCGCGACCGCGCGGAGCTGCTCGCCGAGGGGTGCCGTAGCCAGGTGGTTTGACTTCAGCTCGATCGTGGTGAAGCCAACCTTGCCGACGGGCAGCGCAGCCAGGCAGCCATATCCACAGGTGGTGTCGGCCAACGCGACCACGCAGGCGGCGTGCAGGTAGCCGGTCGGCGCCAGGTGCTCGGGGCCGACGGTGAGGACAGCCTCGACACGATCAGCCGAGGCCTCGATCAGGGTGATCCCAAGCAGCCCGGGAAGCCCCGGTAGCGGCTGGGGCGGCAGATCCCTCATCGGCCGCTCCGGCTATCAGTGGAGGTCATGCGGGCAACCGAACGGACGGGCGCTTCGGGCGTTCTGGAACCGGTGACATTGGGTTGCTGAGCGGAGCGGCGGGCGACCACCGGTGCGGTGCTGAGGGCGAGCGCGGCAGCGATCGACAAAAGGACGGGATAGCTGGCCAGATGCGCGGCGAGCGCGAACAGATACGGGGCGCCGAAGCCGAGATAGGCCAGGGCGTAATAGGCCGCGGTCAGACCGGCAAGCTCATCGCCACCGGCGAGTTTTTGGACTTCGATCAAGCCGGCGACGAGGCAGAGCCCGTAGGCGCAGCCGAGCACGATCGCGCACGGCACCAGCAACCACACCTCCTGAGTTTGCGCGGTCAGTGCCGCCAGCACCAGGCCCGCGCCGAGCACCAGCAACCCGAGGATGCCGGCACGGTTGCTCTGAGCGTGCGCCTCCAACCGCCTCGCCAACGGCTGAATCAGGACACCCGCCAACGCGGTCAGCGACGTGATCGCAGCCGCCAGCGCGATGCCCTCGGCGACACGATCGGCGCCGACAATGCTCGGCAATAGCGCAAAAGCGATCGCGGGGGCGGCGAACACCCACGGCGCCATCGGCGCCACCACCCCGCGAAAGCGCCGGCTGCGCACCCCGGGCACCGACAGGCGCACCGCCTGGCGGCGTGAGCCCGTGACGGTCTCAGGGACGTTTCGCAGCGCCAGCAGCACCGCGGCCGTGAACACGATGTGCGGAAGGTAGGGGACCGTCCTTGATGCCGGCGCCCACTGCGCCAACACGCCGGCCAGCAACGGACCGAGGGCAAAGCCCGCGGTCATCGCGATCGCCGCCCGGCGCGCCGCCCCACCACGAGTGGCCGTGCCCAGCGGCGCCACCGAGATCTCGCGCAGCCAGGCGGTGCCCGCGGAGAACACCGCGCCGCTTGAGACCCCAGCCAGCAGACGGCCAACAAACAGCAGTGCCACGCCGTGGGCGCCAGCGGCCAGCACCAGGCTGGCAAGCAGCGACAGCCCGGCAGCTGGGATCACCACTCCCCGACGCCCACGCGCGTCAGACAGCGGACCGGCGAGCAGCAGCCCTGGGATCAGCCCGAGCGCGTAGAAGCCGAACATCGCCTCAAGTGTCCCGGTGCCCAGGCCCAGCGTGTGCCGGTAGACCAGAAGCATCGGGGTTATCTGGTTAGACCCCCACCCCGTGCCCACCAGCACCGCAGCCACCGCCAGCCACCCCATCCGCGACGACGAAGGCGCGCCGGCTTCTGAGCTTGAGGGGGAGAGGGCGAGGAGCGTCATGACTGACCTTTCGTGGAGTTCAATAAGCGAACCGCCGATCACGCTACCACCTTAGTTCGATAACTGAACCGAGGGTCGCTACAATCATTCCAGTGCTCGGCAAGGAATACGAAGCTCAGGACTGTTCGATCGCAGGCGCGCTCGAGGTCCTCGGCGAGCGCTGGACACTCTTGATCGTCCGCGACGCGATGTACGGCGTCAGGCGCTTCAGCGACTTCCAGGCCCACCTGGACGTGCCCAAGGCGATTCTCGCCGATCGGCTGCGCGGGCTCGTGCAGAACGGGATCCTTCAGCGCCGACCCGACCCCGGACATCACGGACGCCATCTCTACGAGCTGACCAAAGCCGGGCGTGAGCTGTGGCCGGTCCTGCACGCCCTCCTGGTGTGGGGTGCCCAGCACCGCCGCCCCAACAGCCGCGTGTTCAAACACGCCAGCTGTGGAACAGAGCTAAACGACAACGCCGCCTGCCCGGCCTGCAACCTGACTCCGGACCTCGCCGAGATCATCACCGAGCCGCAGCGCGGGCGCCGAAGGCTCCGCCACGACCCGGTGGCGCTCGCGTTACGCAGCCCCCACCGCATGCTCGAGCCCGTCAAGACCGCCTAAACCGACCGCCTCCCAGTGGACAGAAGAGCAAGAATGCCAAATTCAGCTGCCGTCAGCGTGCGCCGTCTGCGTGGCGATGACCACGAGAAGTGGCGAGCGCTGTGGGGCAGCTACCTGTCCTTCTACCGCGCCCAAGTCCCCGACGAGGTAAGCGAGCTGACGTTTATGCGCCTGCGCGACGGCGAGCAGGGAATGCTCGGCCTGGTCGCAGTCGACCCAGACGACCAACCGATCGCCCTCGCGCACCTCGTCTGTCACCCCGCGACCTGGAGCGCGACCGGCTACTGCTACCTCGAAGACCTGTACGTCGACCGCTCACACCGCGGCGGACAGATCACCGAGACGATCTTCGAGGCGGTCTACGCCCAGGCGCGAGAACGCGGCATCCAGCGCGTGTACTGGCACACCCAGCAGTTCAACGGTCCCGCGAGATCGCTGTACGACACGATCGGCCAGCTGACCTCGTTCGTCGTCTACGAACACCACGTCGCCGCGGTGTCGTAAGACGATCGTCAAACGGAGGTCCGCGAGGTGGTTTCGATGGCCGGGCGAGAACGCGTGTAGTTGAGAAGCGCGGCGGCGGCGGCGCCGAGGGCGGCGCAAGCCCAGCCGAGCGGTGTTCCGTCGAGCGGTAGATGAAGGTTCTGGGTGCTGGTGGCGATTAGCAGGACGACGGCGACGCCGAGCGCGGTGCCGAGTTGGGCGGCGGTGTTTAGTACGCCCGCCGCGGTTGCTTGCAGGGCGGCCGGGACGTTGGTGCCGAGGGTGGTCGCCGCGACGGAGGACAGTCCAATGCCCAGGCCGGCCACGCCAACACATGCGGGGAGGAGCCATTCGGCGACAGGTAGCGCGAGCAGAGCGGCGTCGCCGACGGCGATCAGGCCCAGCCCGCCCGCCAGTCCGCCGCCCGGGTGGCGCCGATGCAAGACCCGCGCGGCGAGGGCGGATCCTAGAACGACGCACAGGCTAAACGGCAGCAGTGTGACGTCGGCGGCGGCCGGGCTGGCGCCGCGGGTGTCCTGCAGGTGCAGGGTGGCCAGCGTCATCACCGGGCTGGTGGTCGCGGTGTTCATGAACGCGGCGGCGGCGCCGATCCGCAGATTGCGGTGTCGGACGGCCCGGCCTGGTAGGAGCGGGTTGGGCACGGCGCGTTCGACCCGGGCGAAGGCCGCCAGCAGCAGACCTCCGCTGGCCACGAGCAGCAGGCCGACTGCGCGGTGTCCCGGCCGCTCGAGTAGGGAGCTGCCGAGCACCAGGCCGATGACCGCGGACGGCTGTGAGCAGGCCGGCGCCGAGTACGTCGAGGTGATCGGCGGCCTCGCCGGTCGCGGGCGGGGCGCTCCGGAGCACCGCGAGGGCCAACAGCACGGCCAGCGGCAGGTTCAACCAGAAGATGGTCCGCCAGCCGGTGAGTTCGGTGAGGACCCCACCGAGTAGGAAGCCGCTAGCACCGGCCGCGGCGCCGGTGGCGCTCCACGCGGCGAGCGCCCGCCGCCGCGCCCGCTCGTCGGGGTGGGTGGCCGTAGACAGCAGCCGCAGCGCCGCTGGCACCGACCCAGC
>CALAQT010000117.1 GCA_937888775.1 uncultured Actinomycetes bacterium | reverse complement strand
CGAGCTGGCATTGCACGATCAGCGAACCCCCAGCGCCGGTTCCCGCCGGGGGTTCGGCAATCGGGACGTCGGCAGCGTGGTCCTGGCATGTCGAGCCTCGGCAGCCTGCGCACGGAAGGTCCCTGCTCAGCTGGCGCGCTGACCTCACGAAGATCACCAACCTCGCCGCCACGGGAGCGGTGGGGTGTGTGACTTGGGCCTGTCATGGCCGGGGTGAGCGGTTTGGGGGAATGGCGGTGGTTGGAGCGGTGTGCGGGTGGGAGAGGACCAGCCCGGTCATCAGGAGCAGTCCCCAGAGCAGGAACCAGGGGTCCCACAGGGAGGCGTGCCAGCGCAGCGCGGTCAGGTCGGCGTGCGCGCCGTGGCAGACCAGGCCGGATTCGACGGCCACGCCGACCGCGGTCAGGACAGTGCCGTAGAGCATAAGGACGATCGCGGCCACCCACGTAAGGACACGCAGCAGACGTCGCGGCCGGTGCGAGCTGCCTGACCGCACGATGGCGAGTACACCGAGTGCGCTCACGGCCAGTTTGACTGCGACGGTGAGCCATGCGGGCCGCCACCAGCGCGGCGCCGGTGCGGGCGTGAGGCTCGACGGCGTTTCCGACCGCGGTCAGCAGCGCGGTGCCGCCGGCAGCCCAGTACGCGCTGATTCCCGCGTACAGCACGCCGACGGCCGCCGCGGAATACGCGGCGGCAGCCGAATGCATTCGCCCCGTGCCCGTTGCGGACCGCATCACCGCGTCGCCGCTGGCCGGCCCGTTCGCGATGTCGTCCGAGTCCGTGGGCGCCGTGGTCTTGTCACATAGCTCGCGAGAACGGTGTCGACGACGAAGTGGGCGTAGGCCTTGTCGAGCGGCCCGTTTCGGAGGAGCAGCCGATGGTAGACGGCTCCGAAGATTACGTCCGCGAGGTCGTCGAGGTTCAGGGTGTCGGGCAGCTGACCCTCTTCACGAGCGAGCTGGAGGCGCCAGAGGGCGTCTGCTCGCCGTGGCCGAAGGTATCGCTCGAGCAGATCGGCGCGCAGAGCTGGGTCGTGCTGGGCTTCGCCGATCAACGCGCCGAGGTGGGGTCCGAAGCGCTCGTCGGCATAGAGCTCGACGACTTGGGCGAGGCGGGCGCGCATGTCGGCCAGCACGTCACCGGTGTCGGCGGTAGGCACTCGGGCGGCGACGTCTTCGAGGGCATCGAGCACGACGGACGCCTTCGACGGCCACCACCGGTAGATGGTCTGCTTGCCGACGCCGGCGCGGGCCGCGATGGCCTCCACGCTGACTTTGGCATACCCCCTTTCCCGGCACAGCGAGAGCGCGGCGTCGAGGATGGCCACGCGCGAGCTCTCGCTGCGCCGTGAGGCGAGCGGCTTCCTGGTCGACGTGGGCACGTACCTGAGGGTAGCGGAAGACGAGACGGTGCGTCTTGTGACTGGAGCTCACTTGCGTCTATACTCAAGACGAGTCGTCTCGTCTCGCCTTTGGAGGGAGCGTCGGATGGTCATGCTGCGGGGGCCAGTACGAGAGCTTTGCCAGGCAGCAAACCAGGCGCATGTCGCGACCGTGCTGCCCGACGGTGCACCGCATTCGGTGCCGGTGTGGATCGGTGTCGAAGGTGAGCGGGTGGTCTTCTTCACCGGGCCGGGCTCGCGCAAGGCGCGCAACATCGCGGGTGATCCGCGGGTGGCGATCTCGATCACCGACCGAGAGCAGCCCTTCCGCATGGCGATGATTCGTGGCCGCGTCGTCGACCGGGTTGAGGGTGAGGACGGTTGGGAGATCATCGACCGAGTCTCGGCCGTCTATACCGGCGGTCCCTACCCGCGTGGCGAGCAGCGGATTGTGTTCCTGGTTGCGCCCGAGCACGTGACGACGACGGCGTACTGATGACCAGGTCAGACCAAAAGCAAGGTCCGTGCCAGGGGCTTTCGATGTCGACCGACGACCTGGAGGCGCAGCTGGCAGCGGCGGCGCTGGCGACCGGGGACTCGACTGGCTGGTTCGATCAGCTTTACGCGGCAGGCGAGCGGGGCCGGGTCGCGATTCCCTGGTCCAGGACCGAGGCTCACCCGCTGCTCCTCGACTGGGCACGTGCACGCGACCTTCACGGTCGCGGGCAAAGGGCGGTCGTCGTCGGCTGTGGGTTGGGCGCCGACGCCGAGTACCTCTCCTCGCTTGGGTTCACGACGACGGCGTTCGACATCTCGCCCGCCGCCATCCGCCTCGCTCGCCGCCGGCATCCCCACTCGCAGGTCCACTACACGACGGCCAACCTGCTCGACCCTCCACCACCGTGGTGGCGGGCGTTCGAGCTGGTGGTCGAGATCATCACCGTGCAGGCCCTACCCAACCCGTCCCGCCACGACGCCATCATCAACGTCGGCCGCCTCGTCGCTGCGGGTGGCACCCTCCTCGCGATCGAGGAGACTGCTGCCGTCAGCGGCACAACCCGGCAGCTGCCGCCCTGGCCACTGCGACGCGACGAAATCCAGTCCTTCGCAGCCGACGGGCTGGACACGGTCGCGATCAACGCGCTCCCCCTCCCCACCGGGTCGAATGAGCAGCGGTGGGTCGCCCGCTTCCGCCGTCCCACGACCGGACAATTCGACGCCGGCTCGAGGCAACCGGAGCACAGACACGCACGCCCAACGCTGCCCACAGCCGGCCGCCGGTCGGCCGGCCGAGATCCGTAGTCGATGTCCCGGCAAGGCTGGCGTTCACCGCCGGTCCTGAAGGTGAGTCGACACCGCAAGTAAAGGATGGACCCATGTCATTTGCACGACGCTTCGACCATGTCGGCATCACCGTCGCGGACCTCGACACGGTGACGACGTTCTTCGTCGGGCTTGGTCTCGAGGTCGAGGGCACGCGGGCGTTCATCGAGGGCGAGTTCCTGGACACTGTCATCGGCATCCCTGACGCCCGCACCGAGATTGTCATGCTGCGGCCGCCCGACGGAGGCACCCGGCTGGAACTTTCCAGTTTCGTCCGGCCCGACCACCAGCCCGGGTCGCCGGCCGCGATGGCCAACGAGCTGGGGCTGCGCAACGTCGCTTTCGAGGTTGACGACCTCCAGGCCGCCGTCGACCGGCTCGCCATGGACGGCTACGGGCTGGTCGGCGGCATCGGCCAGTACGAGCACATCTGGCGCATGGCCTACGTGCGCGGGCCGGAAGGGATCATCGTGTCCCTGGCCGAGCGCATCGGCTGACGCGCTAGTCGCGATAGACGATCCCGATACGGCACTGCGTCAACGTCAATTGAGCGTTCAAGGTCACCGGGCGATGGCGCAGCTCACGGCGCTGGCCGCGAGCTGCAGGACATTCCAGTTGGGCGGAGGGCGGCTCCCCGCGGACTCGCCAGCACCGCGAATGCTCCGACTCGGAGAGGAGCGCGTCTTCCCGGTCGCGCGGCTATCGCCTGTCTGGGTGTGGGTGCGTGCTGCCGATGATCCCTTGGCGGCGCTGCCATGTCCTCGGCGTGATCTCGTACTCAACTTCGCCCTGCTCGGCGCCCGGGATCGGGTCGTCATACGGTTCGCTGGAGATGAAGGCGCGGGTGAAGGTGAGGCCGACGGCGTTCATCGTCGCCCGCGACGCGAGGTTGACCGCCATGGTCTGAGCGAAGATCCGGTGCAGTCCCAGATCGGCAAAGCCGTACCGGATCAGCGCGCGGGCGCCCTCGCTGGCGTACCCGCGGCGCCAGTGCCGGCGCAACAGCCGATAACCGAGGTCTGCCTCCCCGGCGATCTTGGGCTGATCCGGGCCGTTCGGCGGTTGCAGGATCCACCAGCCGACGAAGTCGCCGTCGGTGAATCCGGCCCAGAACCCCAGCCCGGGCACCCCACGCGCGGCGGCGAGCCGTCGCTGATGAGCCTGCTCGACCTCGGCGCGTGAGCTGGCACGCCCGGCGAGGCAGCGCATGACCTCGGGATCGGAGTCCAACTCGACTTCGAACTCGAGGTGCTCCTCGGCGAGCGGCACGAGTCGGAGCCTCTCGGTGTCGAGGATCTTCTGCGTCATGTCCGCGATCCTTCCAGGCCGGCGCAAGCTGATTCGGGGACCTGACCGCGGAATCAGCAAGGGCCTCAGGCACATTCATTGTCCGAATCGGGCAGTTTCCGAATCGGGATCGCCTACGGTGATCAATCAGCCCTGGTCGCCAAAGCTGGTTGTACGCCCTTCCCTGGCGGTGGCCACCCTCGACCTGGTCAGCCGACCCACCATTGGTCAGCGGATCGCGGCTCGACCAGCGGTGGTTCAACCCTCGACGTGTGCCTTGAGCCCGTCCAGCATGCCCTGCCAGTTGTGGCTGAACTGCGCGGCCTGCTCCTCGCTGTCGCAGCCGTCCTGGGTGAGCTCGAGGTGGGTGCCCTCGCCCGTGGCGGTGAGGGTGTAGACGAGCGTGTGGTAGCTCTGCGGCTCGTCGGGCTGGCCCATCATCGGGCTGTAGTGGGTGACCGAGAGAACGTGCGGCTCGTCGTAGGTGAGCACCTCGCCCTTGTCCTGGTAGGAGCGGCCGTCGTACTCGCCGTCCCAGGTGATCGGGGAGCCGATCTGCCAGGTCGTGGTGACCTGCGAGCCCTGCATGTACGCCGCGATCTGCTCCGGCTCAGTGAGAGCGGCCCACACCCGCCCTGGAGTGGCGGCGACGTCGGTCTGAGCGGTGGCGGTGAATCCGGCCATGGTCATCTCCTCGTAGTGTATGACTCACTCATATAATCATTGCATGGTCACCCCCGCAAACCTCCGCCTGGACAACCTCCTCGCGTCCCTGTCCCTGAACCTCGCCGAGGAGGGGCAGCAGGCGCTCGAGCGCGCCTCGGGGCTCACCGGGAGCGCGACGACGGCGCTGCTGGCGCTTGAGGAGTTCCTGGACGGCGCCCATGTGGGCCGGCTTGCCGCGGTACTGGGGTTGACTCACTCAGGTGCGGTACGGGTCGTGACGCAGCTCGAACGCGACGGGCTGGCCGAGCGCCACGAAGGTGCGGATCGGCGCCGGGTCGAGGTGCGGCTGACCACGAAGGGCCGGAAGCGCTCGCGCCAGGCCCGGGCGGCACGGGACGAGGTCCTCTCGAGCGCCAGCAGCGGCTTGACCGTCGACGAGGGCCGCGCACTCGAGGCGCTGCTGGACAAGGTGGTCTCCGCACGAGTCGCCAGCCGCGTCGAGTGGCGGCAGGCGAAGGACATCGGGGCCTGGTGGTGTCGCACCTGCGACTTCACCGCCTGCGGCCGGCCCGAGGGCCGCTGCCCGGCGCAACTGACCGCCGCGCAAGCGATCGCTCAATAGGCTGGCCGAGATCACATCCGGATCGCCCCGAGCCAGCTGGTCGCGACCGATGGATGGACCCGGCGTCTCCATCTGGGCAAGCCGAGCGACGAGCCACTCCATCGAGCACCGCAACGGTGCGACGGTGAGCTCCGCCATAAGCCGCGAGCACCAGTAGCCGGCCCCCCGCCCACAAGGAGATCGGTCCGTCCCGAACGGGATCCGCTCTGGGGCTCGCGACGAGTCTGTTTACAGATTGTCGCCGGGCGGCCTTACTCGGTCGGCCGCTTCGGTGCGAGATCGATGCGTACGGTCAGAGGCGTCGTGGCGATCATCCGACCGAGGGCCGCATCCCAGCGGTGCGGCAACGTGCGTGAGCGGTGAGCGGCGTCATCATCGAGCAGCACCGCGGCTGTTCCCGTACGCCAGCGTCGGTTCACGAGCACCCGCACGGTGGGATCACGGTCGATGTTGCGTACCCAGTCCGCCTGCTGCCCATGCGCGGCCACCAACCAGAAGGTGTCACCGATCAGCCCGTTGCCAACGCACGTCTGACGCGCCTTGCCCGAGCGGCGCCCGACGGTTTCCAACAGCGCGAAGGCGTGAGGCGCGACACCGTGGCGCAGCTGCCAACGCAGGACGTGATTGCCTGTCCACAGGAGCACCTTGGGGTTCAGCCAAGGTGAGGCCAAAAGCCGCAACGGGGATGATCCGGGTGTGAGTAGCTGAGGTACAGGAAGTAGCGCTGAGATTGATCATGGTCGGTTACCACAGCGAACTACCCCGGTGGGGAGCTTCGGAAAGACCGTTGAGCGAACTCGAAGCGCGGCTACGGTCTGGCCGTGCCGGTGGAATTTCTGACTGATGAGCAAGCCGCTGCCTACGGGGCCTTCGGCGAGGCTCCCACGCGCCCCGAGCTGGAGCGGTTCTTCTTCCTGGCGACGACGACCGCGACCTGATCGCGCTGCGAAGGTCCGACGGGCATCGCCTTGGCATGGCGGTGCAGATCTGCACGGTGCGGTACATCGGCACGTTCCTGGGGGACGACCCGCTGGCGGTGCCGTGGGAGGTCGTGGACTACCTGGCCGGGCAGCTCGGCATCGATTACTCCTCGTGCGTGAAGCAGTACGCGGACCGGACGCTGGCGCCGGCGCTGGTGGCCCTGCTGGAGGTCCCGGAGGGTAAGCGGGTCTCGGAGCTGGAGCGGCTACGGAGACCCCGCCGACGAAGTCGACGGGCACGGCGATGGCCCGCGCCATGGAGCGGATGCAGGAGATCTCCGTGTTCGGGCTGGAGCGGGTGAACCTGTCCCGGGTGCCGGTGAACCGGCTCAACACGCTGGCCCGGTACGGGCAGCTGAGCAAGGCGCAGACGATCGAACGGGCCCCGGAGCCGAAGACCGCGCTGCTGACGGCGGTGGTGCGCAACCTGGAGGCGCAGGCCGTCGACGACGCGCTGGACCTGTTCGCGCTGCTGATGGCCAACCGCCTGATCAACCCGGCCCGGCGGGCGTCGGACAAGGAGCGCCTGGCGGTCCTGCCGCAGCTGGAGAAGCCGGCGCAGACGCTGGCGCGGGCGTCGAAGATCCTGGTGGAAGAGCTGGACCAGCGCCGCGTACGGCGGCTTAGTCAGCTCGTGAAGACTTGTCCGGGCTCGGTGGGTACAGAAGGTGCGGTGTCCCGGATCGGAGTGCGGCGGGGCTGAGATGTGCCCTGTCCTTCGGCACCGGTGTTGAGCCTTGTGGTGATCGCTCGCGGCTGCGGAGCCGTCCGTGGCGGCATGGTGAGCACGGCTAGGCATCCGGCGATCAAGGCGATGCCGACCCATCCCAGCAGGGGCAGACGTTCACCGACAACCAGCACAGCCAGCACGGCCGCGACGGCGGGTTCCAGCAGCGAGAGCGTGGTCGCGGTGCTCGCGGGGACGTGCGCCAGGCCCCGGCCGAACAGGACGTAGCCGATGAACATGGGCACCAGGGCCAGGTAGGCGCCGACGGCCGCGTTCGGCCAGGAGCTGAGGAGCGGGGCACCGGTGGCCAGCAGCACGGGCACAAGCAGCACCCCGCCCAGCCCGAAGACGCTACCCATCGTCGCGCCGGAGGAGACACCGCGGCTGATCATCCGGTGTGCCGCCCACGAATACAGGGCATAGGTGAGCCCGGCCACCAGGCCCAGCCCCAGACCGAGCACGGTCGTCCGTACGGACCCGGCCCCGGGGGCGGAGTGCGCCTTGGCCGCTTCGGCCACGCATAGCAGCACCGTCCCGGAGAGGCCCAGGGCGGCGCCGAGCATCCAGCGGCGCGTCAGGCGGCGCCCGTCCGCGACACGCTCGATCACAGCCGAGGCGAGCGGGGCCGAGCCGATCGAGACCACCGTCCCGGCGGCGACCCCGGCCAGGTGCATGGAGCTGTAGAACACCAGAGGGTAGACCGCCACCGCCACCGCGCCGAGCAGCACCGCACCGCGCTGCGCACGCAGCCCGGGCGCTTCCCGGGCGATACGGGGGGCGGCTATCAGGGCCTGAAGCAGTCCGCCCAGGCCCATGGCGACGGCCCCGATCGCGAGGGGGCCAACCGTTGGAGCGAAGGTCGCGGCGGTGCCCGTTGTGCCCCACAGCACCGACGCCACGAGCACGCACAGCGACCCCACGCCCACCGAGCCGGCCCCATGTCCGGCGGCCCGCATCACAGCCGGTCCACCAAGTCCGCCGCCATCCTCCGCGCGTGCTCCAGACGCGTACCCGCGCCCTCCAGCCCGGCGCGTGCCATCGCGCCTTCCAGCAGGAACGCCAGATGCTCGGCCACCGCGCGCGCGTCCTCGGGCCGCTCAGGCATCAATTCCTCGAGGTGCCCGGCGAGCAGGGACTCGACTTCCTCCTTGTGCCGGCGCACCACGGCCCGCCCCTCGTCCCCGGCGGGCATCTCGGCAGCCGCATTCAGCAGACCGCACCCCCGAAAGCCGTGCTCATAGGCGAAAGCCGCGTGGTCGGCGTACGCGTCGAAGACTGCAAGCACGCCGCCGCGCCCGTCCCGGGCCTCATCCAGCCGCCGCCGGTACAGGCCCATCCACTCCTCATGCCGCGCATCGAGGTAGGCCATCACCAGGTCGGCCTTGGAGGAGAAGTTGTTGTACAGGCTCATCTTCGCCACACCCGCCTCGGCGGTGATCGTATCGATCCCTGTCGCTGACACGCCGTCCGCATAGAAGCGGCGCGATGCGGCGACGAGCAGCCGCTCACGCGCGGTCCCCCGCCTCTTCCTGGGGTGCGTCGCCGCAGTGCCGGTATCGCTCATCACGTTCCTTTCAGCTCCTAGGTAGGTCAGTCTACCTAACCGGCGCCAAGAGCCGACAGTTCCCTGGGTGGACCTTTGGCTATTTCTCAGAAACCCTCTATTGCCGGAGCAAGGTCCAGGATCAGGCCCGAAGGTCGCCAGGGTCCCGGTTTCGCTCTCAGAACCCGTTCTCACTCAAGTGCCGGGAACGGCCTATTCTGAGAAATGTTTGTGAGACGATCGGGGGGTGGCCGACCTCCCCGATTCCCGCCAGCCCGCCCGTGATCACGTCACCGGCGAGGCCGCCCGTGACGCCGGCGAGGTCGAGCGCCACCCCTGCCCCCGCTGCGGCGTCCAGCCCGGGTCGCCGTGCCGCTCCCGGTCCGGTGCCGTCGCCGGCACCTACCACACCGGCCGCTTCACCAGGGTGCCGCGACTGGCCAAGCTGCTGCGCGTGCAGACC
>CALAQT010000116.1 GCA_937888775.1 uncultured Actinomycetes bacterium | reverse complement strand
GAGCCCGCCGCGGCGCGGAGCCTGGTCGACCAGGAGCTCGGGTTAGCGCGGCGGGTGGGGTCCTCCCGTGCCGTGGGTCTGGCGCTGCGCGCGAGGGGGCTGTTGGCCGGGGGCGAGGCGGGCCTCGAGGACTTGGCGGCGTCGGCATCTGCGCTCGAGCGCTCTCCCGCCGTGCTCGAGCACGCCCGGGCGATGGCCGACCTCGGCGCCGCACTTCGGCGTTGCAATCGCCGTTCCGAGGCGCGGGCGCCGCTCGCGCGGGCGCGCGAGCTCGCACACCGATGTGGTGCCCTGGTCCTGGCCGAGCGAGCGCAGGACGAGCTGCGCGCGACGGGCGCCCGTCCCCGCCGGTTCGCGCTCGCCGGCACCGAAGCGCTCACGGCGAGCGAGCGGCGCGTCGCGAGACTGGCCGCAGCCGGGCTGTCGAACCGCGAGATCGCGCAACAGCTGTTCGTGACCGTCAACACGGTCGAGAGCCATCTGCGCCACGCTTATCTGAAGCTCGGGGTTCACTCCCGCGCCGAGCTGCCCGCCGCGCTCTCAGGGGAGCTGGCGGAGCCTGCTCGGGGGCGCGTCGGTACCGGCTGACCGCCCGGGCCTGCCGTCCGCGCCGGTGCTGATCGCTTGCTCGAGCGCCGTGGCGAGACCCACCCAACCCGAGAAGTCAAAGCGCCTGCCGCCCGCTTGCAGGCTTCCGACGATCGGCTCAGAGCCCACCTCAAGCTCCAGCACCACACACAAGCGATCGTGGTCGGCCACCGGCTGATCAAAGCCGATCGGCCGGGTGCTCGCATCACGGAGCACCGGTGAGGTTTGGCGCCCTGAAGCCGCAGGGCCCGAAGGCTGTGGAGGAGAAAAGTTCACCGGTGCTCCGTGATGCGAACAGGCTGGGCGCGCGGTGATGATGCGGACGCCGACTGAAACCGGGAGGGACACGTCATGCTCACGATCAAGCACCTGACGGCGCTCACGCGCCACAAGCCATCACACGCGAGAATCTACCTGCGGCGCCTGTCCCGAACGCGGATCGGTCCGCTCGCGCTGTGCGCTGTCATGCTCGGGATGCTGGTCATCGCGCCAGGAGCGTCGGCGGCTGCTGCCGGTGTCAACATCACCGCAGTCGAGGGTCAATCGTTCACGGGCAAGGTCGTAGACATCGGGTCCTGCTCGCTGGCGGGCGCGACGATCTCTTGGGGGGACGGCACGACCTCGGCGGGAACGTCTGACGGGGGCACCGGGATCCAGGGCACCCACACCTACGCCGAGGAGGGCACCTATAGCGGCTCGGTGTCCTACACGTATGTAGTTACGCGCTTCTGCCCAGCCGGCACGCAGACCACGTCGTTCCAAGCGACCGTCCAGGACGCCCCGCTGACCGCCGCGGGGGTCGACAGCTCCGGAGCGGCCCGCCGGTCGTTGGCCGCGGTCGTCGCGCATCTCGCGGACGCTAACCCGGGTGCCGACGCGAACGACTTCTCCGCCCAGATCGCCTGGGGAGATGGCAGCTCCAGCGCGGGTACGGTCGCCGCCGCGGCGGGTGGCGGCTTCGACGTGACCAGCACCCATACCTACAGCGTTGCGGGCAGCTACACGGTCACCGCCAGCATCACCGACGTCGGTGGCAGCACCACGACCACTCATTCAACCGCCCAGATCGCAGCCACCGCATCACCACCGCCGTCGGCGTCGGTCACAACCCCCGCCAACGGCGCCGCCTATACGCCAGGGCAAGTCGTGCACGCGAGCTATTCGTGCTCGCCGGGCTCGGACGGCGGCGCGCTCAAGCCCGGCACCGACGGCTGCTCGGGCCCGGTCCCTGACGGCGCGGCGATCGACACGTCGACGGTCGGCGCGCACACCTTCGTGGTGATCGCGACCGACACCGACGGGCAGACCGCGACGGCGATGACTCGCTACACCGTCACCGGCTCTTCGTCATCACCGCCTCGTGTCCTCGGGATCGCCCCGATCGGGTCACCCGCGGCGGGCACGCGGATCGTGCTCGCAGCGTCCGTCAGCGGGACCGCCACTGCGATCAGGTGGAATCTGAGCGGGGACTCGAAGCCGGAGATCACCTGCTCGGGCGCACAGACGGCGGTCACGTTCCGCGCCACGGCGGGAGCGCGATCGGTGAGCGCGGTGGCGATCGGCGCGGGAGGCTCCGGGCCGCCGCTGACCACGTCGTTCACCGTCGCAGCCACCGCGCCGCTCACCGCCGCGCAGCGCCGGCTGGCGGGACGGGTGAGCCGCGCGCTGGCCAAGAAGGCGCCCGTGTACGCGTGTGCGGCGCCTGGTGACTTCACGCTCAAGCCGGTTGGCCACCGCGCGATTCCGACCTTGAGCGACCAGATCCAGCTGCGCGATTGCGTGACGCCTCGGACTGTGGTTGAGGGGGGTCTGCAGTTTGAGGGGTGCCTGCGGCAGGTGAGCACCGTGGACCAGATTCCGAGCGCCGAGCGCGGGATCATGTTCCCGTTCGTGAAGTCTCTCGGAATCCCGGGCGGCGAGGCTATCGCCATCCCCTTCAATCCGGGCAAGGTGGACAGCAGGGTCGCCAACCTCGTGGTCCAGCTGCCCGACGTCTACATCACCTACGGGAAGCTGAAGGTGAACGGTCTGACGCTGGACCCGGGGGCTGGCGCGGCGATCGTGATCGCGCCGCAGATGGACGCGATTGTCAGCTCTGACGCGGGCATTTCGGTCGGGGCGGTCGCCCTGCAGCACTCGCGATCGTTCGACATGAATCTCAACCCGAGCGCGGGGCAGATCCCGCTCGGCTCGTTCGCCCGGGCCGCCGGGGGCCTGGCGGACATCGCCGGGTTCGCGCTGGGCGGGAACGTCAAGGTTGCGCTCGACGACAGCGGCGACACGTTCGGCTTGACGATCCGCGTCCATCTCGCGCTGCCGAGCTTTTTCGAGGTGGGGGGCGTCTCGGTCCAGGGCGACGTCACCCTGCGGGCCACCAACGCCGACGGACTGGTGATCGACCAGCTCCGCATCGGGCCGATCGACGCCGAGATCGGCGGGCTGGGGATAGACAGCCTGCAGCTCGACTACGCCCGCGCAAATCAGGAATGGGCCGGCCAGGGCCGCGCGTGCATTATCGATGGGGCCTGCCTGGATGTGATCCCCCCCAACGGCGGGGTGGTGATCCGCAACGGAAGCCTCGTCAAATTGGAGGCGAGCCTCGACTTCCCGGCCCCGGGGATCGAGCTGTTCGCCGGGGTGGCGTTGAACCGGATCGGGTTCGGAATCGGGCTGGACCCGACGCGCCTTCTGGCCAACGCCAAGCTCACCGCCGAGGGAATCTTGGTGATCGAGGGCCATCTGGTGCTGGCCTTCCCGAGCGACGCGACCCCGTTCGTCCTCGACCACTCCGAGGTGGATGTCCCCGGCCATCCCCCCGCCTTCCCCGCCGATTTCTACAACCGCCGCTATACGCAGACCACGTTCGCGATCGCTGCCGACGCCTCGATCGACCTCCCACTCGCCGGGGTCACACCGTTCGGCGGCGCCTACCTGCTCTACGAGGCCCCGGGCTACGTCGGGCTGGGCGGCGGAATCGCCGCGCACTTCGCGGGGATCGTGGACCTGACCGGGCGCGTCGACGGTGAGTTCAACTTCGCCAACGGGCGGTTCAGCATCAAGGGAGACGTCACCGCCTGCATCGCGGACGTCCTCTGCGCCGGCGCGATCGGCGCGATCTCCGACCGGGGCGCCGGCGGCTGCGTCCACATCGGCACGTTCCTCGGCGACATCAACGTCGGCGGTGGCGTCGGGTTCTCGCCGTTCCACCTCTACTTGTGGCCGTTCGACGGCTGCCGATGGTCGCCGTTCGTGGACACGCACGTGTTCTCCACCCAAGACGCGCACGCCGCTGCGGCAGGTGCGCCGGTCACGGTGACAATCGCACGGGGGGCGGCCAGCCGCGCGATCGAACTCGACGGCGTCGGCGGCGCGCCCGAGGTGCGCGTGCAGACGCCGGACGGCAAGCTCCTCACGAGCTCGGCCGCGTCCGGCCTCGCGTTGAGCCCGGCGGTGCGGATCCTCCGCTCGCAGAAGCTGAACACGACGGTGGTCGGGCTGGTGCACCCGCGCCCCGGGACCTACAGAATCGAGCTGCTTCCCGGATCCCCGGCCCTCAAGATGATGAGCCAGGCCTCGGACCAGCCAAAGGCCCGCATCAGCGCCTCGGTGCGGGGCAGCGGGGCGCGGCGGACGCTCGCCTACAGCGTCGCCCCCCGCACCGACCAACAGGTCAGGTTCATCGAGCGGGTCGCCCACGGAGGCAGCCGCATCATCGGCACGATCAACGGCGGAGGACGGGGGCGGCTGAGCTTCACCCCAGCTCCCGGCAATGACCGCAGGACGATCATCGCGCAGTTCGAGCTCGCCGGGCTGCCGGCAGAGACGATCAACCTCGCCTCGTTCACGCCGCCTTCGCCACATCTCGGCAAGCCGGCGCGCCTGAGGGTCAGCAGACGTGGCCTCACGCTCCGGGTCAGCTGGGGTGCCGTCGCAGGAGCTACGAGCTATGAGATCGTCGCCCGCTTGAGCAGCGGCGAGCGGATCGTGCGAACACATCGCCAGGCGATCACGCTCAAGCAAGTCCCCCGCTTCGATGGCGGCCTGATCTCGGTCCTCGCTCTCGCCACGATGCGACACGGCAAACCAACGCTCCGGCGCATCTCCGGAATCGGCCATGCCAGCACGCGTCTGGGCCCTGTACCCCGACCCCCCCGGAGGTAACGAACGGAACGCAGCTCACTCGAGCACTCCCGCGGGCGGCCGATCGTCAGAGCCTCAGGCCCGATCTCCTCGGTCGCAGGATGACCTTCCGCCAGCGGTCGCGCGGCCTGCTGGCGGCGAGGTCTTGTTCGAGCTGGTTTAGATAAGTCTGCCATCCAGCGCGTCACGGGCGGCCTTCCCGAGCTCAATGAACGGCTCCTCCGTCGCTAGAGATTGCGATAAGCAGGTTCAGGCCAGGCGTCCCGCTGCCGGCGACGAGTAGCAAGACCCGAAGAGCGAGAGTCCTCGGCGCGCGATCCATCGACGGACGAGCTGCGGCTGCCGGACCTGGCGGTCCGCGGAGTGCCGCTTCCACGCGGAGCGGGAGCGCTGGGGCGCCGATTCCGGCCGTCCGTGGCTTCCGCCCTGGAACGAACCCGAGCGTCTCGACCGCGTTCGCGTCGAGTACCGCGATTCCAACGATGCAGGTGTCTCGCCGACGCTTGGCCCGGCCCTCGTATTCGCCAATACCGGGCATCCGCGTCACGCCTTGCAGATGGCGCAGGCGGCGGAAACGATCCGAGGACCGCGGCGAGGCGTTAGCTGGGCCGCATCACGCCAGCAAGCACAAGAGGAGCAGTGTGGGCGGCGTCGCCGAGATGCTCGCTGTTGGTGCAAGGCAGAAGCCCGAGCGGCCGTCGGTCGGGCGATCTGGCGCGGTCCCGCCGAACGCCCAGCCACTGCCGCTTTCGTCTGGCTCGGCTCGCGAGGCTGGCTGCCCCTATCGCGTGCGAGCGAGAGTCCGCCAACCGCAGGTGCTTGCACGGGTCCAGCTAACGGACGGCCTGTCGAGCGATCAAAGCAGCAGTCGCGACGGCGCTGGCGGTCTGTTCCGCGTTTGAGGAGATCCGGCAGCTCGCGCTGACTGCCGCTCACTTCTGCAATCACGAAGGCTCAGCCATCTCGCAGGCCCGTCAGGCGGTCGGCCGCACTTCTCCTTCAAGTCCGCCGCGGTCCGAAGCGGGAGCGCCGGCCTCGTGGCTGCTGGGGCGACAAAGGGGAAGCAGCGCAGCTGGCGACGAGAGTGCCCTGATCGTTCCAACCCGGAAGCCTCGGCCACGGCGCGGCAGACTTCCGCATCCTCGGGCTGATGCAGCAGTGTGGTGGCGGCGACGAGACTGCTCAAAATCGTCCAAACCGACGGTGTGCTCGACATCCGTGCGGAACTTCCGCTTTGATGGGTCGGGCGTTTGCTCGTTGTGTGGAACGTGGCAGGCGCCGACATCGAGGTTGCCCCGTTCGCCGTGGAACTTTGGTGACAGCGGTCCCGTTGTCATGGTTACACAGTTAGGGCAGCGGCGGTGAGTTGCTGGTGGGCGGCGGCACGTCGGCGAGCGAGGTCGTGTTCGATCGCGACGGCGATG
>CALAQT010000115.1 GCA_937888775.1 uncultured Actinomycetes bacterium | reverse complement strand
TTGATACCTTGCAGACACGGCGTGACCTCCAGGACGACCCGTTGGCGCGGGCCGGTTTGTTGATGAGATTTCTGGAAGGCTACGCCGTCTTCATGTCCGGGTCCGCCGGGATGTCAGCGGCTATTTCCAGTTCCGAAATTAGCTCCTGATACGCACCGCATGCAGGGAGGCCTCGGCTTGGGCGAGCCAGCGGGCGCGACGGCGGTCACCGGCCGTCGCAGAGCCTGGCGGTACCGCCAGTGGTCCTTCGCGATGCCGGCCCGAGCCGGTGGCTCAAGGTCGTCGTACTCTATGACCACGACAAAGGGTCGATCGTGACCGCGTTCGCGCGTCAGGGGCGCCCTCTGACCATCACGATCCCGACGCCGGTTGAGGTTGAGCGCTCCGCCGTCGCCGCCGCAATGGCCGCGACGGCGGCGTGAGTCACCGAGTGCGCGCGCCATGTCGCCCTCTGCTGAAGCGACGCGGTAGCCTGCCACCGCGGTCGATGGTGATGGGGCAGCAGGACGGCGCCCGCCCGCGCGTTCAGGTGTCGTCGAGCGACACGACCTCCAGGTCCGTCTGCGGGAAATCGTTGCCCACGCACAGCAGCGGTTCGGCCGCCACCAGCGCGGTGGCGTACGTCAGACAGTCGCCGAAGTTCAGCGCCGCAGGGTGACGTCCCCGGCCGAACTGTCGAGGATCACACCCCGTCGGGGCCGTAGCCGAGCAGCGCCTCGCGCTCCGCTCGGCTGAGGGGGTTGCTCAGCGCTGCGGTCGGCAGTTGGGGCCAGGCCTCGTGTGCCAGGAACCGGCGAAGCCTCGCGCCGGGATCGGCCGGTGGCCCGCGCCGGGCCAGCCGTTCCCTCCGTTCCTGCAGGGCGACCTTCACCGCGCGGGTCTTGGTCTCGCCCGCGAGCTGGGCCACCTCGCCGGCCAGTCGTTCCGTCTCGGCGTCCTTGATGTTCAGCGCCATGGTGGAAACATACCGAAAAGGTGGAAGCAGCACCCAGGCTATCGCGCAGTGTCCGTGGTCTTTGCGAAGAAACTCAGCACCCGCGCCCAGGCCTCCCGCGCGGCCGTGACGCGGTACGACGACCGCGTGTCGTTGAAGAACGCGTGGGGAGTGTCTTGATAGATCTCGTACTCAAATGACATCGCGGTCACCGCGGCCATCTCCGCGACATGGGGGACCCCGTCGGTGATGCGATGGTCATCGGCGCCGTAGAGCCCGAGGACCGGACAGGAGAGATCGACCAGTTTGTCGTCCGCGGGAGCGGACCCATAGCAGACCACGGCGCCGACCAACCCTACCTTCTGGCACGCCAGCCGAAACGAGAGGCCCCCGCCCATACAGAAGCCGATCGCGACCATCGGCTGGGAACTCAGCGAGTCGTCGGCGCGCAGATGGGCGATGAGCGAACCCACCGTCGCGAGGTGCTCATCAGACTTGGCGACATTGCCGAAGACAGCGCCGAGCGACTCTCGGACAAGCGTCGCGTCGTTTGGCGGTAGGGACGCGATCGCGGCATCGCGCTTATCTTGATCTGCCCATGCGGTGGGTGGCAGCGTGTCCAGAAACGCCTTGACCTGCTCAACGCGATCCTCGGACAGGTCCTCCGGTCGAGCGCCGTCGACCCAATACAAGTCGGGAGCAACTGCCAAATAGCCTGCCGTGGCGAAGCGCTCACTGACGTCACGGATATGACCATCGACTCCCCACGCCTCCTGCAGAACCAGCACGATCGGCAGGAGTTCGGCTGGAGCCGGTGGCCCGGCTCGATAGGCGCGTCGCCGCCCGGAGTCGTATGCCTCCCAACCGGTGTCAATCCTCATTCGCAACGCCTCCGTTTTGGGTCGATGATGAGACGGGATGGACGGCCCACGGGCAGGGCTGGAAGCCGCAGTGCGCTTCGTGATCGCGGGCTTGGCGCCGAACCTACCTGACGAGCGTCAGCCCGCCGAAATACGCCCGGAAGAACCCGCGGTCGCGGGTCAGCAGCCGGTCCGCGTGGGTCGCGGCGTGCGCGCCGATGAGGAAGTCGGCGATCACCCGCGCCCGTGACCCGCCGCGCCGGCGGTACTCGGCGAAGATCCGGCCCGCCTCGATGGCCGACGTCTGGTCCAGTGCGCTGAAGCCGATGCCCAGGGTGGCCAGGGCATCGACCGCCCTCTCCGCGCTGGCGAAGGCTCCGGCAACCTCAGCCCACACCACCTCGCACGCGATCAACGCGCCCCCCGCGACGGACCGACGGAGGAGCTCGCGCGACGTTGCGCTGTGTGGGCCGCTCCCCGCGAAGACGTCGAGGAGCACGCTGCTGTCGACGGCGGTGATCACACCCCGTCGGGTTCGCCGCGGATCGCGGCGATGTACGCGTCGGTGTCGAACCCGGGTGGCAGGATTCCGTAGACCGCATCGATGGGGTCGCGCTCCACAGCCTTGGTCGCCACCAGCTCGCCGCCCTCATCACGGAACTCGAGCACCACCCCGGGCCGGAGCCCCAACCTGTCGCGGAGGCTCTTGGGAATGGTCACCTGGCCCTTCTCGGACACCACGGATTTCATACCGTCATGGTAGGAGTTCCTGCAGCGGTGGTCAAACCAACCGGGCGCAGGATGGACTAAGTCATGGGACTAAGCTACAGTCTCGGCATGAACGTTCACGAGGCGAAGACGAACTTTTCGAGGCTGCTCGCCGAGGTGCAGGCGGGCAAGGAGGTGGTGATCACCAAGGCGGGTCGACCGGTCGCCAAGCTGGTGCCGTTCGCCGGACGCGGCCAGCGTCGAGTCCCGGGGGGCTGGGAGGGTCGCATGACCATGGCGACGGATTTCGACGAGGTCGACGCGGAGCTCGTCGGTGACTTCGAGGGTGGCGGGGCGTGAGGTTGCTGCTCGACACCCATACGCTGCTCTGGTGGCTGGCCGATGACCCGCGTCTGCACGCCGAGGTGCGCGACCACGTGGCCGAGTCGGAGGAGGTGTTCGTCAGCACCGCGTCGGCGTGGGAGATCTCGCTCAAGAAGGCACTCGGCAAGCTGGTCGCACCCGACGACCTGCCCGCGCAGTTGATTCGCCATCAATTCACGGTCCTCCCGATCCACCTCGCCCATGCGCTTCGGTATGGCGAGCTGCCGTTGCTGCATCGGGATCCCTTCGACCGCATGCTGGTCGCCCAGGCCCAGGTCGAGGACCTGACGATTGTCACGGGCGACGCCGCGATCGCCGCCTATGAGATCAGCGTGCTGCCCAACTGAACGGCTCAGCGGGTGCTCCGGGCGATCTCATCGAGCAACCGCCTGAGCAGGGGGAGGGCCACACGATCCTTCTCGCGACCGGCGGCCTCCTTGGAGCGGATCACGTCGGCCAGCGAGGCCACCAGCAGGGTGACCCCGGCGATGACCACGGGCACGGCGTCGCGAACGAGGTCGTCGAAACCGCGCGTCCCGGTGGGGACGAAGCTGAGGTCGAGATCACCGGCGTCGGTGGTGAGGTTCCACACCTGGGCGTCGGCCAGGCTTGCTGCGTCGTGGTTGAAGCGCAGGCCAGGCCCTCCTTCGTCGTTGCGGATCCTGGCGCCGAGCTCGGTCAGAGCCGCGGACAGCCGCGCCAGGTTGTCGCGGGTCGCTCGTGGCGTGACATCGACATCGAAAGTGGCCATGGTGGAACCGTGGATGGTGGCCGCGAGGCCGCCGATGACCACGAAGTCAACCCCGTGACGACCGAGTGTTGCCAGGAGACGGTCGGGGGCGAATGTCATCGCGGCGGGTGCTGGGCGGCCAGCGCCCTGGCCCGCTGAGCGAAGGTGACGAAGGTGGTCAGATCGGCAAGGCGCTGCTCCGGCGTGAGTTGGAGGCGCGCGCGAAGGCGGGGGAGTTCCTCGTCATCGCGGTCGATGAGCCGCACCTGGAGGTCGAGCCCGCAGGCTGCCGTGGCCGCCAGCACCGTCTCCCACGTCGGCCGTACGGCGCCGTTCTCCCAGCGGGAGATGGCGGCGTGGGAGGTGCCCAACCGGGACGCCAGGACCCGCTGGCTGAGGCCCGAGCGGAGCCGTGCCTCGCGTAGCAACAGGCTGCCGTTCACCCGATAATGGTATCAGATCTGATACCACGCAGACAGTGTCGAACCTGGACTACCGGCCGTCGTGAGGCGATTCGACCGCCGCGAGCTGACGAACGCGACAGCGGGGCCCGGGGGCACGCGCCAGATGCTCGTCGCTGGTGACCAGATCGGTGCCGAGCCACTCGGCGAGCGCGACGTACCAGGCGTCGTACACCGTCATGTTCTCGCGCAGCTCCCACACGCGTTCGGTGAACGGCGCGAACGGGTACTGGATCGCTCTCGTTGTCCGGACGCTCTCCACCGCCGTTGCCGCCCGGATCGGACTCAGTGCTCCGCGAAGGACCAGGCCTCGCAGGGCGGAGGTGGCTTCGGCACCGAAGATGGTCGGCACCTGAAGCACCGTCCGGCCGCGCAGCTCGGCCCTCGCCAGGTCACCATGGTGACCGACGCCGACGAGTGCGTCGACCAGAACCGAGGCGTCGGTGACGGTCATGTGGGTGCTGTCAGTGCGATTGGCGGTCGGCACGGACGAGCTCGGCCGACGGCACCGCCGAGAACCCCTCCCGGCCTTCGGTTCGCATCCGCTCCTCGATCTCGGTGACCACCTCGTCGGGAGTGCGAAGGCCGGCGTTGAGAACGATCTCGGCGAGCAGGTACTCCTGTAGGCTCATGCCGCTGTCGGTCGCGCGCGTCTGGTAGATGCGATGAACGGTTTCGGGGACGTTCCGGATCTGGATCGTGGCCATAGCGCCATACTAGCGCTTTCAGCGCTGATTCGGCGCCTGGATGCTGTCGGTCTTCAAGCGAAGGACGGCCCTGCCACGGCCGACGGTCGAGGACCTGACGATTGTCACCGGCGACGCCGCGATCGCCGCCTACGAGATCAGCGTGCTGCCCAACTGAGCGGCCGTCAGGCCCAGAGCGCCAGCTGTCTACACCGCCCGGGTCACGTCCGCCAGCCGCGCGCCCAGGTCCGCGAGCGGCACCCGCCAGGGCGCGAGGCGGCCGGTCATCCGGCGGGTCACGGGCAGGCCGCCGTCGACGTCGTGGCCACCCAGATCCTCCGCCACGACCGTGGACGGGATCACCGCGCAGTCGGGCAGAAACCCCGTCCCATCCTGCTCGGCAAGGAAGATGACGAACCAGGTTCGTTCCGACGGCCGCAGCGCGGGCCGGTACACGGAGACGTGCGCCTCGGCGGCCCCGCGAGCGAATGTCACCGACTTCACCTGGATGCCCAGGACCTCTCGCGACTCGGTCTCGTACATCAGGTACTCGTTGGGCTCGAGGTCGGGGAACGCCTTGAAGACGTTGAGCGTGTCGCAGTCGGCGGCACGGCGGACCAATTCCATCTCCGCGCGGTAGCCGAGCCGGCGCGCCGCCATCCAACCGGCTGGCCGAGCCACCGCCGGGACGGCCGCCGGCCGCGGCAGTATCCGCGTCCCGATCTCCTCGACGCCAACGCACCAGCGCGCCCACGGGCTGCCCGGTGGGGGAGGGACCAGCGTCTGCGCCTCGTACAGCACCTCGGTGCGCGCCAGGTTGCGCGTGGCCAGCTCGCGAAACGCGGGCGCGTCGATGACGATGGCGTGCGCGCCCAGCGCCGGCGTACCGAGATCGACGTTCACCGCGACGATCACTGCGCGGTCGTCGCGCAGCTCGCTGGCGGGAACCTGCATGACGATGCTCTCCGTGTGGACGGCGTGCGCGGTGACCTGGACACGGGCGTACGTGTCGGCGGAGATGCGATGGACGATGCCATCGACACCACGGTGGTCGAGCGGGAGGAACACATGGAGGTCGCCGCCCGAGGTGGCCACCAGGGTGGTCCAGACCAGCCACTCCGCCACCTGGCCCACCGCGAGGTTGTGCACCCGCTCAGTCGGTGCTGGTGGATCCTCGGTCACAACCGTGAGGACGGTAGCTGTGGCGTACGTCAAAGGGTGCGGTGGCCTGAGTCGTGTCTCACATGTGATACAGTCGCTGCGTGGCACAGGTGACCATCCGTGAACTTCGCAACCACGGAGGCGACGTGATCGATCGCGTCGCCCGGGGCGAAGCGGTCACGGTCACCCGGGCCGGCGTGCCCGTCGCAGAGCTCCTGCCGGTTCCCCGCCCCGTGGCGTCGGCCCACACTCTGCTCGAGCGCTGGCACCGGCTGCCCGCCCTCGACCACCTGGCCCTGCGCCGCGACATCGACGCCGCTCTCGATCCCGGCCTGTGACGTCGCCCGGGGAGCGACCCACCCGTGGGGTGCTCGACACCTCGACGGTGATCCTCATGCGCCAGCTCACGGATCCGTCGCTGTTGCCGCCCGAGCCGCTGATCACGGCGGTGACACTCGCGGAGCTGTCGGTCGGCCCGCTGGTCGCCACCACCGACCGGGAGCGATCAGCCCGTCAGGCGCATCTTCAGCAGGCCGAGTCCGACTTCGATCCGCTGCCGTTCGACCGTGCCGCGGCGCGCGCCTTCGGCCGCGTCGCGGCCTCCCTGCGACGGTCGGGGCGCAAACCCGCCGCCCGCGCCTACGACGCCATGATCGCCGCCACGTCGCTCGCCAACGATCTCCCGCTGTACACATGCAACCCTGCCGACTTCGCCGGCATCGACGACCTCAACGTGGTGCCCGTCCCCCTGCCCTGAGGCACGCGGACGTCGCTCGACCCGCTCCTCGTCCGCAATGTCGACGCGAACGTGGACGCGCGGAGTTGGACTCATGGCGCCGTGTGCTGGATTCGCGCGTCGGAGCTACTTGGACGGTGGGAAACCCGGGTCGCGCAATGTCAGTTAGCAAGCGCTGACCGTTCTGCATGTTTCATCCTCCCCGCCATTTGCCGCGTACGTAGCTGGTGCTCTACCATCGGTGCGAGCCTTTGGTACTCCCTTGGAGGCGAACCGAGAGACCCTCGGTGGGGGAGGGAGAGTCCTCTTAGGGGGGATCCGCATTGTCGATGATCGCGACCGAAGACTCGGTGAGGCGTGGCCCTAGGATGGGCCGGCCAGTCACTCGACCATACTCCGCAACCGGAGTTAAGCCAGGTTCCAGACGGCGCCGCGCGTGACAGTGCCAGGCAACCGAACTCTACGTCCTGCGAGCCTTTCACGACGCCGGCTCCCGATGAACCTACACCCGGGAGACCTGCCCCTATTCCAGGCTGCGCTTGAGTTGGTAGTGCCCGCCACAAAGTTGCAGGTGCTAAAGGACGTCACGGTGTACCCTGACGGGACGATTTGGCGCGGCCGTCGCATTGTTCGGGAGTCGCTTGTAACGGGGCGAGGACCAACCAAATGGAAGGTGCTGATTGAGGTTGGCACTACGCAACTTCGGGTGAGAACGTACCGTGACGTTCATGAAGACACAGTGTGGTTCATTGATAACTGGAGCGATGGGTATTTCCATTGGATTACCGACGCTCTGCCCAGGCTCTTCACTGTCCGCGACTTGGTTGCTGGCCGACCGCTCCTGCTCCCGAGCCGCTATCAGAACTTGAAATGCTTGGTGCCGTCCGTGAAGCCGTTCGGTGTCGATGCGATACGCTTCCAAAAACCTGACGAGGGCATCCGATGCGCGAGGCTCCTCATGCCCACTCACACAGCACCGACTGGCAACTATAACGAGGGGCTGATCAACGAGTTGAGAGACACGTTCACTACCTTCTACGCGAGCGATGCGGTTGCTGACGATCGGGTGTACATCAGTCGGCGGAAAGCCCCCCGACGCAGGCTCGCTAACGAAGAGGACGTGGCGTGCGTCATGCGGGAGTATGGGTTTAGAGTCGTCTACCTCGAAGAACATCCCTTTGAAGACCAGGTGGCGATCCTTTCGAAGGCGCGATACGTTGCCTCGAACCACGGTGCTGGGTTGACCAACATGCTCTTCATGCGTCCCGGGGGACGGGTGCTGGAATTGCGGCGAGAGGGAGACGCTCACAACAACTGCTTCTTCACGTTGGCATCGGCACTGAAACTGGATTACTTTTATCAACTGTGCGGCTCGGGGAGGCCGCGCGTCAATCCTCGCTCACGAGACCTAGTCGCGAATATCGAGACACTACGTGACAACCTGGCGGCTTTGGTAGCCAGTTGAGTAGTGTGTTGGTCGTGACCGCCGATCCTAAGCCCCCTAGGCGGAGGTGCTGAGTGATCGCCAGAACCCTGACGCGTATCCGGACGCGCTTCCACCCCCTGCACCGGCTTCGCAAACACAGGTGGTTCAGAACCATTGCCGCGCGGCTCGACCTGCCGCTTTCCGTGCGGCTACGATACGTCGACTTTCCCGTCAGGATCAGGTTGGTACGCAACGCCACGTACTGGCTGACCCCGCAATCGCCTGAGCCCGAGATCCTGGCCCTCTTCATCGCCATGCAGCGCGTCATCGAGCCCGATGTCTTCTGGGACGTTGGGGCCAACATCGGCATCTACGGATGGCTCCTGAAGAGCCTCGATCATCAGGTTCACGTCATCATGCTCGAGCCCGATCCGGTCAACTGCGAGCTCCTGAAGCAGACGCGTCGACGCACGTCATGGTTGGGCGACGTCGACATCCGTCAGGTGGCGGCCAGCAGCCACGGTGGCGTCGTGGAATTCGCCCTGGACCCGATTTCGAGTGCGACGGGTAGTGTCCTATCCGACAGGCGTACATTTTCCGAGGAACAGTACGGTGTGATCCCGGCCACGATCCAGTCTGCGTCTCTGGCCCTGGATGACCTCGGAGGCCCGCGGCCGCCGAAGTTGATAAAGATCGACACTGAGGGCCACGAGAGCGAGGTCATTGCCGGCGCGACGGCTACGCTGAAAACCCACTCACCAGTGTTAGTCGTGGAATGCTTCGACCGCGATGCGCAGGCCCTCGTCACCCTCAGGGCGCTCGGATACACCCTGCTCGACGCGGAACGCCCGGACCTCGCGTCCGAGCAGGGCTGCTCCTCCGAGACCACGAATTTCCTCGCCATGCCTGCGCGGCTCCTGGAAAAGTTGCCCACCCTGCTGGTGGTCTGGCGCGAGACACTAGCCCAGGTGCGGTCCGCGAGTCCGTCTCGCAGAGCCGGTAGTCGTTCGGGATCACGCCTGCCGAAATAGTCGTGTGCCCATTTCGAGCGCGTGTGCGCAGGCGGCCTCGCGCTCTGCGAGTGCGACAGCGAGTGAGTCTTCGCAGGCGCGCTGGAAGCTACCTGGGACCTCAGCCCAGTGGCGCAATTGTCTAACCACTGCGGAAACAAACTCGTCACTGGGTTCAAGGATGACGCTGCCTGGACCGACGGCGACCTGGGTGAGACAGCCAACTCAGTATCCGATTACCGGCTTGCCGTGCAACATGGCTTCCCACACTACAAGCGGATATGCTTCATTCCTGTACCGGCGACTAGGAAACAGAAACACGTCGATGTCTTGAAAGAAAGCCTCCTTCCGTTGTCCGTTAACCCTGCCATAGCGCGGGCTCAGCGCGACAGAGAAGGCCAGCCATTGGTTGCCAGGTATATCGCGTCGGGCGCCGTGTAATGAGCACGTGTCCGTTCAGCGCGGCCAGCTCCGGCGAGGGTCCAGCGAAGCGGGTTGTCAAAGGGCTGCAAGCTGCGACGCGAACCAGGAGATGGTGAGAGTCAGCCCCTGTTCCAGAGCGACCTGTGGTTCCCAGCCCAGTGCCTGCTTGGCCAGGGTGATGTCGGGCTGCCTGACTTGAGGATCGTCCTCGGGCCGTTCGATGAAGTGGATCGGCGCCGTGGAACCAGGGAGGAACACATGGAGGTCGCCGCCCGAGGTGGCCACCAGGGTGGTCCAGACCAGCCACTCCGCCAGTGCACCCGCTCAGTCGGTGCTGGTGGATCCTCGGTCACAACCGTGAGGACGGTAGCTGTGGCGTACGTCAAAGGGTGCGGTGGCCTGAGTCGTGTCTCACATGTGATACAGTCGCTGCGTGGCACAGGTGACCATCCGTGAACTTCGCAACCACGGAGGCGACGTGATCGATCGCGTCGCCCGGGGCGAAGCGGTCACGGTCACCCGGGCCGGCGTGCCCGTCGCAGAGCTCCTGCCGGTTCCCCGCCCCGTGGCGTCGGCCCACACTCTGCTCGAGCGCTGGCACCGGCTGCCCGCCCTCGACCACCTGGCCCTGCGCCGCGACATCGACGCCGCTCTCGATCCCGGCCTGTGACGTCGCCCGGGGAGCGACCCACCCGTGGGGTGCTCGACACCTCGACGGTGATCCTCATGCGCCAGCTCACGGATCCGTCGCTGTTGCCGCCCGAGCCGCTGATCACGGCGGTGACACTCGCGGAGCTGTCGGTCGGCCCGCTGGTCGCCACCACCGACCGGGAGCGATCAGCCCGTCAGGCGCATCTTCAGCAGGCCGAGTCCGACTTCGATCCGCTGCCGTTCGACCGTGCCGCGGCGCGCGCCTTCGGCCGCGTCGCGGCCTCCCTGCGACGGTCGGGGCGCAAACCCGCCGCCCGCGCCTACGACGCCATGATCGCCGCCACGTCGCTCGCCAACGATCTCCCGCTGTACACATGCAACCCTGCCGACTTCGCCGGCATCGACGACCTCAACGTGGTGCCCGTCCCCCCGCCCGAGGCCCAAACGTCGCCGGAGGCGTCGAGGGCCACGGTGTCGTAGCCATATCCCCGCGATCGCCGCGTACGAGATCAGCTGGCTGCCCAACTGAGCGGCTCAGCGTCGCAGCGCCGTGCGGAAGGTGGCGAGCGGGAGGAAGAGCCGGTCCGACCGCTCGGCGAACGGGACGAACCCGAAGTGCAGAGAGAACGCGGCGGCCTCCTCGTCGATGGGGTCGACCACCATGGCCCACACGGCTGGGCCCTCGACGGAGAGACATCGAGCGGCCGCATCCATGAGGAGAAAACTGCCCAGGCCTTGCCGACCGTGGCGTTGGTCGACCGCGAGGCGGCCGACGAGCACCCCAGGCACCTCCGGATACGGGATCCTGCGGCGCACCTCAGCGGATACCTCCCCGACCGGGATCGAGAGCGCGGACAGGGTGTGGTAGGCGACGACCTCCGCCGTCCCGGGAGCGCAGACGACAAACGCGGCCGCGAGACGACGCCGGACGTCCTGGCCGGCCTGCTGCCTGAGGTAGTGGTCGAGGGGCTCCTTCCCGCACGAGAATCCCGAGCGGTCGTGGTGCCCGCCGAGGATCTCGACGACGCGGCGACCGCCGAGGCTCACGCCGGTGCGGCGGCGGGGCTCTCGTGGGGGTAGCGGTCGGCCGCACGCCGCAGGGCCTCGTTCGGCTCCGGCGGGTTGATGAGTGCCTCGACAAAGGTGCGCGCGTCGGCGGGTGTGAGCAGCATCGTCTGGCGCTCCCGGATTGCCGCCTCCGCGGCGTGGCGGAGCGTGGCCACCATGAAGTCGCTCAGGCTCCGCCCCGACAGCTCGGCCGCCAGCGTGAAGAGGCGCTTCTCCTCGGCTGTCACGCGAGCCTCCAGGCGCTGGGTCCGGCGCGGTTCGGCGGATTGAGGCTGCGTCGCCATGGGCGATGATTGTACGACAATCGTCCGGACACACGCCGCGACATCGACGCCGCTCTCGATCCCGGCCTGACCTCAGCCGCTGAGCCGGACCAGCATCTTGCCGATGTTGTCGCCGCGGAGCAGGCCCAGGAAGGCCCCCGGCGCGTTCTCGATGCCGTCGACGATGGTTTCGCGTGCCACCAGCCGGCCGCCGGCCAGCCAGGGGCCCACCTCGGCGGCGAAGGCTCCGAAGCGGTCCATGTGGTCGCTGACGATGAAGCCGCGCAGGGTGAGGCGGCGGCCGATGGCGAGGCCGAGGTTGCGCGGCCCGGGCGGGGGAGAGGTGGCGTTGTACTGGGAGATGGCGCCGCAGAGCGCGATGCGGCCGAAGCTGCGCATGGCGCCGATGGCGGCCTCGAGGTGGTCGCCGCCGACGTTGTCGAAGTAGAGGTCGATGCCGTCCGGGGCCGCCTTGTGGAGCTGGTCGCGGACGGGTCCGTTGCGGTAGTTGAAGGCGGCGTCGAAGCCGAGGTCGTCGAGCAGGTGGCGCACCTTGGCGTCGGAGCCGGCGCTGCCGATCACCCGAGAGGCGCCACGGAGCTTGGCCATCTGGCCGGCCACGCTGCCCACCGCGCCGGCGGCGCCGGAGATGAACACGACGTCACCGTTCTTGAGGGAGGCGATGTCGACCAACCCGATCCAGGCGGTGAGGCCGGTGGTGCCGAGCACGCCGAGGTAGGCCTGAGCGGGGGCGAGGCTGGTGTCGATGCGCTGGAAGGCGGTGGCCGCGCCGGTGCTGTACTCGCGCCAGCCGTTGAAGTGGAGGACGGTGTCGCCGAGGCTGAGGTCGGGGGAGCGGGACTCGACCACCTCGCCGACGGCGCCGCCCGACATCACCTCGCCGACCTGGAACGGCGCGGCGTAGGACTTGCCGGCGTTCATGCGGCCGCGCATGTAGGGGTCGACGGACATGAACGTGTTGCGGACGGTGACCTGGCCGTCGCCGGGGGCCGGGACCGTGCTCTCGACGAGGGTGAAGTTGGCGGGGATGGGTTCGCCGACGGGGCGGGAGGCGAGGTGGATTTCGCGATTGGCGTGTGCAGGCATGAGCGGGATGGTGGCACAGCTCCCGCCCCGGGGCGGGGCGAATGAGATGGGCCTTCAACCTGGGGCTGGTCGAGGGCGACGGGGTGCACGTGCCTATAAATCTGGCTGCGCACTACCCAGGGACAGCCGAGCCCGGGACGACCGGGAATGCCGTCTACTACGCCCACGCCCAGCCGGGGATGTTCCAGGGCCTCTACAGGCTCCACCTGGGAGACGAGGTCCGCGTGCTGCGGCAGGACGGGACCCAGCTGGTCTACCACGTGGCGGCCTTCAAGAAAGTGGCCTTCAACGACCGTTCGGTGCTGCTCCCTACTCCCTTTGGGGAGCTCACCCGCACGTCCTACGACCCCTATACACCGCGCTTCATCGTGATCGCGACCAAACTATTTCATTCCCATCGACCCAGGGGCACCCGTGACGCTCATGCCTGCGGCTCTTTGCTGCCTCTTTGCTTGGGCGGCCGTAACGCCTTCCCCGGCGACGGGCTTGGCTTTGCTGGGGCTGCTCGTGCTCGACCGTGGCGGCGTACTGTTAGGCGCGCACGCGCGCCCTTGGCGACCATATGGCGCGGAGGGTACGTCACCGCTCCTGATGCGGTCCAGGTTCTGGTGGACCGGCACACCGGCGCTGAGCCGAGTCGTCGAGCTGGCCCTGTCATGGCCATCGGAGTTCGGATACAATTCGCACTCGGGGGCGGCGCAATGACGTTCTACTTATGACCGCCGGCCCCGATCCTCTTGCCAGAGACCGGCCGACTCCGCGGTCTCGGGGAGTTTGCGAGGTTTTGTGACCGACACCCATTTGCCACGGCCCGATCCATGGTGTACCGCCGCTTGCTCGCCGCGTACTTCGTACAGACAAGACCGATACCGCCTGCAGTCGAAATGGATGGACCGCAGTCATCAGCGGCGTCATGCTTCTCCGCTGTTCCGCTATCCTGATCCACGTTCTTGCGAGTGCCCCTTCTTTCTAGTTGTGTAAATGAGTACCTCACCGAGTGCAACCGTTTGAGTCCGGCATGGCCGTCCAGCTACCACAGCCGATTCGGCTAGTCTTGTTGGTAGCGTCGCCCATCCCATATCAAATACCGCTGTACAGACATCTCGCCAACGAGCCGAGGCTGGACTTCACCGTGGTGTACGCATCTAGCGGGGGCCTCCGGCCAACGGAGGCAGGATACGCAAAGCCGATCGCGTGGGACGGGGATTTGCTCTCAGGCTACGACCATACCTTTCTGAAACGAGCGCATGCCAATCCCATCGGCGGGAATTTCTTCAGCTTGAGAGACATCGATGTTGTGTCGATCCTTCGCAAGCTACGGCCTGAAGTGCTTTGGGTGTTTAGCTACCCATATCTGACTCATTTACTCGGAGTACTATCGCAACGCCTCGCCCGGGTTCCCGTGCTGTTGCGTGAGGACCAGACGCGATTGCATCCGCGCCAAGCGTGGAAGGAAGTCATCAAGAAGGTCATCTTCGCGAGTCTGTTTGCTGGACAGCGCGGCTTGTATGTTGGCATCGAGAGCCGGCGCTGGTTCGAGTACTACGGCTTCGCTAACGAGAAGTTGTACTTCACGCCCTACAGCTGCGACAACGCGGGTTTCCGCGCGGTCCATCAGCTACTCCGCGGCCAGAAGGAGGGGCTTTGCGCCGACTTTGGGATTGGAGGGGATGCGCCGGTCATCTTGAGCGTCTCGCGCCTGATCGATAAGAAGCAGCCGTTGATGCTTCTCGAGGCCTTTCGGCTCACGCGATCACGCGCGCGCTGCAGTTTGCTGATTGTGGGTACGGGCCCGCTCGAACAAGCGATGCGAAGAAAGGTCGAAGCTGAGCTGATTCCGGATGTTGTTTTTGCGGGCTTCCTCAACCAGAGCCAAATAGGACGCGCGTACGCAGCCAGTGACGTCTTTGCGCTGATGTCTAGGGAGCATGAGACATGGGGAATGGTGGTGAACGAGGCAATGAATTTCGGCCTGCCGATCGTGGTCTCGGACAAGGTTGGGTCAGCATCCGATCTTGTGCGCAGTGGTGTTAATGGCTACGTTGTACCGTTCGACTCTGCCGCCACTATGTCCGAAAGACTTACGGAATTGGTGACCCATCCTTCGAGACGGATTGCCTTCGGAAGAGCCTCAGAGGAGCTGGTCCTCGCCTATAACTACGAGAGTGATGTTGCTGCAATCATTAGTGCGGTGGCCGATGCGGTAGGCCCATGGCGCTGGCAACGTTCGCTCGCGACGAACTAGGGCTGGGCGGGAGCGAGTTTCGCCCGTCCAAGTTACGAACGAACTCACGACCGCAAGCGAGTGCGGTACCTGTCAACGCGGGTGAGACAGTTCGCGACGATCAATTAGCCCAGAAACGCCGATCAGCAAGGGGTCCTGAATGACACTCCGCGACCTGTTACCAGACGCAGCAAAGGTCCGGGTGCGTTCCGCGTTAGCCAGGCTTGGAATCGAAGTCGGATCGTATACGGGTTCCTTCGCCGAGCACCGAACCCGGCTGATCGAGGATGCTGCAGTGGCGACTGTCTGGGATGTAGGCGCGCACATTGGCCAGTACGGCGCTCGCGTGCGCCGCCAGGGCTACGCGGGCACGCTCCTGTCGATTGAACCTGGCCACGATGCATTTGAGAAACTGTCGGAGCGAGCGCGACGTGACGCTGATTGGATCACCAAGCGGGTTGCCGTCGCCGACGTTGCTGGCCCCGGCACGCTGTACATCTCTGCAAACGGCCAGAGCAGTTCACTGCTCGAGATGGACGAGCGACACATTGCGGCCAGTGCCCAGAGTCGTTACGTTGCACGGGAGTCAGTGGGCATTACCACCTTGGATGCGATCGAAGCGGAGTTATCGACGAAGGCGCCTTACTACGTGAAGCTTGACCTACAGGGAGCGGAGGGATTGGCGTTGCGAGGAGGTCTATCGGTTCTCAGTCGATCCGTCGCTTGTGAGGTTGAACTTAGCTTCGTGAGCCTGTATCAAGGCGGGGGAGCGTGGCACGATGTCGTGGCGTATGTCGAGGCCCAGGGGTTCACAATCTGCGACGTGGAGCGCGTGTTCTTCGACCAGGCCTCGAGAGACCTGCTTCAGATCAACGCTCTGTTCCGCCGTCTTCAGAAAGCGAGCAACGTCGCTGATTAGATCTAGGCGTCAGTCGGATCTACCAGATGACGGACTCCGGCCTGCGATGCGATCTCGGTATTCTATCGGGCCGGTGAGCAGGCCCGGCGGCGGGACTGGCCGGAAGAGTGCAGAGACTGGGCCCCGCTAGGGAGACGAACATGGCTCGTGTCGCGGTGGTGGGAACTGGGTACGTCGGGACCGTGACCGCCGTCTGCCTCGCCTGGCTGGGTCACGAGGTGGTTGGTCTCGATGTCGAGCCGACGCGGATCCAGCAGCTATCGGCGGGCCACGTCCCCTTCTTCGAGCCTGGCGTCCAGGAGTTGCTCGCGCAGACCCTTGCCAGCGGCCGCCTCTCATTCACGTGCGACAGCGCGGCGACCGCGGCTGCCGAGATCATCTTCCTGTGCGTGGGCACGCCACCGGGACCTGGGGGCGTGCCCGACATGGGCGAGGTGGCATCGGCGGCGCGAAACATCGCCCGCCACCTCCGGGGGGGCGTCGTCATCGTCAACAAGTCGACCGTACCGGTGGGCTCGGGGAACTGGGTGAGGACGCTCATCGAGGAGGATCTCGCTCCCGACGCTGAGGCGAGCTTCTCAGTGGTGTCGAACCCCGAGTTCCTGCGCGAGGGCGCAGCTGTCGAGGACTTCCTCTACCCCGCCCGCGTCGTCCTTGGGGGCGACGACGGCGGCACCGACCGCGTGGCCGCCCTCTACGACCGCGTGCTCCGTCAGGACTTCGACGGCGGCCGGCCCGATCGACTCCCCGGGCTGGTGGTCACCACGGTGTCGTCCGCGGAGATGGTGAAGTACGCCGCCAACGCGTTCCTCGCCACCAAGATCTCCTTCGCCAACGAGATCGCCACCATTTGCGAGATGGTGGGCGCCGACGCGCGCGAGGTACTGCCCGCGATCGGCGCCGACGAGCGGATCGGCCCCCGATTCTTGCAGCACGGAGTCGGCTGGGGAGGGTCCTGCTTCGGCAAGGATGTGGCTGCTCTCGTCGCCATGGGTCTCGAGTACGGCTACGGCTCGCCTCTGCTGCGGGCCGCGGTCGACGTCAACCAGGCCCAGCGCGCCAGCGTCCTGCGCAAGCTGCAGGCGTCGCTCAAGGTGCTCAAGGGACGCCGCATCGCCATCCTCGGGCTCGCCTTCAAGCCCGGCACCGACGACCTGCGCGACGCACCCGCCGTTGAGATCATCCGTCGCCTCCATGCCGCCGGCGCTCTTCTGAGCGCTTACGATCCGGTGGTCACCGCCCTCCCCGACGTCGAGGACATCAACCTCCGCCTCGCTGGTGACGCCTATGAGGCGGCGCACCGGGCGGACGCCGTCGTCATCGTCACCGACTGGCCGGAGTTCGGCGCCCTCGATCTCTCCCGGCTGGCCAAGGAGATGAAGGGCAGACTCGTCCTCGATGGGCGAGGCGTGGTCGACGTGGGCGCCGCCGCCGCAGCCGGCCTCACCGTCATCGGCTACGGCTGGTGAGTGATCCGCGGCGAGCCGTGGTCACCGGTGGCGCCGGGTTCCTGGGCTCGCATATCTGTGAGCGCCTTCTCGATGACGGCCACGGCGTGGTCTGCATCGACAACTTCCTCACCGGTTCGCCCGCAAACATCGAGCACCTGACCAGCCGCCCTCGATTCCAGCTTGTGCACGCCGACATCACCAACTACGTCCACGTCCCCAGCGACGTCGACCTCGTCTTCCATTTCGCGTCGCCGGCATCACCGATCGACTACCTGAGGCTGCCCATCCAGACCATGAAAGTGGGGTCCATCGGGACGCTCCACATGCTTGGGCTGGCCAAGGAGAAGGGAGCTCGGTTCGTGCTCGCCTCCACCTCCGAGACATACGGCGACCCCCAGGTCCACCCTCAGCCGGAGTCCTACTGGGGTCACGTCAATCCCGTCGGCCCGCGCGGCGTCTACGACGAGGCGAAGCGCTTCGCCGAGGCACTCACCATGGCCTACCGGCGCCAGCACGGCGTCGACACGACCATCGCCCGGATCTTCAACACGTCGGGCCCGCGCATGCGCCTCGACGATGGACGCGCCGTCCCCACGTTCATCAAGCAGGCGCTTCGCAACGAACCGATCACGGTCGCCGGCGACGGTTCCCAGACACGCTCCATCCAGTACGTCGACGACCTCGTCGAGGGCGTCATGCGCCTGGCTCACTCGGATCATCCCGGTCCCATGAACATCGGCAATCCGCACGAGGTATCGATACTCGAGTTGGCGGAGACGATCAGGCGGCTGACCGGCTCCACGGCACCGATCCACTTCATCGAACGGCCCGAGGACGATCCTCAAGTCAGGCAGCCCGACATCACCCTGGCCAAGCAGGCACTGGGCTGGGAACCACAGGTCGCTCTGGAACAGGGGCTGACTCTCACCATCTCCTGGTTCGCGTCGCAGCTTGCAGCCCTTTGACAACCCGCTTCGCTGGACCCTCGCTGGAGCTGGCCGCCCTGAGCGGACACGTGCTCATTACACGGCGCCCGACGCGATATACCTGGCAACCTATGGCTGGTGTGGGTGATCACGAAAACTAGGCAGAGCTGATCACGAATCTTCGCCGGCGCCACCTGGCAACGCTGCAAGGTCCACTTCCTCCGCAACGTGGCGAGCGCGGTGCCCAAGATGCACGCGCCAGCGGTACTGGCGGTGGTGAAGTCGATCTTCCTGCAGCCGACGCGCGAGACCGCCAAGGACGCGGTGGGCCACGCGCTCACCGTTCTGGAGCCACGCTTTCCCGGCGTGGCAGCCAAGCTCCGCGACGCGGAGACCGACGTGCTCGCCTACCTGGAGTTTCCCGTTGACCACTGGCGTTCGATCTCCTCGACGAATGCCATCGAGCGTGTCAACGCCGAACTTGACCGCCGCGCCAAGGTCGTTGGCATCTTTCCCAACACCGCGTTGCTCGTGCGCCTGTTCACCGCCGTGCTCCAGGATCAGCACGACGAGTGGCAGGACGGCCGGCGTCACTTCAGCCAGCAGTCAATGGCGCGGCTGCTGAACCCAGAGGGTCCACCGTTGCTCACCAACCCGCTCACGGAGGGCCTCGCTGCCTAACTCACCGACGTTGTGAGAACTCCATCGAATTCACACCACTCCCGGGGACTTGACCCCAAATCGCAGCAAACGTTGCAGGGTAGCGGTCGGCGTTTAGAATGTGGCGTGATGTGGCTGGACCCGTGCCTGCCGTGTTGCGCCGGCCCGGCGCCGGCTGAACCCGGCGGGAATTCCCGCCACCGTCAGAGGGACACACATGAACGCGCAAGACCAGGTTCACGGTCAGGGTCCGTTGATGTCCCCGGAGGACATGATTGTTGTTACCGGCGCCGGTGGATTCATTGGTGGCCATCTGGTGGCACAGCTGCATCGACGGGGGCTCCCGTGCATCCGCGCTGTTGATGGCAAGCCTCTGGACCAGTGGTATCAGCGGTTCCCCGGCGTGGAGAGTGTGCAGGCTGATCTGAGCGACCCGAAGGAGTGTCAGCGTGCGACCGAAGGCGCGGCGTGGGCCTTCAACCTGGCTGCGGACATGGGCGGTATGGGTTTCATCGAGACCAACAAGGCGGCCTGCATGCTGTCCGTCCTGATCAACACGAACCTGCTGCTCGCCGCCCGGGACAACGGCGTGAAACGCTTCTTCTTCGCCTCCTCCGCGTGCGTGTACAACGGAGCGAAGCAGGACCGCACTGATGTCACGGCTCTGCGGGAAGAGGACGCGTATCCGGCCCTTCCCGAGGACGGGTACGGTTGGGAGAAGCTCTTCAGCGAGCGGATGTGCCGCCATTTCACCGAGGACTTCAGCCTGGCGACGAGGATGGCGCGATATCACAACGTCTACGGGCCGCTTGGCACCTGGGACGGGGGAAGAGAGAAGGCTCCCGCCGCAATCTGCCGGAAGGTTGCGCAAGCGAAGATCTCCGGCAGTCCGGTCATCGAGATCTGGGGCGACGGCGAGCAGACCAGGAGCTTCATGTATGTCGACGATTGCATCCAGGGAACGCTTCGGGTCTTCGAGGGTGACTTTGCAGAGCCGCTCAACGTTGGAAGCGCCGAGCTCGTCTCCATCAATCAACTTGTCAGCATCGTTGAAGGTATCGCCGGCGTGCAGTTGGAGCGGGTGTACGATCGAAGTGCCCCGATGGGGGTGCGTGGAAGGAACAGCGACAACACACGCATCCGCGAGACGCTCCAATGGGAGCCGTCAATCACGCTCCAGCAGGGCTTGGAGAAGACCTACGCATGGATCTATGACCAGGTAAGGAGCGGGGTGAGCGACCCCATCCTGGCAGGGAGTCCGGAGCAACGCGCCTGACTATTGTGCTAGGCGCGCTCGCGCCCTGCGCCGCTCACCGACGCAACTGTTGTCTGGGGCTTTCAGCGGATGGGCCACGACTGACGGCATGCGGAGTCGCATGCGAATAGTAGTCCACGACTTCTCCGGGCACCCCTTCCAAGTCCAATTGAGCCGTGAGCTGGCGCGCCGCGGACACACAGTTGCCCACTGGCACTGCAGCTCGTTCACCACAGGCAAGGGAAGACTGGCGCTCCACGAGGGTGATCCCAAGACCCTGTCGATCGTCGGTATCCCGATGGGCTCCACCTTCGCGCGGTATTCGCCCCGGACGCGTGTGCGCCAGGAGGTGGCTTACGGGCGGGAGTTGGGGAGGAGGCTGACGGTCCTCGGGCCGGATGTCGTGCTCTTCTGCAACACGCCGCTGATCGCTCACGCCATCGCCGCCCGGGCCTGCGCTCGCGCAGGCATCCGCATGGTCTTCTGGTTGCAGGATGTGTACAGCGCCGCCATCACAGCGACGGCGGCCGAGCACCTAGGAGCCACGGGGAGGCTGATCGGTCGCCTTGCCGACCGCCTAGAGAGAAGGATCGCTCGCAGGTCGCGGGCCATCGTCGCGATCTCAGACGAATTCCTGTCCACACTAGACCGCTGGGGAGTGCGAAGCTGGACGACCGTCATCCCCAATTGGGCGCCGCTGCCCGAGGTCCCGGTTCTGCCCTCCGACAACGAGTGGTCCAGAGCCCATGACCTTTCCGGACGGCCAGTCGTGTTGTACTCGGGGACGCTTGGCTTCAAACACAATCCCGCCATCCTGCTAGCGACGGCGCGGGCGATGAACCAGCGGTTGCCCGAGGGACGCGTGGTCGTCGTCTCCGAGGGGCGTGGCCGAGACTGGCTTGCCGAAGAGAAGCGTCGCGAGGGAGTGGACAATCTCGTGCTGCTCGACTACCAGCCCTACGACACCCTCCCAGAAGTCCTGGCTTCCGCTGATGTCCTTGTCGCCATCCTCGAGCCCGCCGCGGGGCGTTATTCGGTGCCGTCGAAGATCCTCAGCTACTTGTGTGCCGGCCGCGCGATACTGGCTGTGATCCCAACAGATAATGCGGCGGCATTGATACTGCGAAGCAGTGGGGCCGGAATCGTTGTCCAGCCTGGCGAGCACGAGGGCGCCGTTGCCACTGTGTTCGAGTTGTTGGGCGACGAGCAGCGTCGGTCACAGATGGCCTCGGACGCTCGCAAGTATGCGGAGAAGACGTTCTCCGTGACCGCGATTGCCGATCGTTTCGAGCCGATTCTCGCTGCCGCTGCCGCTTCGCTCTAACAGCCGCTGACTGACCCCCTCGGGGTTAGGCCGCCTCTCGATGCGCCGGCTCTCGCCGGTTGCCGTGTTCGCTGCGCATCCAACGCACGGTTTCTTCGACTCCCTCAGCCAGAGTGTAAGGAAGCGGGCCGACGACCGATTCCAGATCCGAAAGGTTAAACACCATGTCAGTGAGCAGGTTGTGCAGCCGAAAACTCGTAATCGGGGGCTCACGCCAACCGCATGTGAGCGGCAAGTCTGCATGGGGCCAGTTGGGTAGGTAGCGGCAACGCACATTGAGGACGGAGTCCTCATCCAATCCTCATCTTCCTTGCTTGCTCGGTGCGTCCCAAGAAGGAAGGGCTTGCCGTGACGGGTGCCCCGACGCGGTCGGGTTGCGCGTGGCGACGGCGGCGGCGGTCATGATGCGCCGCTGACGAAAGAAGACCCTCCGCGGGAGTTGAGCCCCGGGAGGGTCAGTACGGTGGATCTAGCACCGCATGGCGATCGTATGGCACTGTGCGCACTCGACGTGGAGGGGTACGTCGCCGCCCCCTCTCTGTCAATAATCCCTGAGACGTGCGTCCTGAATGTGGAGTGACGACGATGTAGAAGATCGCCAGAACGATACGTGCCGTGCCAGCGATGGAGGATGGCCCTCCGGGTTCGCCGTGCAGGCGGAGATCCCAAACCGCCCCAGTGTCATTCCGGTCAAGAGCCGGGGTGGGAAGCGACTGTGGAAAAGGCTCGCCACCAGCGGGTCCAGGTAAGCAACGAGAAGACGAACGTGTGTGAACCACTGCTGACGCATCGGAAGATTTGCAATGGCGTCAAAACGAGGGGAGGTCTCATCCCTCGGATACAGGCGCACCCACGGGGTGTGCTGTAAGCCAGTGGGCGATCCTGTGTGCTGCGCTGGCGGCGCTCGGTGTATAGGTGGCGTGAGCTCGTTGCAGGCGCTGGCAAGGAACAGGAGAACCTGTCGCCTCGATACCGTCCGCCAAGAGGTGGTGCGTCCGCCTCGTCGGCGGCCAAAGGAAGGCCCGCAAGCGGCGACAACCGTGAGCGGCAGAGTACCGACGCGAGGCACAGGGGCGGGACGGCTCGTAGTAGTGATGAAGCGGCTGTAATGGCCGTGGAGCGAAGGGGCCGGGCAGGCCAGGTCACCCAGATGCCAACCCTTTCGGGGAGGAGCTGAATGGGCGGACCACAGCAGGGAATGAAGTCGTTCGACATCAACAAGCGCCTCGTGTTCGAGGCGTGGGAGAAAGTCCAAGCCAACGCGGGATCACCGGGGGTGGATGCCGTCAGCATCGGCCAGTTTCGGGCGAGCGAGAGGGGCAACCTCTACAAGCTCTGGAACCGGATGAGCGCGGGCAGTTACATGCCTGTCGCGGTGCGGGCGGTGGAGATACCGAAGGATCACGGGGCGGGGGTCAGGGTTTTGGGCGTGCCCACCGTGGCCGACAGAGTTGCCCAGACTGCAGCAGCAATGCTGCTGGAGGAGCGGCTGGAGCCGATCTTCCACCGCGACAGTTACGGCTATCGTCCGGGGCGTTCAGCCCATGACGCACTGGCTGTGACACGACGGCGGTGCTGGAGACAGGACTGGGTGCTCGACGTGGACATCCGGGCCTTCTTCGACAGCGTTCCCCACGATCTACTCATGAAAGCGGTAGCTCACCACACTGACGAACGCTGGGTTCTGCTCTACATCGAACGGTGGCTCACCGCCCCGATGCAGATGCCAGATGGAGCCCTCGTCGCCCGAGACAAGGGAACCCCGCAGGGTTCTCCGGTCTCACCGTTGCTGGCCAACCTATTCATGCACTACGCGTTCGATTTGTGGATGGACCGGAATCATCCGGCCTGTCCGTTCGAGCGTTATGCGGATGACATCGTTGTTCACTGCGACACCGAGGCGCAAGCCCACAATCTGCGGACTGCGCTCGCCGATCGGCTCGGGGCACTGGGCCTCGAACTGCACCCCGCGAAGACGAAGATCGTGTACTGCAATGACACGAATCGCCCTGGAAAATCGGAGCACACGTGTTTTGATCTCCTGGGCTACACCTTCAGGGGACGCCTGGTCCGTGGCCCACGAGGGTTCTTCGTGAGCTTCTCACCGGCCATCAGTACCATGGCGAGGAAGGCAATCAGTCGGACGATCAGGGCGTGGCACCTCAACCGTCGGAGTGACACGGACCTATCTGTTCTCGCCAGGGCAATCGACGCCCAGGTCAGAGGCTGGATCAACTACTACGGAGCCTTCTATCGCTCCGAGTTGTACTCCCTTGCACGGCGCATCGACCAGCATCTGGTCCGATGGGCCATGCGGAAACTCAAACGACTGCGACGAAGGCCTCTCAAGGCATGGGCATGGTTGTACGCCGTCAGGCGCCATCAGCCGACGCTCTTTGCCCACTGGCACCTCATCGCACCAGTCCCGCGCCGGTCTGTGGGAGCCGTATGACGGGAGACTGTCACGTACGGTTCTGAGAGAGCCGGGGGGTGAGACTCCCCCCGGCCACTCACCAGTTCCCCTCCCTCTATTAGGCACCTTGAGGGCGTACCGGGGAGCACATGATGACAACGGAGATCCTGACGACGCGGCCGACTTTCGAGGCGCCGCCGCGGCCTGACCCAGAGGTGCTGGAGCG
>CALAQT010000114.1 GCA_937888775.1 uncultured Actinomycetes bacterium | reverse complement strand
CCCGCCGCCTTCCAACGGGAACAGTCCGGCGTGGCCTCAGTCTGGGCTAAAAACGGCCTGCTGCGGCACTTTTCGGCCGCGCGATTAGGCCGGCGGCATCCGCCCCGCGATCAGACGATGACGCACCGGCCGTTCGGCAACTTGAGACCCGGCTCCCATCCGAGCACGACGGCCCCGACAGGCCGCAAAGAGCGTCCGGTGGTCGTTCCCCCCCGGACAAGACCCTCGATGCCTGACAGGGTCCGCGTCGGGCTGTACGAGATCTTCCGGCGCCTCGCGGGCAATGGCCCGCTACTCCGCATCCTGGCGGGTGCCGCTCGGCGCCCCGATGTTGCCGTCGGAGCGGTACCACGAGCGGTCGGTGCTGACCGAGCCGCTGGCTCACCGTCCGCTCGCCGAACCGCGACGAGGTGTTCTACTCAGGCGCTTGCTCGCCCGATGCGTCTGAGCAAGCATCTCGGCCGTTAGCTGGCTCGTGGTGGTAACGCGCCACAGCAAGCGATAGGCGCCATCGCCGGCACTGTCCCTATCGCGTGCGAGCAGCGGTGCCGACTGGGCAGCCAGAGTCGGGCTCGCGACTTGTGCATTCCCCGACCTCGAGCGTCCGGCTGCCGCGGTCCGCACGATCGCTTTCATCCTCCCGCGGCCTCGCGTCGCGCGATCGCGTTGGCGACGAAGCATTCGTCCGGATCGAGCCCGATCTCCGCCGCGGCGCACGACTGGTTTCGCCCAGGAGCAGCCGTCTGAGATCGGCCGATGCTTGCAGCCTCCGTGCAAGCGATCTGGTCAAAGCGGAAGTCCGGTCGGACGTTGAGCTGGCTACCGCGTCGGGCTACAAGCAGGAGTGATGGCCATCCACTCGTGATACCAAGCCGAGCGGAAGTCGGCGGCGTCAGGCATGACACGACTGCAATGGAAAACGAATCCGGCCGGCTCGGGCGCGCCGAAGCCGGTGCCGCTTTCCTGCCTCGAGTGGGACTGTGACCCAGCGTCCATCTGCGTCTGTTCTGGGCGCGAAGGTGATCAACGGAGGGCCCGAGGAGGCTTGCCAAGAACGCCACCTGTCGTGGCTAGGGTCACGGTGTGGTGCGGAACGACTTGGCCCCCGCCGATCGAGTGGTTGAGCGCCGACGCGCCGTTGCGCTCGCTCGCCACTTCCGCGAGGCCGAGGGGCTCTCGATCATGCAGATCGCCGGTCGTCTGGGCCGCTCGCCGGCGACGATCAAGGCCTACTTCTACGACCCGACCGGCGAGAAGGCTCGGGCGGTCAAGGCTCGCTACCAGGGGGTGTGCCGCGGCTGCGGCGCCTACACGCAGCCGCGGAACGGGAAGGGGGACGCCTACGCCTATTGCAAGGCGTGCCACCCGGGTGCGATCGAGCGCCGGTGGACTCGGGAGCGCGTGCTCGACGCCATGCTGGGCTGGTGCACCCGCTACGGTCGGCTGCCGTCGTCGTACGACTGGTCGCGCACGCACGCGCGTCGCCGTGGCGGCGAGCCGCTCGAGCGACTCAGCACAGGCGACTGGCCTTCCGCCGGCGTCGTGACTGCCGTTTACGGGAGCTGGAAGGCGGCACGGGCTGCGGCCGCCAAGCAGATCGTCCAGGCTGGCGGTGACGATCGACGGTCGCGGGAGGGCGTCGTTCCTGACGACGCGCGGACGGCCGGGCGGGAGGTCATCGCCAATCGCCGACCGAACGCGCACGACCGTGCAGCAAGCGGCCGCGCAGATCGGGATTCACGGCCCGAAACGCTGTACCTAGAAGGCAGTGCTTTCCAGTGGCGATTGAAACGGAGCGCAGTGTCGTGACCACCCAGATCAGCGAGCTCGGCCGAGCGCAGCGCCGGAGGCGGGCCGTAGCGCCTGCCTCGGAGGGGATGGCCGTCACGACGGTCGAGCCGGTTCCGAGGATCGCGCTTACGCAGCAGGAGGCGTGCGCCTCGCTCGGCTGCAGTGAGGTGTACTTCGTGGAGCAGGTCCGTCCACATCTTCGGGTTGCGCGATCGGATGGCAAGCGGGCGTCGGTTAAGCAGGGCTCGATAGCTGGGAGCCCGACCTCGCCGGCAAACCTTGTCCGTATGCGGCCGGCACTCGTGCAATCGGTCGATCCTCCCAGCGGACTTCACCAGCGCTGATGCTCGCCTTATCGTTTGGCGGCCGAGGAGGTTTCCCGGGTGCCTAGGCGTTCTCGGAATCGTCCTATCGAGACGGTGCCGCGCCGCCTGCTCACAAGGGCCGAGGCGGCCGCGTCGCTGGGGATGAGCGTGGCGCACTTCGAGCGCTACGTGCAGCCGTTTGTGAAGGTTGTGCCGTGCGGCCAATTACTGCTGATCGAGCCTGGCTCGCTCGATCGCTGGGTAAACGAGCACGCTCGCTTCGCCAGCGCCGTCGCGTGAGCACCGCTCCGCGCGGGCGGAGCTTGCTACGGGGCCGTTCGCGCGGGATCATCGGCTGTGCGGCTCGGGTGTGACGACGACGTGTCCAGCCAACCGCCCAGCAACTCGATGCCTGACGAATACCGCAAGACTCGCACTACCGGCCTCTATGTCCGCCACAGTCGAAGCTGCCCGGCTTACGACGATGAGGCGCGGCGGTGCCGATGCGAGCCGTCCTACCGCACGCGCCGCTGGATCGATGGCAAGGCTCGATGGAGCCCCGTGTTCAAGGATCGCGCCTCGGCGGTCAGCTGGGACGGGCACGAAGCTAGAGCTGAGCGGTCGGTGCGGACGAGCCGGCGCGACGGGCCGACCTTCGGGGATGTCGCGACGGAGTGGTGGGCGCTGGTCGAGGCCGGTACCTATGCACGGCGCCGCGGCCGCAGCAAGCAGCTGTCGGAAACCACGATCGCCGACTACCGAGGCGTCCTGTTCGGCGGCGCGGGTGGGCGCGACACAAAAGCCGCTGCTCGATCGCTGGCGCTGATCCATCGGTGCGGGCAGCGGCCGATCGCGGCGCTCGACGATTCCTATTGGCAGTCGATCATCGACGAGCTCGTCCGGGACGGCAAGTCGCACTCGCGGATCGCCACGTACCTTGCGGTGATCCGGCACATCTACGCGTACGCCAGGCGTCCGAATCTGAGGGTTGTCACGAACGACCCGACGCGCGAGCTCGAGATGCCGGCGAACGACGGGAAGCTGCGGGAGCGGGTCGCGACCGCCGACGAGGCGGCGAAGCTGATCGAGGCGCTTCCGGTGAGCGACAGTGCCGGAGCGCTGAGCTGGGAGTCCGTCACTGAGATCCGGGCGTCAAGCCAGAGCGCCGTTGCGCTCGGACGGCGCTTCGGCGTGAGCGACGCGCTCGTCGGCAAAGTCAGGCGCTGGGAGCTCTACAAGACACCTGATGGCCGGCGCTCGCGCGAGACCGGCGACCGGGCCGGCTGGGGCCTCGCGTTCTACACCGGCATGCGCCGCAGCGAGATCGGCCGGGCGCAGTGGCCGCATGTGTTCTGGGAGGCCGACGAGATCATGGTCGCCAAGTCGAAGAGTGACGCAGGCGAAGGGCGGCGCGTCCCGATGGTCGGTCCGCTGAAGAAGATCCTGCGTGAGGAGTGGATGCGCGTGGGCCGTCCAGAGACTGGGCGGATCGTCAAGCGCTCAGTGCTTTCGGGCAAGTGGCAGGCCCGCGCGGACGCCACCTGGGAGCGAGCCGGGCTCGCCCGCGTGACGCTGCACGAGGCCCGCCACACCTACGCCAGCTTCTTGATGGCGGCCGGCTACAACCTCAAGCAGATCCAGGAGTACCTGGGGCACGCGGACCTGGTGACGACCGGCCGCTACATCAAGAATCTGCCGGTTCCGCGCGGCACCACCGCGCGCGAGAAGCTGGAGGCCTACCTCGCCGCCGAGATCGGACACTTAGAGCCGTGAAATGTGGACAGGAATATGGACAGGACTGTCAGCGCCGCTGATATCTGTAGGGGATCGTTGGGCACCGATGCACCCAGTCTCTACGATCTACATCCGCATGATTTCCAGGGATTTGCCCGAACTAGCTGAATGCCGGAGGAGGGACTCGAACCCCCGACACGCGGATTATGATTCCGCTGCTCTAACCGACTGAGCTACTCCGGCGAGGAGCGGGCAGTCTAGTGCACCGTTCTCGGAATCCCGTAGCGCTTTGGCTGTGTTTCGACGCGCCTGACCGCCGTCCCGCGGCCGCCTGAATACGTGTCCGGTACAAGCCAGGCCGGGGAGCACGCCCAGTTACGCCTAGCCGCTCGCCAGACCGGCAAAGGACTTCCGGAACGCGGCACTGACATCGCAGCGTCGGCTCGGGATCGCGGCATGCGTCGGCTCGGGATCGCGGCATGCGTCGGCTCGGGATCGTCACACGCGCCGGTTCGGGATCGTCACACGCGCCGGCGGAGAACCCTCGCCCCGCGGGAGACCCCGGGGGACACAGGACCCGCCGGGCGCCCAGGCCCACCCGGTCCATATGATCCGCGCGATGTCCGATCTGACTGCCGCGCTGCAGGCCGTAGTCACACGCTGCCTGGCGATCCGGGAAGGCGAGGACGTGCTCGTGATCGTCGACGCCGGCACGCGCTCGATCGGCGAGGCGCTGCGCGTCGAGGCTGCGGCGGTCGGCGCCGACAGCGTGCTGATGGTGATGGACGAGCGGGCCACTGACGGTACCGAGCCGCCCCGGTCGGTCGCCGCTGCCCTGGGTGCCTGCGACGTGTTCATTGCGCCGACGAGCCGCTCGCTCAGTCATACCACCGCGCGCAAGCGGGCCACTGAGGCCGGCGCCCGCGGCGCGACGCTGCCGGGGGTGACCGAGGACATGCTGGCGCGCGCGATGGCGATCGACTTCGATCTGATGGCGTCGCGCTCCCAGGCCGTCGCGGCGCTGCTTGGCGACGCCGAGGAGGCGCGGCTCACGTGCCCGCGCGGATCGGATTTCCGGCTTGACCTGGGTGGCCGCACGGGCCTGTCTGACGACGGCGACCTGACCGCGGCCGGTGCGTTTGGAAACCTGCCCTGCGGCGAGGGCTTCATCGCGCCCGCGGGCGGGGAGGGGAGGATCGTCGCCGCCTCTCTTGCCCCGTTCGGCCTGTCCGAGCAGCCGGCGACGTTGACCGTGCAGGGCGGCCGGATCGTCGCCGCCGACGGCGGCCTGGGCCCGGAGTACCTGAAGCGACTCCAGGTGCACGGGGAGCTCGGCACCAACCTCGCCGAGCTCGGCATCGGCACCAACGAGCGCGCCCGCCTTATCGGCAACGTGCTGGAGGACGAGAAGATCCTCGGCACGGTGCACGTCGCCTTTGGCGCCAGCGCCGGGATCGGCGGCACGGTCTCGGTACCGATCCATCTCGACGTGGTGGTGCTCGACGCTTCGCTGCAGGTCGACGGGCGCACCGTGCTGGAGGCCGGGCGATACGTGCTAAATGACCACGACGACGGGCAGTGACCGGCACCCTGCTGGCGGTCCCCAACGTCTCCGAGGGGCGCAGCCGTCACGCCATCGACGCGATCGCTGCTGCGTTCGGCTCCCCACTGCTCAACGTCCACGCCGACCCGGACCACCACCGCAGCGTGTTCACGCTTGCCGGGCCGCCCGGAACGCTGGCGAGAAGGGTCACCGACGGCGCCGCCGTGGCGCTGGACCAGGTTCGGATCGACCAGCACACGGGGATCCACCCACGCGTCGGCGCGATCGACGTGGCGCCGATCGTCTACCGCAGCGACGCCGACCGGGGCGCCGCGTGCGCCGAGGCGCTGGTGCTCGCCGACCTGCTCGGCGATCAGCTGCAGCTGCCCGTGTTCCTGTACGGCATCCTCGCCGACGGCCGCACGCGGGCACAGCTGCGCCGCGGCGGCCCGGCGACGCTGGCCCAGCGGATCGCCGCCGGCGAGCTCACGCCTGATTTCGGTCCTCGGCGGCTGCATCCCACCGGCGGGGCGGTGCTCGTCGCCGCCCGTGCGCCCCTGGTGGCGTTCAACGTCGAGCTAGCGGCGCCGGCCACTGAGCGCGAGGCCAAGGCGATCGCCGCGCTGATCCGGGAAGGGGGAGGCGAGGGGCTGCCCGGACTGCGAGCGATCGGGCTGTGGCTGTCGGGCCCACGGGTGGCGCAGGTGTCGATGAACGTCGAGGACCATCGCGCCACGCCACTGGCCACAGTCGTCGAGGCGATCCGCCGCCACGCCGTCGCAGTGGCGGCCGAGCTCGTCGGCCTGGCGCCGGCGGCGGCGTTCGATGGCTTCCCGGCCGACCTGCTGGTTAGAAACCGCGACACGATCGAGGAAGCTCTCACGCGCCACCAGTGACGGGTGCCAAACGATCGAAGAAGTCCTCACGCGCCACCCGTTACGCGCGGCGCGCAAGTAAGCTCCATAGAACAATGGCCCAGACCAAGCGCAAGCGCCGCAGCAAGCACCGCGGAACCGCCGCCGGCACGGTTTCCGCGCGCGGGCGCACCGGCCGCCCCCTGAGCGCCGATGAGAAGAAGAAGCAGTCCAAAGTACAAGCTCGGGCGCAACGGCTGAACACTCCGCCGACCTGGGAGGCCGCGTTCAAGCGGGCGGGGCTTGCGGCGGCGCTGATGTTCGTCTTCCTGCTGCTGACCTCGAAGGGGAACGTCGCGGCATCGATCGTGTTCGGCATCTTCGCGTTCGGTCTGTACGTGCCGAGCGGCTATTACCTGGAGCGCTATCTCTACAACCGCCGTCAGCGCAAGCAGAACGCCGGAAAATGATCGACGCGCGCATGTTCACCGTCGGCCCGGTGCAGGAGAACTGCTACATCGTGCGCCGCCCGGACGCCACCGAGGCCGTGATCGTGGATCCGGGCGACGACGCGCCGCGAATCCTCGCCGCGCTCAAGTCGCTCGAAATCGAGCTCGTTGCCGCGATCCTGATCACGCACACGCACTTTGACCACATCGGCGCCGTGGCCCCGGTCGCCAAGGCGACCGGCGCGCCCGTCTACTGCCCGGAGCTCGAGACCCACGTACTGGCCAACATCATGGACTTCGTCCCCTGGCCGGGGTTCGGGCCGTTTGAGAGCTACGAAGCCGATCACACGGTGGCCGGCGGCGACACGCTGGAGCTCGCCGGCCTGACCTTCGACGTGGTGTTCACGCCCGGTCATAGCCCGGGCCATGTCACCTACGCGGCCCGCGGTGAGGATGCGCTGTTCTCCGGCGACGTCCTGTTCCAGGGTTCGGTCGGGCGCGTCGATCTCCCCGGCGGGGACTGGCCGACGCTGCTGGCCTCGATCGGCTCGCTGACGTCCACCTTCCCGCCTGAGACGACCGTCTATCCCGGTCACATGGGGATCACCACGCTCGGACAGGAGAGCGCGACCAATCCCTTCCTGCGCGAGTTAGTGTCGTGAGTCAGAGATTTCGACTCACGACACTCGCGCAGCGGTGAGCCCGATCCAAGCGCCCCGCGGCACGTATGACGTGCTTCCCGATGACGCAGCCCGGCGCGAGGTGCTCGAATCCCGCGCCAGCAAGCTGCTGGGCGCAGCCGGCTACCGCCGGATCGAGACGCCGACGTTCGAGGCCACCGAGCTGTTCTCACGCGGCGTGGGCGAGGCGACCGACATTGTCTCAAAGGAGATGTACACGTTCGACGACGGCGGCGGACGCTCGCTGACGCTGCGCCCTGAGGGCACGGCACCCGTGTGCCGGGCCTACCTCGAGCACGGGATGCACAAGCTCCCCCAGCCCGTGAAGCTGTGGTACCTGTCGAGCTTCTTTCGCGCCGAGGCGCCGCAGCGCGGGCGTTACCGCCAGTTCTGGCAGGTGGGGGCCGAGGCGATCGGATCCGCCACGCCGGAGACCGACGCGGAGCTGATCCTGCTGCTCGCCGAGCTGCTGCAGGCACTCGGGGTTCGCGACACGCGGCTGCGTCTTTCCAGCCTCGGCACGCCGCAGACGCGCGCCGTGTACCGGGACGAGCTAACCGCCTACCTGCGCGCCCACCAGGACGCCCTCTCGCCCGAGGTCGTCGCCCGGATCGATCTTAACCCGATGCGCGCCTTCGACGCCGGGGACCGCACCACCCGGGAAACCATGCGCGGCGCCCCGACTCTTCTGGATCGCCTGGCGCCCTCGGACGAGGAGCACTTCGCGCGCGTGCGCGAGCTACTGGACGACGCCGGCCTGAGCTACGAGCTTGACCCGACGCTGGTGCGCGGCCTGGACTACTACGTGCGGACGGTGTTCGAGTTCACCTCCGACGCGCTGGGCGCGCAATCGGGCGTCGGGGGCGGCGGGCGTTACGACGGTCTGATCGAGATGCTCGGCGGCGCTCCGACGCCCGCGTCGGGCTGGGCGGCCGGGGTGGAGCGGATGCTGATTGCCGCGGGCGAGCTGCCGCTGGCGCCGGAGCTGGTCGACCTGTTCGTCGCGCTGGCCCAGCCGGGGGCCGCGCGCGCCGCCTTCAAGCTCGCCAACGATGCCCGTCGTGCGGGGCTGAGCGCTCAGCTCGAGCTCAGCGGTCGCTCGCTCAAGGGTCAGCTCAAGCATGCGGACCGGCTCGACGCGCGCTACGTTGCGATCGTGGACGGTGACGCCCCGTTGGTCCTGAGGAACATGGAGTCCCGCGAGCAGCAGGAGGTCGAGCCGGCCAGCGTGATCCCGACGATTCTGCGCGGGAGCCGGCTGGCATGAAGCGGGCGCCCGTCCCCAACGGCTTCCGTGACGCGTGGGCCGGCCAGCTGTCGGCGCAGCGCGCCGATAGTCACGCCCGGGTGGCCGGCTGGGTTCATCGACGGCGCGATCATGGTGGGCTGATCTTCATCGATTTGCGCGACCGCTCGGGGATCCTGCAGCTGGTGTTCAACCCGGAGAGCGCGGCCGGCGCCCATGCCACCGCCCACGCGCTGCGCTCCGAGGATGTGATCACCGCTGCGGGCACCGTCACTCGGCGTGACCCCCAGCACGTCAACCCCAACCTGGCGACCGGTGAGATCGAGCTGGCCGTGTCAGAGCTGGAGATCCTTGCCGACGCCGAAACGCCGCCATTCCCGATCGACGAGGACATCGCGGTGGAGGAGAACCTGCGTCTGCGCCACCGCGCGCTCGATCTGCGTCGCGCCCCGATGCAGGAGGCGCTCGCGCTGCGCCACCGCGTGATATCCACGATCCGTGGCGTGCTCGACGAGCACGACTTCCTGGAGATCGAGACGCCGTTCTTGACCCGCTCCACCCCGGAGGGTGCCCGCGACTTCCTGGTCCCGGCCCGGATCGCGCCCGGCTCCTTCTACGCGCTGCCGCAATCCCCCCAGCTGTTCAAGCAACTGCTGATGATCGGCGGGCTGGAGCGCTACTTCCAGATCGTGCGCTGCTTCCGCGACGAGGACTCGCGCGCGGACCGCATGACGGAGTTCACCCAGCTCGACCTGGAGATGGGCTTCGTCGAGGAGAGCGATGTGCTGGAGACGATGGAGGCGGTGATGGGTGCGGTCTTCCAGAGCACCGGCTTTGACGTGCCCGCCCCGCCGTGGCCACGCATGACCCACGCCGAGGCGGTCGCCCGGTTCGGCTCAGACCGGCCCGACACCCGCTTCGCGATCGAGTTGCGCGACCTCGGCGGGGCGCTGGCCGACACCGAGTTCAAGGTCTTCGCCGGCGCGCTGGCCGCGGGCGGCGTGGTGCGCGGGATCAACGCCGGCGCGCGCGAGCTGCCGCGCTCAGAACTCGACGGACTGACCGAGCTGGCCAAGCAGCACGGCGCCAAGGGATTGGTGTGGGCGTTCGTCACGGATGAGCCGCCCGGATGGCGCTCGCCGATCGCCAAGTTCCTCACCGCCCCGCAGATCGCGGCGATCACGCAGACACTCCAGGGCGCGACCGGCGACCTGCTGCTGATCGTCGCCGACCAGGGCGCCGTGGCCAATCAGGCGCTCGGCGCACTGCGGCTGGAGTTGGCGCGGCGCTTTGAGCTGATTGCGCCCGGCGCGCACGACATCCGCTGGATCGTCGAGTTTCCGATGTTCAGCTGGCGCGCCGAGGAGCGGCGCTGGGACGCCGAGCACCATCCCTTCACGGCGCCCACTGGCGACCTCGACGATCCCGCGAGCCTGCTCTCACGCTCCTATGACCTCGTCCTCGACGGCAACGAGATCGGCGGTGGCTCGATCCGCAACCATCGCCGCGACGTTCAGGAGCGCATCTTCGAGCTGATCGGGATCGACGAGCAGGAGGCCCAGGCGCGGTTCGGGTTCCTGCTGGAGGCGCTGCGCTACGGCGCCCCGCCGCACGGCGGCATCGCGATGGGGGTCGACCGGATTGTCGCGCTGCTGGCCGGCCGCGAGAACATCCGCGAGGTGATCGCGTTTCCCAAGTCGACCAGCGGGGCGGACCCGCTCACCGGCGCCCCGGCCCCTGTCGGGGCCGGACAGCTGCGCGAGCTGGGCCTGCGGCTGCTCGGCTGAGCAGCCCGGACATCCCGTCCGCCGGTCGCCCCGCAGGGCGGCACGGCTGGAGCGCTTGCACAGGCGCTCTATCCTCGCCGAGCATGGACGCGCTCGCCTTCGAGCATCATCTGACCTCGCCCCAGGGCCAGCACCGCCACCCTGATGGCGGTTACACCGTGACCGCCGGCGGGGGATCCTGCTGTGATCGGATCCGCTTCACGGTCGCAGTGCGGCGTGACACGGTCGCCGACGCCGGCTTTGACGCCCACGGGTGCGGCGCGGCAAGCGCCGCCGCCAGTGCCGCGGTCACGCTGATCAGGGGTCGGCCGCTGTTGGAGGCGGCCCTGATCGGAACCGGAGAGATCGCCTCTGAGCTAGGCGGCCTCAGCCCGGCCAAGCTCCACGCCGCCGAGCTGGCGGCCGACGCCCTCGCTCGTGCGCTGGGCGGCGCCGCGCGCGAGCATGCATCGCTTCCGGGCCAGGCGCGACGCACCCTGATTGCGATGAGCGGCGGTGTCGACAGCGCCGTAGCCGCGCTGCTGTGCGCCGACGGAGGCGACACCGTGGCGGTCACGCTGGAGCTGTGGGCCGACGCTCAGAACGACCCCGAGCGCAGCTGCTGCTCGGCCACGGCGGTTACCCAGGCCCGCCGGCTGGCTCACTCAATCGGGATCCCGCACTTCACGATCGATCTGCGCGAGCGCTTCCGCGCAGGGGTGGTGGAGCCGTTCATCGCCGGCTACGCCGCGGGGGAGACCCCTAACCCGTGCGTCGGCTGCAACGGCCACGTCCGCCTGGACGCAATGCTCGAGCTGGCCGATCGCCTCGGTGCCCAGCGGCTGGCCACCGGCCACTACGCGCGGATCGCCGAGCCCGATCACGAGCGCGGCCCGCTGCTGCGCCGGGCGGCCGATCCGGCCAAGGACCAGACCTACATGCTCGCGGCGCTGGCGCCCGACTCGCTGGCCCGGATGCGCTTCCCGCTCGGCGAGTTGACCAAGCCACAGGTCAGGGATCTCGCTGCCCAGGCCGGCCTCCCGGTCGCCGCCAAGCCGGACTCGCAGGATCTGTGCTTCTTGGCCGGCACCGACCGCGCTCGCTTTCTCGCTCGCCACGGCGGCCTGGACGACCGGCCCGGCGTGTTCGTCGACCGCGACGGCAACGTGCTCGGCCGCCACCGCGGCCAGCACCGCTTCACCGTTGGCCAGCGCCGCGGGCTCGGGCTCGACGGACGGGGCGACCCGTTATACGTGCTCGACAAGGACGCCCGGACCGGCCAGGTGCTGGTGGGCTCGCGCGCGGATCTGGCGACCGAGCGCGTCGCGATCAGGGCCGCCCGTCTGCATCGCGGAGGCGCGCGCGTGGACAGCGTGAAGCTGCGCTACCACTCCGAGCCTCTGCGCGCCCAGTTGCTCGACAGCCCCGCCGCCGGGGAGCACCGCTCGCTGGCGCTGGAGCTGCAGGATCAGGCCGACGGCGCCGCCCCCGGTCAGCTCGCGTGCCTGATGGACGGGGAGTTGGTGGTCGGCTGGGGCACGATCGCGCGCACGCCCGGTTAATCGGATGACGCGGACGCTGGCCGTCGTCCTCGGGGCGCTCGCCGTGGTGGCGGTCGCGGTCGCGGTCGCGGCGGTCGTGTCACAAGGCTCGGGGGCTTCGGTCCCCGCCCGGATCGCCTACGTCACGGGCGGCTCGATCGCGTCCGCCCAGGTCTGGCTGGCCGACGCCGGCGGCGGGCGACGCCATCATCTCGGCAACGGCACCAATCCCCTGCTGTCGCCCGACGGGAGGCTGGTGGCGGCCTCATCGGGCGCGGCGAGCGTAACCGCGCTGAGCGTGTTCTGGGCCTCCGGCGGCGCCCCGCGCCGGTTCTTTACGGCCGCTCGCGTTACCGCGCGGCCGGTGGCCTTCTCGCCTGACTCGCGCTATCTGGCCGTCGTGCTCGCCAGCACCGATCCGGGCAGCGACGCGGCGTCGGGCCTGGCCGTGATCGACACCCGCAGCGACTCGGTCAAGCTGATCGCCCAGGGCACCATTTACGGCGCCAGCTTCGCCCCCGACCAGTCAGACCGGATCGCCTACGCCGCGGCGCCGAGCACCGCTGTGAACGCGAACGCCGACATCCACATCACCGGCGCCGGCGGCGCCGGCAGTCGGAGCCTGACCCACGATGGCCGCAGCCTCTACCCAAGCTGGGGGCCGAGCGGCATCGCCTTCGCCCGCGAGCGGCTGCGCGCGGGGGAGGAGCCCGCCTATCAGGTCTGGCTGATGAGGGCCGACGGCAGCCATCCAGCCCAGCTGACCCATCTGCCGGTGCCGCCTGCGATGGACGGGCTGGCACCGATCGCCAGCGCCGCCACCGGCGGGCACCTGGTGGCCGAGTACGTGGGGGAGAACACCAGCCAGGCGTGGACGATCGATCTGGCCACGGGGCGGGCGCAGCGGTTGGGATCCGGCGGCCCGGCGATCACCGGCGCCGCGATCTCCCGTGACGGAGCCTCGGTGCTGGTCGACCGCGGCGGATTGTTCAACGCGCCCAGCCAGGGCAGGATCGAGTCGATCCCGTTCTCAGGCGGTGCCGCGCGCGTGCTCGCGGCCCACGGCGCCGACCCCAGTTGGAATCTCTGACCCGCGACCGCGCTCGGAGCCCACGGAAGGACCGAGTTGGAACCTCTGAGCCCGTCCCGTTCCATGGAATTCGCCTTCGCGAATTCCACATAGACTGCCCCGCGTTATGAGGTGCCGCTCCGCTTTCGCCGCCGTGCTGCTCGCGGGGATCCTGGCCGCCGCGCCCGCGCAGGTGACGGGCGCCGTGCGCGCCGCCGTTGCGGCTCACGCGAAGATCGTCAGCTGGGCGCATGGGTCCTGGAGCTGGTTCGGCGACCCGCGCGCCGTGCAGGTCGACGGCCAGTACGACGAGACGTTCGTCGGCTGGATTGACTGGCGGGGGCGCGTGACGATCGGCGCCTATGACCCACGGTTCGGCTTCCTGCGCGAGCACGTGGTGGGAAAGATCTTCCACGACGACCACAGCGCGCCCTCGATCCTGGTCGAGCCCGACCAGCGGCTGACCGTGTTCTGGTCCGGGCACAACGGCACCGACATGTACTACCGCACGACGCTTCGCCCCCAGGACATCACCGCCTGGAGCCGGGTCGCCCAGGTCCACCAGCGGATCAACGGGACCGACGGCTTCACCTACCCCAATCCGGTGCTGCTGCCGGCCGAAGCCGACAAGCTGTACCTGTTCTGGCGCGGGGCGGACTGGAGCGCTGACTACGCCACACGGACGGTGAGCGGACATTGGAGCAGCTCCCACGAGCTGATCCGCCAGCCCCGCCAGCGCCCCTATATGAAGGTCGCCGGCAACGGCAGTAACACGATCGCGCTCGCGTTCACCAACGGTCATCCGCGCAATGTCCTGACCAGCATCTACTACGCCGCCTACCGTGACGGGTCGCTGTGGACCGCCAACGGGCGGCGGATCGCGCGGATGGGTCACGGCCCGATCCTGCCCCGCCGCGCTCAGGTGGTCTACAACGCCCAGCCCAGCCGGATTGGTAGCTGGGTGTGGGACGTTGCCTTCGGCCGGGACCGGCGCCCGGTGATCGTCTACGCGACTTTTCCCACCAACGCCAACCATGTCTATTGGTACGCGCGCTTCAACGGCCGGCGCTGGGTTAGCCACCGGATGACCTCCGCGGGCGGCTCGATCAGCCCCGGGACAATCGAGTATGAGTACTCGGGCGGGATCACGCTGGACCATTCCGATCCTTCGATCGTCTATCTATCGCGCCAGGTGAGCGGGGGTTGGGAGATCCAGCGTTGGGTAACCGCCGACGGCGGCGCCCGCTGGCACCATGAGACCGTCGTACCGGCCGACGGCATCGACAACGTGCGCCCGGTCGTACCGCGCGGCTACACCAATGGACCGATGGGACTGCTGTGGGTGCGCGGTGACTACCGCTCGTATACGACCTACCGGACGTCGATCGCGTTTCTGCGCTGACGTGCTGGGGCGGCCCGACGCGAGCCGGCCGAGTGGCCTCTGGGGCCGTCCGCCGATCGCCTGACCGTGTCGACGCTCGCGCCTACACTCCCATCGCATGACATCCGACGAGATCCGTGAGACCTACCTGCGCTTCTTTGAGGCCCGCGACCACCGGCGGCTCCCGTCCGCTTCGCTGATCCCGGCCGAGCTCGATCCGTCGGCGCTGTTCACGGTCGCGGGGATGCATCCCCTCAAGCCCTACTTCCAGGGGCTCGAGCGCCCGCCGCACCCGCGCGTGACCACCTGCCAGAAGACCTTTCGTACCGCCGACATCGACATCATCGGCACCACCACGCGCCATCTGACCTTCTTCGAGATGCTCGGGAACTTCTCGTTCGGGGACTACTTCAAGCGCGAGGCCGTGCGCTTCGCCTGGGAGCTTTCGCTGGACGGCTTCGGATTCCGCCGCCAGGACATCTGGATCACCGTTTTCGCCGGCGATGACGAGCTCGGGCTCGGCCCCGACGAGGAGGCGATCCAGGCCTGGGTGGACATCGGCGTCCCGCGCGAGCGGATCGTCGAGTGCCCGCGGTCGGAGAACTTCTGGCAGGCCGGCCCGACCGGTCCTTGCGGCCCGTGCTCGGAGCTGTATCTCGATCGCGGCTTGGCGTTCGGCAAGGCCGATGACCTGCCCGGCGGCGAGAACGAGCGCTTTCTGGAGTACTGGAACCTGGTCTTCATGGAGCTCGATCAGAACCCGGAGGGCGTGCTGACGCCGCTGCCGGCCAAGAACATCGACACCGGCCTGGGGCTCAACCGCCTGGCCCTGATCCAGCAGGACGTGGCGAGCGTGTTCGAGACCGATCAGTTCGCGCCGCTGATCGCGCTGGGCGAAGAGCTGTCGGGCCGGTCCTACGGGTCGGACTTCCCGACCGACAAGGCGCTGCGCGTGCTCGCCGACCACGGCCGCGCGATGACCTTCCTGG
>CALAQT010000113.1 GCA_937888775.1 uncultured Actinomycetes bacterium | reverse complement strand
ACCGCGTGCTGGAGCTTGGCGATCGTGTCGGGATTCCACATGTGCAGCTCGCCGTCGCGGCGCCATTGCAGAACGCCGCCGACCGGCAGCAGATCGCGGCCCGTCTTGGGGTAGGCCCGGAAGTGGCGCTCCAGCGCCTCGGTGCACAGCACCTCCAGCCCGACGCCGCCGATCCGCGACGCGGTGCCGGTGAAGTGCTTGTCGATCAGGTCGCGCTCCAGCCCGACCGCCTCGAAGATCTGCGCGCCGCAGTAGGACTGGATCGTCGAGATCCCCATCTTGGAGATCGTCTTGAGCAGGCCCTTGCCGATCGCCTTGACGATCCGCTTCTCGGCCTCCTCGGGCTCGAGGTCGACCGGCAGCACGGAGCGCTCGGCCAGCTCGTCGAGCGACTCGAACATCAGGTACGGGTTGATCGCCGAGGCGCCGTAGCCGATCAGCGTGGCCATGTGATGGATGTCGCGCGGCTCGCCGGACTCGATCACCAGACCGGTCCGCAGCCGGGTGCCCGCGCGCACCAGATGATGGTGAACCGCCGCCACGGCCAGCAGCGAGGGCATCGCCACCCGCTCGGGCCCGAGGTTGCGGTCTGACAGGATCAGGATGTTGGCGCCGTTGTCGACGTAGCGCGCCGCCTCCTCGCACAGCGCCTGCAGCCGCGTCTCCATGCCGGCCTGGCCCTGTTCGATCGGCCAGGTGATGTCCAGCGTGGCGGCGTCGAAGATCTCGTGGGAGACCTGGCGCAGCTTCTCGAGCTCCTGGTTGCGCAGGATCGGCTGGTCCATTACCAGCTGGTGGGCCTGGTCGGGGGATTCGGCGAGCAGGTTGAACTCGGCGCCGACGCCGGCCTGCAGGCTCATCACCACGTTCTCGCGGATCGGATCGATCGGCGGATTGGTGACCTGGGCAAACAGCTGCTTGAAGTAGGCAAACAGCGGCGGCTGGCGCTCTGAGAGCACGGCCAGGGCGGCGTCGTTGCCCATGCTGGCGGTCGGCTCCTCGCCGTTGGCGGCCATCGGCGCGATGATCATCCGCAGGTCCTCCAGCGAGTAGCCGAAGGCGAGCTGCTTGGAGCGCAGCGGCTCCACCCGCGGCGTGCGCGGCTCACGGTCGGGCAGGTCGTCGATGTGGACCACCGAGCGCTCGTACCACTCGCCGTAGGGCTTGCGGCGGGCGACGCCGCGTTTGACCTCCTCGTCCTCGACGATCCGCCCCTCCTCCAGATTGACCAGGAACAACTTGCCGGGCGCCAGACGGCCCTTGCGAAAGACGTGCTCGGGCGCGACGGTGGTCACGCCGGTCTCGGAGGCCAGCACCACATAGCCCTCGGTGTCCTGGATCCAGCGCCCGGGGCGCAGCCCGTTGCGGTCGAGCACAGCGCCGGCGAGCCGCCCGTCGGTGAACACCACCGCGGCGGGACCGTCCCACGGCTCCATCAGGCAGGAGTGGAAGTCGTAGAAGCCCTTGACGTCGGGATCCAGGTCCTTGCGCGTCCTGTAGGCCTCGGGGATCATCATCATGATCGCGTGCGGGATCGAGCGGCCGCTGAGGACCAGCAGCTCCAGCACGTTGTCGAAGATCGCCGAGTCAGAGCCGCCCTGGCGGACGACCGGGACGACCTTCTGGAGGTCCTCGCCGAACAGCTCGGACGCCAGCTGGGACTCACGCGCGCGCATCCAGTTGACGTTGCCGCGCAGCGTGTTGACCTCGCCGTTGTGGGCGATCATCCGGTAGGGGTGGGCCAGCTCCCAGCTCGGGAAGGTGTTGGTGGAGAAGCGCGAGTGGACGAGTGCCAGGCGCGAGGCCAGCCGCGGATCGCGCAGGTCGGTGAAGTAACGCGGCAGCTGCGGCGCGGTGAGCATCCCCTTGTAGACCATCGTGCGGCTCGAGAAGCTCGGCATGTGCAGCTCATTGCCGCCCGCGTGCTCGAGCCGCCGGCGGATCACGTACAGCTTGCGCTCAAAGGCGTCGGGATCGTCGAGCTCGTCGGACGCGGCCACGATCACCTGGCGGATCACCGGGGCCGACAGCCTGGCGGTCTCCCCCACGTAGCGCTCGTCGACGGGCACGTCGCGCCACCAGATCGCGCGCTGGCCCTCATCGGTGATCGTCTCGCTGATCAGCTGCTCAAGCGCATTGCGGCGTTCGGGGTCGCTGGGCAGGTAGCAGACCCCGACCCCGTAACGCCCCGGCGGCGGCAGGTCAACGCCGGCCGCCACCCCGCGAATGAACGCATCCGGGATCTGGAGCAGGATCCCGGCGCCGTCGCCGGTGTTGGGGTCAGCGCCCTCGGCGCCGCGATGCTCCAGGTTCTCCAGCGCATCAAGCGCCTTCTCGACCACCGCGTGGGTCGCTTCGCCCCACAGCTTGGCGACCATCGCGACGCCGCAGGCATCGTGCTCGTTTGCGGGGTCGTAGAGGCCGATGGCCCCTGGCGCGGCAGACCGGATCATGGATGTGGTGCCCTTCGGCGGGGATCAAGGCACGGCGGGACGACGCCGGAAATCTTACCAGCGCTTGCCGAGGCCATCGCCGTGGTAAGAGTATCTGGGGTGAAGCGCTTCCCGGTCCCAATTCCAGCCCTGGCACTGGTCACCGCGGCACTGAGCGTTTCGGCCTGCGGCTCGGGACCCTCTGCGTCGTCCTCGTCGGTCCCTCGAGCCAGGGCAGCTCGTCAAACGGCGGCGTACCGATCGCCCCGCCGTCGACCACGATGACCGGCATGCACTGACACCGACGAGACGCCCGGCTAGCTCGTGGCCTTGGTCCTGGAGCGGGCCGGCTTGGCGGCCGACGAGCCGTTGCTGGCCTTGCCTTTGCCGCCGGTCGAGCCGTTGGCCTTGGTGGAGGGGCCTGGCGCGCGCTTGGCCGATCCGCCGGCCGCCTTGCCGGAACCACCTGCCGCGCGCTTGCGAGGCTTGGGCTTGGCGGCGGGCTCGGGCTCCTCGTCGCGAACGGCCGCCAGGCTGGCTTCCAGCGCAGCCATCAGATCCGGAGCCGCCGAGGACTCCTCGGCCTGGGGCTGGACGGCGATCTCCTCGCCGGCCGCCTTGCGCTCGATCAGGTCGATCACGCGCTCGCGATACTCGTCTCGGTATTTGGTCGGATCGAATTCGCCTGACAGCGATTCGATCAGCTGCTGGGCCATCTTCAGCTCACGCTGCGTGGCCTGCGCCTCGCCGACCGCGTCGAGCTCGTCGATCCGGTCCGGCGCGACGACCTCGTCGCCGAACAGCATCGTCGCCATCGTCATCACGTCGCCGGCGGGCCGAAGCGCGCACAACTGCTGCTTGCTGCGCAGCACCACGCGCCCGATCCCGACCTTGCCCGCCTCGCGCATCGCCTCCAGCAGAAGCGCGTAGGCCTTGGCGCCGCCGGCGGTCGGGGCGAGGTAATAGGAGTGGTCGTAGAAGATCGGGTCGATCTCGACAAGGTCGACGAACTCCTCGATATCGATCGTCTTGGTCGCCTTGGGATCGAGCGCCTCGAGCTCCTCCGGCTCGATCAGCACGTAGCGATCGGGACTCAGCTCATAGCCCTTGACGATGTCCTCGAAGGCGACCTCGTCACCGGTGGAGGGATCGACCCGCTTCTGCTTGATCCGCGCGCCGGTCTTGCTCGAGAGCTGATGGAAGCGGACCGTCTTGGGCGAAGTGGCGCTGTAGAGCTTGACGGGCACGTTTACGAGCCCGAAGCTGATCGCCCCAGTCCAGATTGCACGAGCCATAGGCGGGTTTGTATACCCCACCGGCGATCCAGGCAAGCCTTGATCGCAGTATTGCCTCGATGCCGACCACCATCATCGGGGGCTGTTCGTGGATCTGCGTCGCTATCCGACGCTTCTATCCCAAGGGCCCCTGCGGCTGACTGGCGTCGTCCCCAGCGGGTGCGACCGTCAGCGGTTGATGGACGACATGTCCGCGTAGCGGTCGCCGGCGGCGACGCCCACCGGCGCCAGCTCGTCGAGCCGCTGAAGGTCCTCGGCGCTGAGCGTCAGCTCGGTTGCCGTGACGTTCTCCTCCAGATAGGTTCGGCGCTTGGTGCCCGGGATCGGGACCACGTCCTTTCCCCGGTGCATGACCCACGCCAGCGCCAGCTGGCCGGGCGTGCAGTCGTGCTCACGCGCCAGCTCGCCGACGCGCTGGACCAGCTCCAGGTTGCGCTCGAAGTTGGCGCCCTGGAAGCGCGGGCTGTGGCGGCGGAAGTCGCCTTCGCCGAGATCCTCGGGGCGCTTGAACCGTCCGGTGAGAAAGCCGCGACCGAGCGGGCTGTAGGCGACCAGCCCGATGCCGAGCTCACGGATCGTGGGCAGCACCTCCTCCTCGATGTCGCGGCTCCAGAGCGAATACTCGGTCTGTAGGGCGCTGATCGGGTGCACGGCATGGGCGCGGCGGATGGTTTCGGGGGCCGCCTCCGACAGTCCCAGGAACCTGACCTTGCCCGCGTCGATCAGCTCGGCCATCGCGCCCACCGTCTCCTCGATCGGAACGTCGGGGTCGACGCGGTGCTGGTAGTAGAGGTCGATGTGCTCGACGGCCAGGCGCCGCAGCGAGGCGTCGCAGGCATGGAGTACGTACTCCGGGCGGCCGTTGACGCCGCGGACGCTCGGATCGTTGGGGTCGCGCAGGATCCCGAACTTCGTCGCCAGCACGACCTCGTCGCGGCGCTCCTCGATCGCCCGGCCGACGAGCTGCTCGTTGGTCTGAGGTCCGTAGGTGTCGGAGGTGTCGAGCAGCGTGATCCCCAGGTCGAGCGCGCGGTGGATCGTGGCCACCGCCTCACCCTCGTCGGCACTGCCGTAGAACTCGGACATGCCCATGCAGCCCAACCCCTGCGCCGAGACGGTCAGACCCTGGGTGCCGAGCGTGCGCTGTTCCATTGACCGCCAGCCTATTGCACCCGCGGAGAGCCCACAATCACTGAAGGACCTCACGGTATGCCCCGCCCCCGCGTTTCATCCCCAGTGCGACTTCCCCCGTTTCAGATGTTGCTCGATACCCACGGCCGTGACGTGCACCGCTTCCTGATCGCCACCGTGGGGCGCGACGACGCCGACGACTGCTATCAGGAGACCTGGCTGGCGGCGCTGCGCGCCTACGCGGGTTTGCGGGAGGCGTCCAACCTGCGCGGCTGGATCCTCACGATCGCCCACCACAAGGCGATCGATCACGTCCGCGCTCGCGGACGCCGGGCGGTGCCGGCGGGCGCAGCGCAGGACATGGAGTCAGAGGGCTCGGCGACGGCGCACCCATCCTCATTCCCCGCCGCACGCCCCGGCTCGGCTCCGCCGGACTCGGGGGCGAGCGCCGTGATGCTTCACGCCGACGGCGAGCTGTGGCAGCTGGTCCGGGACCTGCCGGACAAGCAGCGCACCGCGGTCGCGCTGCGCTTCCTCGCCGACGCCGCCTACGCGGAGATCTCCAAGGTGATGGAGACCAGCGAGGAGGCAGCGCGGCGCAACGTCCACGAGGGCCTCAAACGACTGCGAACGGAGTACCGACCATGAATGACCAGCACGCCCTCGAGGCCGACCTGCGCCGGACGGCGACCAGCGATGATTCCCCGCTCCCCGACATCTCGGCCGCGGCCGCAGCGGCAGGCGTGCTCGACGTCGCCTACGCCACCCTCGACACGCCCGTCGGCCCGCTGCTGCTGGCCGCCACGCCGCAGGGCCTGGTCCGCCTGGCGTATCTGGACAGCGAGGAGGAGGACACGATCCTGCAGCAGGTCGCCGAGCGCGTGTCCCCGCGCGTGCTCGTCGCGCCCCGCAAGCTCGACGGGCCCCGCCGCGAACTCGAGGAGTACTTCGGCGGACGGCGCAGCACGTTTGCCATGGCGCTCGATTGGCGCCTGGTGTCAGGCTTCGGCCGCCGCGTGCTGGACGCTGCGGTGCGCATTCCCTACGGCTCGGTCTCGACGTACAAGCAGGTGGCGATCGAGGCGGGCAGCCCGCGCGGATCGCGCGCGGCGGGCAACGCGCTGGGCGCCAACCCGCTGCCGATCGTCGTCCCCTGCCATCGCGTGCTGCACAGCGACGGCGGTCTGGGCGGTTACACGGGCGGCCTGGAGCGCAAGCGGATGCTGCTGGCGCTGGAGAGCGGCCAGCAAACGCTCGGCGCCTGACCAGCGCCCGGCGCTCGGGGCGCCTGGCGCAGACACCAAGATCCGGGCGCCCGACCGGCGCTCGGCGCTCGGGGCGCGCCGGGTGTGACAATCACGCTTCAGCGAACTTCCGCCGATCGAGGGGAGCACGGTGCGCAGACGGGATCTAAGACAGGCGCTACCATCGGGGCCGGGCGTCCCGGCCGCGTTGCAGTTGCTGGCGACGTGGAAGCGACCGACGGCCTCGCTATTCCGGCTCCGCGAGCGGTACGGGACACGGATCACCGTGCAGTTGCCGTTCCAGCCCCCGTTCGTGATCTTGTCCGATCCTGAGGAGATCAGGCAGCTGTTCACCGCGCCGCCCGACGCCGTGCACCCCGGCGAGGGCGCGCGGGTGCTGGAGCCGCTCGTCGGGCGCAACTCGGTCATCCTGCTCGACGAGGACGCCCATCTGGAGCAGCGAAAGCTGATGCTGCCGGCGTTCCAGGGCTCACGGATGCAGGGGTTGACCGGCCTGATGACCGAGATCGCAATACGGGAGATCGACACCTGGCCGTGCGGCGAGCCGGTCGCGCTGCACCCCCGGCTGCAGCGGCTGACGCTGGAAATCGTCCTGCGCGCCGTCTTCGGGCTGGAGCAGGGTCCGCGCCTGGACCAGCTGCGCGACCTGCTGACTGAGGTGCTGGTGTTCGGCGAGAGTCCACTCTCGGTGCTCCCGGTGGCCCACAGGCTGCGGAGGTTGATTCCGGCGCTGCGGCGCTTTCACGCATCCCAGCAACGCGCCGACCAGCTGATCTTTGAGCTGATCGCCGAGCGGCGGGCCGACGCGCGCCTCAGCGAAGGCAACGACGTTCTCTCGATGCTGCTGAGCGCGCGCCATGACAGCGACGGCTCGGCAATGTCCGCCCAGGAGCTGCGCGACGAGTTGATGACCGCGCTGGTGGCGGGCCACGAGACGACCGCCTCCCAGCTCGCCTGGGCGTTTGAACGCCTGGCACGCTCGCCGCAGGTGACCGAGCGCCTGGTCACCGAACTCGACGCCGGCGACGAGGACACCTATCTCACCGCGACGATCAACGAGACCCTGCGCATGAAGCCCGTGCTTCCCAACGCCGAGCCGCGCCTGACCAAGCAGCCGGTGAAGATCGGCGACTTCACTTATCCCGCCGGCGTCGCGCTGCTGGCCAGCGCGTTCCTGATGCATTACGACCCACAGCTCTACCCCGAGCCGTTCGCGTTCCGTCCCGATCGGTTCGTCGGCCGAACTCCCGGGACCTACACCTGGATCCCGTTCGGGGGCGGCCGGCGCCGCTGCCTGGGCGCCAGCTTCGCGCTGGTGGAGATGAAGATCGTGATGCGGGTGGTGCTGGAGCGTTACGCGCTGAGCCCGGCCGACCAGCGGCCGGAGCGCACGGCGCGGCGGAGCATCACCTTCAGCCCCGCCCAGGGGGCCACGGTGCTGCTGGCGCGGCGCGAATCGGATTCGATGCGGGCGTCGATCGACCCCGAGGTCGCTACCGCCGTCTGAGGCGTGAGTGTCGATCTGCTCGGCGGGGTAGGAGTCTGCTGTGGACTTCTTGCGTCCGATCCGCCGATTTGATCGCTATCAGCAGCAGCGCCGCTGGCTGGCGATCCCGGTCGCCGTGATCAAGAAGATGGGCGACGACCAGGGCGGCAACCTCGCGGCGCTGGTCGCCTACTACGCGTTCTTCTCGTTGTTCCCGCTGTTGCTGGTCTTCCTTACGGTGCTCGGCTACGTCCTGCAGGGGGACCCCAGCGCGCAGCACTCGGTTCAGCAGTCTGTGCTGGGGCAGTTCCCGATCGTCGGGCAGAAGCTGAACGTAGGCACGCTGCACGGAAGCGCGATCGCGCTGGTGATCGGAATTGCCACCTCGCTGTACGCCGGGCTCGGGGTGACCAACGCGGCCCAGAATGCCTTTGACCGCGTCTGGGCGGTGCCGTACAAGGACCGGCCGAACTTCCTCAAGGCGCGCCTCCGCGGCCTCGCGCTGCTGGTTTCGCTGGGAGTGCTGTTCGTCGTCGCCACGCTGGCCTCGGGACTGGTGAGCGGTGGTCTGGGCCACAGCGTGGTGGTCGCGGTGGTCGGAGTAGTGGTCTCGCTGGCGCTGAACTTCGCGCTGTACTTTGCGATGTTCCGGCTGATGACTCCCGGCGTCCCGAGCCGTGATCTACGTGTCGGCGTCGTTGTGGCCGGGGTCTTGTGGACCATCCTGCAGGCGCTCGGCGGTGCCTACATCGGCCATGTGATGAAGGGCCAGCACGGGGCATATGCCGAGTTCGGGTTCGTGATCGCGCTGCTGGTGTGGCTGCACCTCGGGGCCCAGATGACGCTGTACGCCGCCGAGATCAACGTCGTGCTCAAACGGAAGCTGTGGCCACGGAGCCTGTTCGGTCCTCCCGATGCCCCCGCCGATCAGGAGACCCTGCGCGCCCTGGCCAAGGTCGAAGAGCGCTCCGAGCAGCAGCAGGTCGACGTCGAGTTCAAGCACTGATGCGCTCAGCGTCCTACTCAGAACAGCCGGTCCGGGGCCTCCCGGTGGGTCATCTGAACCGGCCACGAGCAGAGGCCGCCCTTGGCCGGACAACCCCGGCACAGCGCGCGGTGAGGGGCGTCGGCGACCGCGAACCGGCGCTCGAGCACGCCGCTGGTGAGCGCCGCCAGCCGTTGCGCAAGCACGGGCAGATCCGACTGGGAGAAGGCGGCCATGACCGGCGAGTCAGGCCGTTCCAGGAAGCAGTGGGCGATCTCCACCGCCTGCACCCCGGAGCGCAGCAGCGCCATCGCGTAGACGAGCTGCTGAGTCGCGTAGGCGGATTCGACGACATCGGCCGGATCGGCGCCGTGCAGGCGATCGCTCTTGTAGTCGACGACCAGCGCCCGGTCACCGGGCTCCCGCACCAGGACGTCCACCGCGCCGGTGACGAGCACGCCGCCGCCGAGCGGGAACGCAAAGCGCTGCTCGCGTGAGGCGTCGGTTGCCCGGCCGAGCCGGGCGCACAGATCACTGCCGGCAAAGCCCGCCACAAGCGCGGTCAGTGCGTCAGCCTCCTGCGCGCTCGGCGGCGCCAGCCCGGCGCGCTGCGCTGCGGCGACGATCGCCTCCGGCCGCGGTGTGAGCGGACGGCGAAAGTCAAGGCGCTCGAGCAGCGAATGGACCAGCACGCCCCGCTCGGCGCCGCCGCGCCCGGCAGATCCGTCGCCGTCGCCCACGGCGCCGCTGCGCTCGACGGCAGTAGCGTCGCCCGAGCGCATGGGGACACCGCGCTCGTCGGAAAGCTCGGGCAGGCCCAGCACCCGCTGGGCGTAAAAGCGGTATCCGCACCGGGCGTATTCGCCCAGCGACGAGTAGCTGACGCTCGTGACCGGTGGCGCAAGCGCGGGTTCGAGAGGCGGAGCCGCCGCCGGTTCAGGCGCCAGGGCGGGCGGCACCGGGGCCACGAGCGCCGGTTCATTGGGCGATTTGCAGGAATCATTCAGCGTTTCATCCCAAGGTGAACGCGTGCTCCTCTCAGGCTCGGGTCCGTCCGCCGGCTCGTCCTCGGGGCGCACGAACTTGAAGGCGACCCCGGTCTCGGTTGTGCCGGTTCCCGCCCGCACGGCGTCGGCGAGCTCCGGGACGAACGCAGGCGCGATCCAGGCGATTGCGCCGCCGCCGACGGCGCCGCCCTCGGTCCAGCCGTCGAGCTTGGCGGCCCCGCTGATGATCAGCCGCTCCTTGGCGCGGGTCATCGCGACGTAGAACAGCCGCCGTTCCTCGCTCTCCTGCGCGCAGAACTGCTCGTCGCCGATCTGCTTGTAATCGAGCGCCGGCTCGCGCCCGCCGGTGCCCGGGCGGGCCAGACGGAGCCCGAGGCGTCCGTCGGCGGAGACGCGCAGCAGCTCACTGGGCCGCCACGGTGAGCGACCGAGGTCCGCGACGCACACGATCTCGAACTCCAGTCCCTTGGCCCGGTGGATCGTCATCAGGCGCACGGCGTCGAGCCCCTCCCCCTCCACCGGCGCCTCGCTCTCCCGTGAATCCGGCGATCCTCCGGCCTCCCGGTCGCGGATCAGCTCCACGAATCCGCGCAGGTCACGGCCGTGGGAGGTCTCGTGGTCACGGCCCAGGCGCATCAGCTTGCGGACATTGGCCAGCCGGCGCTCGCCTCCGGGCATTGCCAGCATCGCGAGGTCGTACCCCGTGCGCGTCAGCGCGCGATCGATCAGCTCCTCGATGCTCGTGCGGGGGGCGTCCAGGCGCTCGTCGGCAAACCATGCGGCGAACCGGTCCAGCTTGCCCCGATCGGCGCGATCGAGGTCTGCGAGCTGATCACGTGGCTCGCGCACCACCCACCACGGATCGCGAGCCGATGCGCGCGCGCCGGCGCCGAGGATCACCAGCGCGTCGAGCGAGACCCCCACCAGCGGCGAGGCGAGCACGGTGTAGAGCGCCTCCTCCTCCCGCGGGTTGGCCAGCGCACGCAGATAGCCGACCAGGTCGACGACCTGCGGGTGTGACCAATAGCCCCGCCCACCGATCACGTAGGTCGGGATCCCGCGCCGCTCCAGCGCGCGCTCGTAGGCGCGCATGTCGGTCGTGGCACGGATCAGGATCACGATCTCACGCGGCTTCGAGCCGGCGTCGATCAGCTCGCCGACGCGCTGGGCGAGCGCTCTGGCCTCGGCCAGGCGCCACGGGGACCCCAGGCCGTCGGGCGTCCACTCCGCGCCCTTGTCGACCACCAGCAGCTCGACCCGCGGGGCGGGGTCAGCGTCGGCGCGGCGCCCCCGATCAGCGTCGGCGGGGCCGCCCAGATCGACGTCGTCAAGGCGACCCGGCACCAGCGCTTTGAAGCGGTCGCCCAGCTCGCCCGCGAAGGCCCGGTTTAACACCATCAGGATCTCCGGCCGCGAGCGGAAGTTGGTCTGCAGCGTCTCACGCGCTCCGGCCGCTGCGAGGCGCTCGCCGCGAGCCTCGAACAACTCCACGTCGGCGTGACGGAAGCCGTAGATCGCCTGCTGAGCATCGCCGACCGTGAACAGGTTCTGGTCGGCGATCGCCTCGATCAGCTCCAGCTGGACCGGGTTGGTGTCCTGCAGCTCGTCGACCATGATCCGGGCAAACCGGGCGCGATAGCGCTCGCGTATCTCAGACGAGGACAGCAGCAGGTCACGGGTGACCAGCTCCAGGTCCTCGAAGTCGATCCCGGAGCGGTCGCGCTTGTGCTGCGCGTAGCGGGTGGCGAAGCCGGCCAGCAGCCGATCAAGCAGATCGCGCACGGGCCCGGCCGCGCGCGCCGCGCACAGCGCGCGAAAGCTGGCCAGGGCCTCGGCGTAGGCCAGGCAAACGTCGCTCGACAGGGCCGCGCCGTTACCGCCCGGCAGCCGTACGGACTCAAGCTCTCCGGGCCACAGGTCAGGCGTGGCGATCAGCTCGCGGCAGCGCTGCGCTCGCGCGAGCGCCTCCTGCACCCGCGCCGAGGGGTTGGCCGGCGCGCCCAGCTCCGCCGCCGCCGCATCGGCGGCCTGCTCAAGCGTTCGGGCAGCGGCGCCACGGCCCGGCGGCTGCGGACAGGCCGGCAGGCGCGGCGCGGATTGACCGCCGGAGCGCAGCTGCGCGTAGGTTCCCAGGATCGCCGAGCGCAGGGGGCCGGGGCCGTAGGCGGCGATCAGATCGACTGCCTGCTCGCTGCTCTTGGCCAGCTCGTCGAGCGCGTCGTCGAAGGCGAGGTCGGCCAGCGGCTCTGAATCGCCGCGGTCCAGCACGGTGAAGTGGGGGTCGATCCCGGCGGCCAGGGCGTGGGCGCGCAGCACCCGGGCGCAGAAGCCGTGGATCGTCGAGATGAACGCACCCTCGGTCGCGCGGGCCGCCTCGGCCTCACCCAGCTCTCGCAGCCGCGAGCGGATCCGGTCACGCAGCTCAGCGGCGGCTTTCTCGGTGAACGTGATCGTCAGAATCGCGGCGACGGCGATCCCGTCCTCGCGCACGGCGGCGACGAAGCGCTCGACGAGCACCGAGGTCTTGCCGCTGCCGGCCCCGGCGTCGAGCAGCAGATCGCCGCTTCGCCGCTCGATCGCGCGCGTCTGCTCGGGGGTCCAGCTGCGCGTCTGCTCGGCGGTCGGGCTCATTGGCTGCGACAGATCCCCGGGTAGGCGCAGCCGTCCCGTGAGCACGTCTGCGGGCACGGGATGAGCTCGCCGGCGTGCAGCCGGTGCGCCAGCTTGACAGCACGCTGGGCGGCTCCTTCGAGCTCGGCGTGCAGCGCCGCCGGGTCACGGGCGTCGTTGGCGTAGACGCTGGCGCCGACCGGCGTTCCCTTGACGTAGATCCCGCGGGGCCGGATGCTCTCGCCGCGCAGCGGCTGGTAGAAGCCGGCCACCGGCGTCAGGTCGGAGAGCTCGCGCAGGACGAGCATGTAGAGCGCCACCTGGAGGCGTCGGTCCGGACCCCAGCGCGCCGCCGCGTGCTCCTGCCGGGCGCCCCCGCTCTTGTAGTCACGGACGATCGCCTCGCCACCGGGCCCGACGTCAACGCGGTCGATCATGCCTCTGACGAGGACCGGATCCGGGCCGTCGCCGAGCGCCAGCGCAGGCAGCGAGGGCTCATCGTCGGAGAATCCGAAGCGCAGCTCCAGTCCGTCCGGCCTCCATTCATTGCCGTCGCGCGCCTCCTGGCCGAGATAGCGGATCAGGTCGGCTTGCACCGCCCGCAGCGCGGCGGCCCGGATCGCCTCGGGGCGCCCACGGGCGAGCTGCCGCTCGGGGCTGTGCGCCAGCTCGTCCAGGAGCTCGTCGAGGATCGCCAGCGCCTGGGGCAACGACGCCTCGCTGACCGCGGCCTGCAGGCGGCGCAGCAGCTTCTCCAGCACCTCATGCATCAGGTTGCCGCGGGTGATCGGCTCGGGCTCGGGCTCAAAGCGTGTCGGTTGCAGCTCGCGCTCGACCAGCCATCTCACCGGGCAGTCGGCGTAGCTCTCGAGTGCTCCGGCCGACAGGATCCGACGGTGGCGCACGTGCCCCAGAGCGCCGGCGCCGAGCCGGCGCACCGGCGCCGGCCCCTCAGATCGGAAGAGCGTCG
>CALAQT010000112.1 GCA_937888775.1 uncultured Actinomycetes bacterium | reverse complement strand
CGGCGTCGATCTCACTCCAACCCGCCGCTAGCTCGGCCTAACCACACGTCGACGAGCATCCTAGGACGTGAGTGGTCGCGGCCCGATCACGCCGCCGCGGTCAGAGCTCCGCCGGCCTCGCCGGCATCGGGCTCAAGCGCTGCTATGGCCGCCGACGACGATCGCCGAACTAATGATCGCATCTGGTCGATGTGGCTAGATCTGTAATCCTGCTGCGGACGATCCCCTACATCCTGAGCCGGTGCGGGGTCTGAGCACTGACCGTGGTGTGGGTGTCCGCCCCGCCGTGCTCGCGTCGCTGGCGCCCCAGGCACGGCCCCACAACACCGGCGGCACCAGGCGGGGTGGATGCCCAGCACCACGGGCGAGCCCTGGACAAACGTTGCTCCAGAACGAGCCGATTCAAGTTTTGTCCGGTGCATTCCGACGAACGGTATGTACTGCCGACTCTCGAAATGGGAAACGCGCGCAAGATGCTTGGCGATATCTTGGTCTTCTGGCTGGTTGGCGTCCCAGCCGCCGTGATAACGGCGACCGAGCTCGGTTCCCGGCTGCGCGAGCGCAGGCGACTGGCGTATAGGCCGATGGCGCACGACTGCGTCCGAGTGCCTTCCCCGCCTCACCGTCGCCCGCGTCGATCGGCCGCCTCGATTGCGCAGGCCGGGCTGCCGGCGGATCAGAGTCCGCGGCGACTCAGCACGTAGGGGATCGTTCTGAGCAGGATCTTCAGGTCAAGCCAGAGCGACCAGTTCGCCCCATACATGTAGTCGATCTTCACCATCTCCTGCATCGGGATCCGTGAGGAGCCGAAGATCTGCCACTGGCCGGTCATCCCAGGCCTTACCGCCAGCCGCCGGCGCCTCCAACCCTCGATCAGCGCGTCCTCGTCTTCGACGAGGGGACGCGGGCCGACGAGGCTCATATCGCCAGTGAGAACGCTCAGCAGCTGAGGCAGCTCGTCAAGCGACGTCCGGCGCAGGAAACGACCCACGCGTGTGACGCGTGGATCCTTGCTGATCTTGAACAGGCCGCCCTCGGCCTCGTTGAGCGCGCGGAACGTGTCCTTGATCTGATCGGCGCCGTCGGCCATCGAGCGGAACTTGAGCATCCAGAAGCGCTGGCCCCGGCGCCCGATGCGCGATTGGCGAAACAGCACCGGGCCGCGGCTGTCGAGCTTGATCGCCATCGCCAGCATCACCATCAGCGGGGCTAGGACGACGAGTCCGATTACCGAACCGGCGATGTCCATCGTTCGCTTCAGGCAGAGGGACGAGCGCGAGAGGCCGAACTGCCGGACGCCAAGCAGCCAGATCCCGTCAATCTCGTCAAACCTCGAGGATGACCCCACGACTTCCAGCAGGCGCGGAAGAACACTCACGCTCATATTGAGTGCCTTGACCAGACGAATGACGTCCAGCATCTTCTCCTCGTCGCCGGCCCCGGGTGCGATTATCACCCGCTCGATTTCGTGTTGGGTGAGGATCTGCGGTAGCACTTCGATGTCGCCCAAGCCGGCCGCGACGCTCGGAGAGTTCCCGTTTCTCTCCTCGCTCCAGAGCGCGACTCGGCCGACCACGGTGGCGTTCACCGAGCGTGATTGAGCGAACTTAGTGGCGATCCGGGCGGCATCCGTCGCGTCGCCAATGATGACGCAACGCTCGGCAGGCGTCATCGCAAGCGCGATCGTGCGGGCAACCGCGCGTCCCACGGTGATCAACCCAAACGTGGCCACGGCAAGCGCGAAGACCTCGGGACGCGTGAGCCAGCCGTGGAACAGCACCGCCTCCAGGAGCCAGACCGTCAGGGCGTAGAGCACCGCCAGGTGCAGAATCGACGGCGCTTCCTCGATCGTCGTCTTATGAACGACGTCCTCATCTCGGTCGTACAGACCGATCACCTTGCTGGCGAGAACAACGAAGGGCGCGACCAGAATCGCGGCGAGTCGCATGTGCACGGACCCCTGCCCGACGACCAGCACGGCGAACGCCAGCGCCGCGCACGCCCCCAGGACATCAACGAGTATCAGCGCTCGCTTGAAGAACGCGTTCCGTCTCAGGCGAACCGGATAGCCCGTCGCCTTACCTGCTCGGTCGGCGCCGCGGCCTGCCTCCCAGATGAGTGATATATCGCCGTGGGCAATCGATGCCCTGGCGGAATCGTGGGCCAAGCTTTCGTGGCGCTGGAGGCGGCGCGACGCAAGAGGTCGGTTCCATCGAAGCTGCCTTTGTGGCGCTTTCTCAGTCATTCCGATGCTTAATTGCGTCTGCTATTGGCAGCACTCTGTAAGCCCTTCCCAGGCGTGGCTTGACTCTCACTTGGGTTTGACGCACACAGACCATCGCCCAGCCTGCGACGATAGTTTTCATTCAGAAACGTGTTACTCGCGAGCCATGGCGGCCATCGGCCCGGGCTTCTGAATCAGGACCAGCCTAACTTAGCAACTTCTTCGTTTACTGGCCCCGGGTACAAAATACGTTCATTTTGCATCGCCCCTGGTGCAACGTTGGGTGCGCCCCTAAGTCCGTAGTTACCGTAGCAATGCCGAGGTGGCGTTCGCACCAGGGCACCCCCTAGTCTTAATTGATTCCATGTGAGGAAGTTCTTATGTGAGGAAGTTACGAGCGATCCGCGTGGTCGCCGCGCAGAACCTCACGAGCAACGGTGACGTCGTCGAATGGGATCTTTCGTCCCGCCTCGAACTCCTGGCCCTGCTCGTGACCCTTACCGGCGATCACCAGCGCGTCCCCCGGATCGGCACCGGCGATCGCGTGCCTGATCGCCTCCCGCCGGTCGGCCTCGTGGTCGACGTCGCCGCCGGCGCCCGCCAGGATCTCCTCGATGATCGCCTCGGGATCCTCAGAACGGGGGTTGTCCGAGGTCACGATCACCCGATCGGCCAGCCTGCGGGCGATCTCCCCCATCAGGGGCCGTTTGCCGCGATCGCGGTCCCCGCCGCAGCCGAACACGACGTGGAGCCGCCCGTCGGTCAGGCCGCGAGCGGCCCTCAGCACGTTCTCCAGCGAGTCCGGCGTGTGGGCGTAGTCGACCAGCACCGCGAACCCCTGACCCTCGTCGACGGTCTCAAAGCGTCCCGGGACCTGCCCTGCGGTCGCGATCGTCTCCAGTGCCGTTTCGATCGGCACCTGGAGCGCGCGGGCGGCCGCGAGTGCTCCGAGCACGTTGTAGACGTTGAACTCTCCCCGCAGCGGCGTGTGGCAGCTAACCGCGCCGTCTGGGCTCTGCAGGCTGAAGCGGCAGCCGGAAAGGTCGGTCTGAACGTCCAGGGCCCGGTAGACGGCCTCCTGCCTGAGTGCGAACGTAATCGGATCGGGGAGCTCCCGCGCCAGCCGCGCTCCGTAGGGGTCATCCACGTTGATGACCGCCGAGGCCAGCTCCGAGCCCACGAACAGCCGCCGCTTGGCGCTGAAGTAGTCCTCCATCGTCGGATGAAAATCGAGGTGATCCTGGGTCAGATTGGTGAACACGGCGGCGGCAAAATGGATCGCCTCGACGCGCCCCAGCTCAAGCGCATGCGAGGAGACCTCCATCACGCACGCCCGATCGCCGGCGTCGAGCATCGCGCGAAACGTGCGCTGCAGGTCGATCGCCTCAGGCGTGGTGCGCTGGACCTGATGCTCAGTCCCCCCGATCACGCTCTTGACCGTGCCGAGCAGACCGCTTCTGTGACCGGACGCCTCAAGCAGCGAGCGGAGCAGGAACGCGGTTGTCGTCTTGCCGTTGGTGCCGGTGATGCCGACCGTCTGCAGCGTCGCCGTCGGATCGCCGTAGAACGCCGCCGCGGCGGGCGCCATAGCGGCGCGCACCGACTGGACCCTGACCTCCGGCACGCCCAGACCGAGCGGGCGCTCGACCACCAGGGCGGCGGCACCGCGGTGTACGGCAGCGGGCGCGAACTCGTGGCCGTCCCGCGTGAACCCTGAGACGCAGAAGAACAGCGATCCCGGCTCGGCCTGGCGGTCGTCGTACACGAGATCGGTTATCTCGACGTCCCGTGCGCCGGCCGGAACGTCGGGCATCACCTCGTCCAGCCGCATCGGCGCCAGTGTACCCGCGGCCTCGGTCCTGCCCAGCCTAGCGAAGTCCCGACTACGAGTCCAGGCCGCGCCGCGCTGCCACCGCGTAGTAGGGTGCCGAACGTTCGGGCGGACGATTCGAGAGAATTGACGATCTCAATCATTTCGGTGCAATGCACCGCGGACCCGGGGCTTGGTTTCGCCACTATGCGCCGGATTTGGGTCGATCGATTTGGCAAATGACTACCAGGCTGGTCGCGCCCCAATAGGACGTCGGGGTGGCGATCTCGGGCTTGGGGGGATGCTCGTCGAGCGCGAAACTGAGCTGGCGGCGATCGACGATGCGCTGCATGGGACCGCCGACGGCGCCGGTCGCACGATCGTGATCGAGTCCCCGCCTGGAAAGGGCAAATCACGACTGTTGACGGTCGCGGGTGACCTGGCCCGCGCCGCCGGAATGACGGTTCTCGAGGCTGCCGCAAGCGAGCTTGAGACCGATTTCCCATTCGGCATCGCGATCCAGCTGTTCGAGCCGCGCTGGAGAGCGACCGACCCTGATGATCGCGGTCCCCTGCTCAGCGGTCCGGCTCAAGCGGCCGGCGCTCTGTTGGAACGCGGACTGTTCGAGGCCGACCCTTGGCCCGCAGACCAAGGCTATCCGCTGATCCACGGGTTGTTCTGGCTGGCGAGCAATCTCAGCTCGCTAGCGCCGTTGGTGATGCTCGTCGACGACGCTCATTGGTCGGACCCTCCATCGCTTCGGTTTCTGAGCTATCTGACGATCCGGCTGGCCGACCTACCGATCGTGTTGATCGTGGCCGTGACGCAGGGCGAGCCGGCGGCCGATCAGGAGGCGCTGATCGCGCTGGCCACGGCGCCTACCGCGCTGACCATTCGCCCCGGTCCGATCAGTCATCACGGGATCGAGTCGATCGTGCACTCGCAACTGCCCGAGGCCGCGGATGAGTTCATCGCGGCGTGCGCCCGGGTCACCCAGGGCAATCCACTGCTGCTGGACCAGCTGCTGGCCCAGCTCGCGGCCGATGGACGTCGCCCAGACCGCGGGACGGCCGAGCAGCTGTCCCAGCTCGCGCCCGAGGCGATCGTGGACTCCGTCGTCGCACGGCTCGCGACGATGCCCAGCGAAGCGCGACTCGTCGCCGGCGCCGTCAGCGTGCTCGGCGACGGCGCGTCACTTCGGCATACCGCCCGGCTGGCGGGAATCGACGAGGAATCGGCAGCGAGAGCCGCGGATCGACTCGCCGCGGTGCACATGCTGCGCCCCGGCGTCCCGCTCTCGTTCGTCCATCCGCTGATCCGTTCCGCCGTGGCGGCTTCGATGACTCCGCTGGCCCACGGATACGCGTACCGCCACGCCGCACGGATTCTCCGTGAAGATGATTGCCCGGCTGAGCTGATCGGCGCTCATTTGCTCCACGCGCCACCGGGACACGACCAGGACGCGGTGGAGACGCTGCGCAAAGCTGCGCACAAAGCTCTGGCCAGTGGGTCGGCAGCCAGCGCAGTGCGGCTGCTGGAGCGGGCTTTGGCCGAGCGCCCCCAAGCCGCCGATGCCCGGGGCGAGATTCTCGCCGAGCTTGGCCACGCCGAGGGACTGAGCGGACTGCCACAAGCGACCGCACGCTTGAGTGAGGCGATGAACCTCATCGAGAGCCCCCGCCGTCGCGCCGAGCTGGCGCTCGTCCAGGGCCGAGCGCTGTACACCCGTGGGCTCTACCGGGAAGCCGCCGAGGTGCTGGACGGCGCGCTCGCCTGGCTTGAACGCGACGAGCCGCTGGCCCTGGAGCTCGATGGGGCATACGTCTCGGCTGCCGCGCTTGTCCCGTCGCTGGCCAGCGAGGCCTGGACGCGCCATTGGCGGGTTCTGGAGCGATTGACCGATCCACCCACGTCCGCTCAACGCTCCGCGGTCGCACACATTGCCGCCGCCGCCAGCCTGCGCGGGCAACCGCGCGCTCGCGTCCGGGAGCTGGTGGAGCTGGCCTGGTGCGACGGGGCGCTGCTCAGCGATGCACACGCCGAGGGACTGAGCTGGTCCCTGCTGACCAGCCCGCTTCTGTTCGTCGACGAGCTCGAGCTCGACCTCGAGATCTGCGACGCCGCATTCGCCTACGCCAGCGGGCGCGGATCACCGCTGGCTATGGCAACGGTCAGCTACTGCCGCGCGTGGGCGCTGTACGAGCAGGGTTACATCCTGGAGGCCGCCCGCTGCGCCCAGCGAGCGCTTGACGGACGCCCCGAGGACTCGAGCACGTACCTCCGTGCCGCAGCTGGTGTCGTGGCCTCGTGCCATCTCCAGCGGGGGGAGCTCGATCAGGCTGACACCGCTCTGGCGGCGATAGAGGATCCTGAGCTGCGAAAGAGCGTGCGCTACCCCTGCCTGCTCGACGTCCGGGCTCAGCTTCGGCTCGCTCAGCATCGCCCGCAGGAAGCGCTGGAGGACGCCATCCGGGCCGGCGATTCGCTGCAAAGCGAATTTGCGACCGACAATCCGGGCGCCGTCGCCTGGCGATCGACGGCGGCGCTGGCGTACCTCGCGCTCGGCGAGCCCGACCGGGCAAGCGCCCTGGTCGAGCAGGAGCTTGAACGGGCGCGGCGCATCGGCGTGACCCGCGTGGTCATTCGCGACCTGCGGGTGCTCGGCTTGTCACGGACCGGGAACGAGGGCCTGCACCTGCTCGCCGAAGCGGTGCAGGCCGGAGCGGGCTACCCCACGCGCCTCGAATACATCCACGCGCTCGTCGACCTCGGCGCCGCGCAGCGGCGCGCCAACCAGAGGGCCGCCGCGCGCGCGCCGCTACGCAGAGCACTCGAGCTCAGCCGCAGCGGCGGCGCTGAAGCGATCGTCGAGCGCGTCCTGACCGAACTCGCAGCGACCGGTGCCCGCCCCCGCCGGGGGCAGCTGAGCGGCGTGGCATCGCTCACTCCCAGCCAGCGCCGCGTCGCGGAACTGGCGGCAAAGGGCCTCACGACTCGTCAGATGGCGGAGTCGCTGTTCATCACGCCGAAGACCGTGGAGTTCCACCTGCGCCACATCTACCAGAAGCTCGACATAGGTTCCCGAGCCGAGCTGCC
>CALAQT010000111.1 GCA_937888775.1 uncultured Actinomycetes bacterium | reverse complement strand
ACCACCGAGATCTACACTCTTTCCCTACACGACGCTCTTCCGATCTTGAGCGCGGCTCGGGGCGCGGGAGATCGTCGAGCAGGCTCGCCTCCAGCTGGGATCTGAGAATCAGCAGCTCGCGCTGGCTCGCTCGCCTGGCCTTGCGCGTGCGCGAGCCGCGGAAGGCAAATGCGTCCCACGCCTTGGCGAACGAGATCTGGCTGGTGCGCCCGCCGGCCCGGTGCGCGGCGAGCATCGGGCAAACGCCGTCACGATTGGAGTAGGCGCCGGCGATGATCTGGTTGGCGGCGATCCCCTTCAGCATCGCGACCCTGGTGTGCCTGGGCAGGCACACGATCGCTTCTCGCAGTTCGCTGACCGTCGCCCGGCGCCGTGTTCGCATAGGGTTCCCGCCTGCGCGAGGCGGTGGCGCCACTCTAACCGCGCGGTTCTAGGCCCACAAGCGATCACCTGCGCGCGAAAGGAATCCTGCATATGAAGCTCGGCGTACACATCGGGTACTGGGGCCTGGGCATGGGACCCCAGGACCAGCTCCAGGTCGTCCAGGAGGCGGAGCGCCTGGGATTTGAATCCGTTTGGGCCGCCGAGGCCTACGGCTCTGACGCCGCCACGGTGCTCGGCTGGCTGGCCGCGGGCACCAGTCAGATCAAGCTCGGATCGGCGATCTTCCAGATGCCCGGGCGCAGCGCGGCGATGACCGCGATGACGGCCGCCACGCTGGACGAGCTGTCGGGTGGGCGGATGCTGCTCGGCATCGGGTCTTCCGGGCCGCAGGTGGCCGAGGGCTGGCACGGGCAGCGCTTTGCCCGCCAGCTGCAGCGCACCCGCGAGTACGTCGAGGTGGTGCGCATGGCCCTGGCGCGCGAGCGCGTCGAATACCACGGCGAGACGATCGAACTGCCGCTGCCCGACGGGCCCGGCAAGGCGCTGAAGCTGATGATCGCCCCGGTCCAGGAGCGGATCCCGATCTACCTGGCGGCGATCGGACCCAAGAACACGGCGCTGGCCGGAGAGATCGCCGACGGGTGGATCCCCACCTTCTTCTCCCCCGCCCACGTCGCCGATTTCCGCGCGCTGCTGCTGGAGGGCGCCAACCGGGCCGGGCGCTCGCTGGATCAGTTCGACATCGCCCCGACCGTCAACGCCTACGTGTCAGACGACCGCGAGCTGGCCCGGAATCTGATGCGCCCCGTGCTGGCGCTTTACATCGGCGGAATGGGATCCCGCAAGCAGAACTTCTACAACCAGCTGGTCCAGCGCTACGGCTTCGAGGCCGCCGCCCGGGAGATCCAGGACCTCTACCTGGACGGCAAGAAGACCGAGGCGGGCGTGGCGATCCCCGACGAGCTGATCGACGCCGTCTCGCTGTGCGGACCGCGTGGGGTGGTGCGCGAGCGCCTGCAGGCGTTCGAGCAGGCAGGGGTGGGCACGCTGATGATCACTCCGATGGCGTTCACCGCCGAGGAGCGGATCGCGCAGCTGCGGGCGGTGGCCGAGCTCGCCGCTTGACCACCGACCGGAACTCGCCGGCGCAAGCCGCGGCGCGATCACCAGTCGGGACACCCGAGGGCACACCGGCCGCAGGGCCACCGGCGCCCGGCACCCGGCGGCTGGCGGTCTTCCTGGGGGCCTTCGGGCAGCCCGGACATGCGTTTCCGATGCTGGCGCTCGGGGCGCGGCTGGCCGCGCGCGGTCACGACGTGACCTTCGAGACGTGGTCGCGCTGGCGCGAGTACGTGGAGGCCGCCGGCATGCGATTCCTGGCCGCACCCGAATACCCCGTGTTCCCAACGCGCGAGCGGCCGTCGGGACCATACGAGGCCGTCGTGCTGGCCACCGCCCAGACCAGACCGGCACTCGCGCGGGCCGCGCCCGATGTGGTTGTCCACGACATCCTTACGCTCGCGCCGGCGCTGGCGGCCGAGCTCGAGGGGGTGCCGTGCGCGACCCTGATCCCGCACGTATATCCGGTCGGCACGCCGGGCCTGCCGCCGTATGCGTTAGGCGCCCGACGGCCGCGCACGGCGCTCGGCGCGACACTGTGGCGAGCGTTTGACCGTCCGGTCGCAACGGGGCTCCGCCGCGGCCGAAGCGAGCTCAACGACGCGCGCGCGCAGCTGGGACTGGGTCCGGTGGCGCGGTTTCACGGCGGGCTGAGCGAGCGGCTGACGATCGTCGCCACATTTCCGCAGCTGGAGTATCCGCGGCCCTGGCCCGAGCACGTGCACGTGGTGGGACCCGTGATGTGGGAGCCGCCGTTTGAGCCCGTGGAGCCGCCCCCGGGCAAGCCGCCGCTGGTGCTGTTGGCGCCGTCGACCGCGCAGGATCCCGACCACCGGCTGCTGCAGGCGGCGCTGGCCGGCCTGGGAGGCGAGCGGCTCCGGTTGCTGGCAACCTGGAACCGCCGACCGCTGCCGGGTCCGGCCGCGGTGCCGGCCAACGCACGGCTGGTGGAATGGCTCTCCTACTCCCAGACGATGCCCGGCTGCGCGCTGGTGATCTGCCACGCCGGACACGGCACGATGGTCAGGGCGCTGGCCCTGGGCGTGCCGGTGCTGACCGTGCCGCACGCCGGCGACATGGCCGAGAACGCGGCGCGAGCCGACTGGGCGGGCGTCGGCGTGCGCCTTCCCTGGCGGCTGCTGTCGCCATCCACCGTGCGACTGGCCACCCGCCGCGCGTTATCGACAAGCTCGCTCGGAGCCCGAGCGCGCGAGCTGGCCGCCTGGTCGGCGGCCCACGACGGGGCATCAAGCGCCGCCGACCTGGTGGAGCGCCTCGCGCGGGATACTCGCGGCGGAGGTGGCGGCTAAGTGGTCGGTTTCGTAAGTACGTGGACGGTTGGCGAGTGGCTGGGCGTGGATGACGGGCGGCGGCGAACCAAGTCGTACTGGTGGTCCGGCGGGTTCGCCGCCGCCCGTCAGGCGCGTCCAGACGCCGCCAAACGCCCGCGTAATTGCGGAACCGACCACTAAGCCCGGGACCCGGCGCCCGCGCTACGCCGAGGCCCCGGCCGCGCGCGACGCGGTGGCCGGATGTGCCTGCGCCCAGGCGATGATCTCCCGCGACCCGTGGACGACCGTACCGTCGTCGACGACCAGCGCGGGCACCCAGTAGCTGCCCGTGAGCCGCTTGACCTCGCGTCGGCCACTGGTCAGATCGTTGACAAATCCCGGCAGCAATCCGAGGCCATATGAGCGCACGACCTCGGGCTGATAGCCGGCATCGCGCAACGCGTGATGGGCCTCGCCGCAGGGATGGGCGTGCAGCGGCTTCCCTGCCGTCCAGGTCCCATAGCAGACGTAGAGCTTCATTGTGATGCGCGCTGGTCCCGGCGGAGGGTAGCTCCGGGGGTGGGACTCGAACCCACAACATTTCGGTTAACAGCCGAACACTCTGCCAATTGAGTTACCCCGGATTATGGTGTATCGGATGTGGAAGTCGCGATTACTCTAGCGGCACCGTCGTGATCCCGCTCTCGACTTCAGCATGACAATTTGAGCACAGGAGCACGCACTTCTTCGCCTCCGCGCGCAACGCATCCAGCGACGAGCCGTTGGCACTCGCTGTGCTCACCGGCAGCACCTTCACCGAAGGGTCGAGGTGATGGAACTGCAACGCGGCCGGGTGTCGGTCATAGCCGCAGACACAGCACCGTCCCCCGGCTTCGAGCACGAGTATCGCCTTCACCTTGCGGCGCCTTCGCAAGATCGTCTCGGACCGGCAGCGCTTGCACCGGTAATAACCGCGTCCTCAAGAACGAACTCAGCCTCGCCATGGCGCGCACACGACATGCGCGCCGTCAGCAGACCGGCCTCCTTGGCGGCACGGACGCCTCTCCCGGCGCTCACGTTGCTCGCATTGCGCGTGCGCAACCCGTGCCTGCCCAGCCAGTGACGAACGGTAGCGTTGCTCACACCACACTCCCGCGCGATCTGGGCGATGGTCATCCCCGCCTCCACGAGCGCCTCCAGGCGCTCGCGCTCGATTCCGCCCCTCGCCGCGTGCTTCTCGCGGTTGACGGCCTTCAGGCCGTGCTTCGCCAGCCAGTAGGACACCGTCGACGGGTGCTTGCCGAACCGCTCGGCGATCTTCTCGATGCTCAGTCCCTGGCCGAGCAGCAGCTCCAGTGATCCCCTGTCCATGTCCGATCTCCCCGACTGTCTCCTGATCGAACATATGTTCCTACGCGGGACAGACGGAAAAGCGCCGCTCAGACCGCCGTTTCCAGGCGCGCCACCACTCCGTGGATCGCCTCCTGCACGGTCTCGCGCTCGCGCGCCAGCTCGCTGATACCCGATGCGCCGTCGGCGCGGGCCCGGATGATCGCGCGGCTCAGCCGGTCTCGCTCGAGTAGCAGGCGGACGTGCTCGAGGCGCTCGGGCCCCTGATCGATCGCCCGGCCGGCCAGCGTGACCAGCTCGGCGATCGTCCGGGCCAGAGGCTCGTCGTCGGGCGGGAGGTCGGCGAGCGGCGAGGCGGTCCGATCGCGCAGATGCGCCGCGGCTCGACGCAACATGCCGCTGGTCAGCAGGGCCTCGGGGTCGATCTCGGCCAGCATCCGTGCCCCCAGCTCGGGCATCGCGATGCACAGCGCCAGAAACGTCCGCTCGGCGCGGGTCTGGTGGTTGACCAGACCCGAGCCGGCCGTCGGCGGCGGGTTGGAGTCGGCCGCGTTGGGCGTCTGGTCGCGCGGCGGCGCGGGCGCCAGATCGCCGGCCAACAAGGCCACCAGCCGGCCCTCGGCGAGCTCGAGGCGGCCGGCGACGCGCCGCATCAGCTCGTCGCGCAGCACGCTGGGCGCGAGCTCGTCGAGCACCGGCGCCAGCTCGGCCAGCGCCCGGTCCTTGCCCTCGGCGCTGCGGGTGTCGCTGCGCTGGAGGATCCGGTCGACGTTGAAGGCGGCGAACGGGACCGAGCTCTGCACCCGTTCGCGCAGCGCGTCGGGCCCCTCGCGCTCGACCAGCTCGGCGGGGTCGGTGCCATCGGGCAGCGGCACGACGCGCAGCTCGAGCTTGCTCGTCGCCGCCAGCCGTGAGGCGCGCAGCATCGCCTCCTGCCCGGCTCGATCGGCGTCGAGGCACAGCTCCAGCACGCCGACGATCCGCTCGAGCTCGCGGACCTGCTCCTCGGTCACGGCGGTGCCCATGATCCCGACCGCGTTTCGCAGCCCGGCCTGGTGCAGCGCCAGCACGTCGGTGTAGCCCTCGACCAGGATCATCCGCCCCGAGCGCGCCGCCGCCGTGCGCGCCAGGTCGATCCCGAACAGCACCTCGCGCTTGTGGTATAGCTCGCCGTCTGAGGTGTTGAGGTACTTGGCCCCACCCTGGTTCTCGCGCATCCGCCGCGCGCCGAAGCCGTGCACGCGCCCGCGCGCATCGATCGCCGGGAACATGATCCGCTCGCGGAAGCGATCGTAGATCTGCCCCGGCCTGGTCTTCGAGCGCTGCGCCAGGCCGACCGCCAGCAGCTCCTCGTCGCTGTAGCCGGCCCGGCGGGAGGCGCTCAGGATCCGGTCCCAGGCGCTGGGGGCATAGCCGACCCGGAACTCGCGCAGCGTCTTCTCCTCCAGGCCGCGCCCGAGCAGATAGCCGCGGGCGTCCTGGGCCTCCCGCGCATCCCACAGATAGCGTGCATAGTAGGTCGCCGCCCGTCCCAGCAGCTTGTGCAGCCGTTCGCGCCGTTCGCGCCGGGTGGCGGCCGCGGGGTCCTCGGCCTCGGTCTCGAGCTTGACCCCAAAGCGGTCGGCGAGCGTTTCCAGCGCGCCCTTGAAGTCCAGCCCCTCGGTCTCGATCACGAAATCGAACGGATTGCCGGAGACCTGACAGCCGAAGCAGTGGTAGAGCTTCTCCTCCGGGCTGACGTGAAACGAGCCGGTGCGCTCCTCATGAAACGGGCAGATGCCGAAGTAGCTGTTGACCCCGGCGCGGCGCAGGTCGGTCCGCGTGGAGACCAGCGCAATCATGTCGACGGCGTCCAAGACGCGGTCGCGCGAGTCGGCCGTGTAGCGCGTCACGGCGCGAACGCGACCGGAACGCTCAGCGTTACAAACGCCGCGATGCAGTAGCGATCGGTCATCCCCGCGAGGTAGTCGGTGACCCGCCGGGACAGATCGCCGGGCGGGATCGAGGCCGGGATCTCCTCGGGGTGGGCGCAGTAGTGGTCAAACAGGGTGCTCACGACAAGACCGATCTTCGCATGCTCGCGCGTCGCCTCGGGGCCCATGTAGACGCGCTCGAACATGAACGCGCGCAGGGCGTACATCGCCGCGCCGATCTCGACGCCCTGGACGATGTCCCCGGCCGCCCGCGAGTGCTCCACGAGGTCGTGCACGAGCATGTCGATCCGCCGAGGACCGGTGTCCCCCAGGATCGCGATCGGGTCGCCGGGGAGGTCGGTGGTGGTGATCACGCCGGCTCGGACGGCGTCGTCGATGTCGTGATTGATGTAGGCGACGCGATCCATCAGGCGGACGATCTTGCCCTCCAGCGTCGCCGGTTGCTCGGCGCGACCGGAGTGGCTGACGATCCCGTCGCGCACCGCCATCGTCAGGTTGAGCCCCAGCCCATCGCGCTCGAGCGTGTCCACGACGCGCAGCGAGTGCTCGTGGTGGCGAAACGCCGACCCGAAGCGCTCCTGCAGGCAGCGGTCAAGCGCATCCTCGCCGATGTGGCCGAACGGCGGATGGCCGAGATCGTGGCCGAGGCCGATCGCCTCGACCAGATCCTCGTTGAGCTCCAGCGCCCGGGCGACCGTCCGCGACACCTGGGTGACCTCGAGCGTGTGCGTCAGCCGCGTGCGGTAGTGATCGCCGCGCGGCGAGACGAATACCTGGGTCTTGTGCTTGAGGCGGCGAAACGCCTTGCTGTGGACGATCCGGTCGCGGTCGCGCTGAAACGGCGTGCGCAGGCCGCAATCGGGTTCGGGCCGCGCTCGGCGGGCCGGATAGGAGCGCGTGGCCAGCGGTGAGAGCGCCGATTGCTCGCGCTCCTGGATCCGCTGCGCGAACGCGCGCGCCACCGGACCGTCCGGATGCTCGTGGGTCGGCGCGATGACCTGATCGCTCATGCCTTCGATTCTGACACCGCGTCGGGTCGGCGACGCGGCTTGTGGCGAATTCGTGACGTCACTGACGCGCTGCCGGCGGCCGTCGACGCTCCGCGCCACGCGCTGTCGAACGTCAACACCGGACCTGACGGTGACCGCGCGCCCTACCCCCGCTAAGGTCCGCGATTCAGTCGCGGACCCTTAGCAGTGGGCGCAGTCGCACGTGAGCGTGGTGCTCCGAGATCTCGCCGATCGCGCGCTCCACCTGACGCAGCGCTCGATCGGAGGCGTCGGGCGCCTCGGCCAGGGGCCGCCCGAGCGCGCCGACCAGGAAGCGATAGGACTCCTCGTCCAGACCGAAGGCGGCCGCTTCGCACGCATTGCACACCACCCCACCCGCCGCGCCGGAGAACCCGCCCAGGTGCTCGGTCTCGCCGCACAGCGTGCAGGCCGCCAGCTGGGGCACGATCCCGGCCGCCAGCAGCAGCTTCAGGCGAAAGGCCAGGCCGTTGCCCGGCCGCGCGTGAGCCACGTCTGATTGCAGCAGCGCCAGCTCGTTGGCGAGCAGGGCGAACACCTCCGGATGCGGGTCAGTGGTCTCAAACAGCCGGGTGACGGCGTCGCAGGCGCGGGCGGCCGCATCCAGCGACGCGGCGTGGTCACGCAGACCGCCGTGCGTGGCAACCGTGTCGACGCTGGTCACCGTGAGCAGGTCGCTGCGCCCCTCGTGCAGCACCGCGCGAACATGGAAGAACGGCTCCAGGCGCGCGCCGAAGCGACTCTTGGAGCGGCGGGCGCCCTTGGCGATCGCGCTCAGCCGGCCGCGGTGCGGCGTGTACAGGTGCAGGATCCGGTCGGCCTCGCCGTAGCGGATCGAGCGCAGCACGATCGCCTCGGTCTTCAGCGTGCCGGCCATGCGCCCCACCGCCGCTGCACTAGCATCGCGGCCCCCCCGCGGCCGCGGGCGCCGACCGGCCGCAACCGGCCACGCCGCGCTATACTTTCTGAAGTTATGAGCACCGTAACCGTTTACACCACCGAACACTGCTCGCGATGCGTGAGCGCCAAGGCCCTGCTCGGCCGCCGGGGAATTCCCTATGAGGAGATCAATCTGGCAAAGGACCCGGACGGCCGCGAGGAGCTCTCGCGCCAGACCGGGATGATCACCTTTCCCCAGATCATGATCGAAGGTCAGTCGATCGGCGGCTTTGACGAGTTGCTGGCCGCCGACCGCGCCGGGAAGCTCGGCGAAGTCGTCGGCGCTTAGGCGCTCAGGCCCGCCGGCGGGGCTTGGGCTGACAGCGCTCACAGACGTAGGTCCCGCGGCCGCCGACGACTATCTTGCGCACCGTGTGGCCGCACCGCGGGCACGGCTCTCCCTCGCGCCGGTGCACGAGGAAGCGGTCCTGAAACGATCCCCGGGCGCCGTCGACGTGACGGAAGTCGTCGATCGTCGCCCCCTTGGCCTCGATCCCGGCGAGCAGCGATTCCTCGATCGCGTCGTGCAGGCGCCCCAGCTGGACGCCGCTCAGCGAGCCCGCCGCCCGCAGCGGATGGATCTGCGCGCGAAACAGGGCCTCGTCGGCGTAGATGTTGCCCACCCCGGCGATCCGGCGCTGATCGAGCACGAACGCCTTGACGGGGGCGCGGCGCCCACGGGCCATCAGCCGCAGATGCTCGACGGTGAACTCGGGCGTCAGCGGCTCGACCCCCAGCCGCTGCGCCAGGTAGGCGTCGCGCTGCGCTGGGCCGTCGAGCAGGTGACCGGTCCCGAACCGCCGCGGATCGACGTAGACGAGACGATGTCCGCCGTCGAGCTCAAACCGGACCCGGGTGTGCGTCGGCTCGGGCCGGGGATCGAACAGCAGCGCACCGGTCATCCGCAGGTGCACGAGCAGGAAGCGCCCGTTGGAGAGCGACCAGACGAGGTATTTGCCCTGGCGCCCCACCTCGTCCACGCGCGCTCCCCGCAGGCCGTCCTCCACCTCGGCGGGGGCCGTCGGGCGCGTCCAGCGCGGGTCGAGGATCTCGACCTCGATGATCGTGGCGCCCTCGAGGTGGGGCGCCAGCTGGCGGCGGATCGTCTCGACTTCTGGCAGCTCGGGCACGGAGGACTCCTACACGAACGGCGCGCCGGGAAGCTCGGCGGCCTCGGCGCCCGCCAGCCACTTTAGGACGCTGGCGCCGACGTCGGCCATTGGGCCATCGTGACGGCGAGAGCCATGGCCGGCAAAGCTGGCCAGCAGGGGGGCGTGCTCGCGGGTGTGGTCGGTCCGGGGGGACGAAGGGTCACAGCCGTGGTCGGCAGTCAGCACCAGCAGATCGCCGGGTCCCAGCAGTCCCAGCCACAGCCCCACACGGGCGTCGATCTCCTTCAGGGCCGCGGCGAAGCCCTCTACATCGTGGCGGTGACCGTAGACCTGATCGGTGTCGACGAGGTTGGTGAACACGAGTCCGTGCGGCTGGGACCGGATCAGCTCAGTCGTCTCATCAAGCGCACGAGCGTTGGTGGCACCGGGATGCATTACGTCGATGCCGACCCCGGCGAACAGCTGGCCGACCTTGCCCACCGAGTGGACAGCGACCCCCCTTGCCTGGAGCTGCTGCAGGTAGCTTTGCGAAGGCGGCTTCAGCGAGTAGTCGCGGCGGCCCTCGGTGCGCTCGAAGTGGGCCTCGACGCCGTCAAACGGCCGTGCGATCACGCGTCCCACGGCGTGCTGGGCAGGCAGCTCGCCGCGCACCCGCACGCAGATCTCATACAGCTGCTCCGGGGCGATGACGTCCACGTGGGCGGCGATCTGCAGGACCGAGTCCTGGCTGGTGTAGACGATCAGCTCGCCGCTGTGCAGCTGCTGCGCGCCGTAGTCCTCGATCGCGCCGATCCCGTTGTAGGGACGGTTGCAGAGCACTCCGCGTCCGCTGACGGAGCGGATCGTGTCCAGCACCTGGGTCGGGAACCCCTCCGGGTAAGTAGGGGGCGCCACGGTCATGACCACACCCATGAGCTCCCAGTGCCCGGCCGTGGAGTCCTTGCCGGGCCCGAGCGCGTGCAGGCGGCCATGGAGCACGGGGTGCGCTGAGGGCGCCACCCCCGCCAGCTCCAGGATCGACCCCAGGCCCAGCGCCGCCAGCGTCGGCAGCTCAAGGCCGCCGCACAGCCGCGACAGATGCGCGAGCGTGTTGGTGCCGGCGTCCCCGTACTGGGCGGCGTCCGGTAGCGCTCCAGCTCCGCATGCGTCGAGCACGACGACGAACGCCCGCTTGCGCTGCTGCTCGCCGCCTGACGCCACGGGGCAATTCTGTCAGTCGGGCCCGGCGGCCGAGCGGCTCCTGCGCCATTCGCGGGCGCGGGCGCGGGCGCGGGCGCGGGCGATGATCAACCGGAGCCGAGACCGATGCCGGGGCCGGTGACCGGGGTGGCGACGGTCTCCGGGCGGTTGATCTGTGCGCGTGGGTGGGCGTCGAAGTACACGTCGCGCAGACGCTCGGTGGACAGATGGGTGTAGATCTGCGTCGTGCCGACGTCGGCGTGGCCCAGCATCTCCTGCAGCGAGCGCAGGTCACAGCCGCCCGCCAGCAGATGCGTGGCGAAGGTGTGGCGCAGCGTGTGCGGGCTCATCCGGCGTTCGAGCCCGGCCGAGCGTGCGTGGCGCTGGACGATCTTGTAGAGACCCTGGCGCGAAAGTCCGACGCCGCGCAGGTTGACGAACACACGCGGCTCGTCACGCAGGCCGACGAGCCGGGGCCGCGCCTTGTCCAGGTACTCGTCGAGGGTGCAGATCGCCTTGCTGCCGACCGGGACCAGCCGCTCCTTGGACCCTTTGCCGCGCGCGCGCAGGATGCCCGCCTCCAGGTCGAGCTCTGAGAGCTCCAGGCCGATCGCCTCCGAGGCTCGCAACCCGCACGCGTACATGGTCTCCAGCAGCGCGCGGTCGCGCAGCGCCGCCGGCGAGCTGCCACTCGGCTGGGCCAGCAGTCGGTTGACCTCGTCGCGGCTGAGCACCTTGGGTAGCCGGCCCCGGGAGCGTGGCGGGCGCAGCTCGGAGGTCGGATCGTGGTCGATCATCTGCTCGCGGCGCAGATGGCGGTAAAACGAGCGCAGGCAGGCGATCTTGCGCTGCAGGGTCGCGGGCGCGACCGCCGCCTTGCCCTCACGACCGGCGGCGAGCTCGGAGATGAAGTTGGCCAGATCGGTCGGCGCGACCGCCAACGGGTCAAGCCCGCGGCGCGTGAGGAACTCGCCGTACTGCTGCAGGTCGGAGCCGTAGGCCTCAAGTGTGTTGCGCGACAGGCCCCGCTCCAGCTCCAGCGAGCCGAGGAAATCCAGCGTCAGATCGGTCAGCCGGGCGGCGCCGGTAGCGGCTTGCGGGGGGATCACGTTCTGCCTATTCGCGCGGACCGGGTGGTGTCCTGCGGGCCGGCCAGTGGCATGATCGGAATCTCCGGTGATCCCGGTGTCGCTTTTGCCGACCTCTGCCGGTACGGACGAGATCGATCCTGGCGATCTGAGCAGGAGTCGTTCAGCTCGCGGCGACCGCGACAGGCTCGGCGGCTTGAGAGATTCTGGCGTGCTCGCGGCTGTCGCGTGAGGAGATCAGCAGTGCGGCTAGGATCGCACCGGCGAGGGCAAACCCGGCTCCGGCGAGGAAAGCTCGGTCAAACCCCTTGGTCAGCGCGACGGCCGAGTTGTGGACCCCGGCGTGGAGCAGGCCCTGGGTGCGGCTGTTGGCGACGGTGGCGAGGATCGCCAGCCCGAGCGCGCCGCCGACCTGCTGGGAGGTGTTGATCAGTCCAGAAGCGAGCCCCGCCTCGCGTGGCTCGGTTGCGGTCACCGCGGCAACGGTCACCGGTACGAACGCGAGGCCGAGCCCGACGGCCGCCAGCAATGACGGGCCGAGGACGTCGGCGGCAAAGGAGCCCCCGGTTGCCGGCACGCGCGAGAACCACAGCAATCCCCCGGCTATCAGCAGCAGGCCGGCGACCAACGGTGGCTTGAACCCGACGCGAGTGACCAGCTGTGACGCGGCTCCGGCCGAAAGAATGATCCCGACCGACAGAGGGAGGTAAGAGAGCCCCGCCTTGATCGGCGAGTAGTGCAGCACGTTCTGCAGGTACAGGGAGATGAAGAAGAACATCGAGAACAGCGACATGCCGATCAGGAGTCCGATGATGTTGGCCCCCCGCAGCGTCCGCAGCCGGAAGATCGAGAACGGCATCAGCGGGTAACGCTGGCGCCGCTCGATCAGCAGGAAGCCGATTAGCAGGACCGCCGCCCCGGCTAGGCGCAGCAGCGTTGCCGTCGACCCCCAACCGTCATTTACGGCGTCGACCACGGCGTAGACGAGCAGTGCCAGACCGGCCGTGACCGCCACCGCGCCCGGCAGGTCGAACGTTCGCCCATGCCCTTCCGCGCGGCTCTCGAGCAGCGTCCGTGGGGCCAGCCCCGCAGCGGTGATACCGATTGGGACATTGACGAACAGGACCCAGCGCCAACTCAGGCCGCTGGTGAGGATTCCGCCCAGCAGCACCCCGGCGGCACCGCCGGCACCCGCCACCGCGCCCCAGATCCCGAGCGCCCGGTTGCGTTCAGCTCCCTCGGCGAAGGTTGTCGTGATGATCGAAAGCGCGGCCGGTGAAACGATCGCCGCGCCGAGGCCCTGGATCGCGCGCGCGGCGATCAGCCACCCCTCCGACTGAGCGATGCCGCCGGCGAACGAGGCGAGCGAGAACAGAACCAATCCGAGCATGAACATCCGCCGGCGCCCCAGCAGATCGGCCATCCGACCGCCGAGCAGCAGGAAGCCGCCGAAGGTGAGCGTGTACGAGTTCACGACCCACGAGAGGTCGGCGCGGGCAAAGTGCAGGTGCGCGCCGATCGACGGCAGCGCGACGTTCACGATCGACGCGTCGATCACAACCACGAACTGCGTCATCGCCAACAGCAACAGCGCGAGATTCTTGGCGCGTGGCGTGTAGAGCGGGGGCTTTGGCGGTTGACCAGGCGAGGAAATAGGAGCTACCTCCGGCTCCGGGTTGGGTCAAGGACTATAGGTGGGCGCGGACTGCCGCTCCCGGCTTTGAGCCCGTTAGCCGGGCTCTATGAGCGGCTCGAGGGCCTCCCGAGCTCGCCGCGGGCAAGCGCGAGCGACAGCCACAGCAGCGCGATCAGCGACTTGGAGTCCTCGCACTCGTCGATCGCCTGATCAAGGGCGTCAAGCTCCCAGGCCACGATCTCGATCCGTTCGTTCTCCTCCGATTCGGCCTGCTCGTCCGATAGCTCAGTGGCCAGATACAGCCAGACGCGCTCGTCGCTGAACCCCGGACTGGTGTAGAAGACCTCGATCTCGCGCCAGTGCTCGGCGCGCTTGCCGATCTCCTCGGCCAGCTCGCGCCTGGCGGTGTCAAGCGGCGGCTCGCCCGGCACGTCGAGCTTGCCGGCGGGGATCTCCAGCGACGCCGATTCGTTCACGGCCTCGCGCGGCTGGCGGGTCAGCCACACGTGGCTGGAGTCGACCGCCAGGATCCCGACAGCGCCGGGATGCCAGACCTTCTCCCGCGTCACCTGCTCGCCATCGCCGTGACGGAACGTCTCGAGTCCGACCCGGATGATCTTCCCCTCCCAGGTGGTCTGCTCGCGCAGGCGCTCAAATTTGCTCATCCGGGGGTGTCGTTCGCCTGGCGGCCGGCTTCCTGCACCAGCGCGATCGCGACCTCCAGCAGGCCCTCGAGCGCGTCGACGCTGATCCGCTCGGTCGGCTCGTGGTTGTGCTGGGTGCCGTCGGCCAGGTTGGTGCACGGAAAGCCCTCCGCCTCCAGGGAGTTGGCGTCCGAGGCCCCGCCCGTGACGATGTGCTCAGGGGCATATCCGCACGCCCGCAAAGCCGCCTCGGCCAGCACGACCTGGGGTGCGCGCGCCTTGGTGCGGTAGCCCTTGAACATCCGCTTCACCGTCAGATCGAGATCGCACTCGGCGGCGTTGGCCGCGTCGTGGAGGTGGTCGATCATCTCGGTCGCCAGCTGCTCGGCCTTGGTCTCATCGAGGCTGCGCACCTCTGCCGCGATCGTGCAGCGCTCAGGGACGACGTTGATCGCCGTGCCGCCGGTGATCGTGCCGACGTTGGCGGTCGTCTCCGGATCGATCCGCCCCAGTCTCATCACCGCGATCGCGCGGGCCGCGGCGGCGATCGCGCTGCGTCCGTCCTGCGGCCGGACGCCGGCGTGCGCGGCGCGCCCGGCGAAGTCGGCAACGATCCGGTGATGGGTGGGCGAGGCGAGCACGATGCCGCCGATCGGCGTGGCGTGATCGAAGACGTAGCCGAAGCGGCTGCGCAGGCGCCCGGCGTCGAACTCTCCGGACCCTCGCAGCGACACCTCCTCACAGACGGTGAACAGCAGCTCCAGCCCGACCGGCGGGGGCTGTGAGGCCGCTGTCAGCCGTCCGGCCAGCTCCAGGATGACCGCCACCGCGGACTTGTTATCGGCGCCGAGGATGCCCGGGTTGGCGTTGGTCCATCCACCGTCCCGGATCACCGGCTCGATCGGCGCGGTGAGCGGCACCGTGTCCAGGTGCGCGCAGAGCAGGATGCTGTCCTGGCTCGCGCCGGGGATCCGGGCCAGCAGGTTGCCGGCGTCAGAGCCGGCGGCCGCACCGGACCCGTCCTCTTCGACATCGAGGCCGAGCGCGCGCAGCCGGGCGGTCACCCAGTCAGCGCAGACCCGCTCGTGCCCGGACGGACTCTCGATCGCACACAGCGCCGCAAAGGTCTTGTGCAGCCGCTCTCGTTCGAGGTCGCTGGCCTGCCTCACGACCCGGCGCGGGGCGAGACGCCGACTTCGCGCTGGTCTCCGTTCACGGCGGTGGTGGCGGGCTGGTGGCCCGAGGACTCCGCCCGCTCCAGCGCAGCGCCCACGAACTCACGGAACAGCGGCGCGGGCCGCTCGGGACGCGACTTGAACTCCGGGTGATATTGGGAGGCCACGTAGAACGGGTGCTGCTCGGCGGACAGTTCGATCGCTTCGACGAGCCGCTCGTCGGGCGAGGTGCCCGAGCAGATCAGCCCGGCGGACACCAGGGCCCGCCGGAGATGGTTGTTGACCTCGTAGCGGTGACGGTGGCGCTCGTAGACGACGGCCTCGCCGTAGAGCCGGCGAATGCGCGTCTGATCGTGGAGCTTGACCGGGTCGGCCCCCAGGCGCATGGTGCCGCCCATGTCGGCGATCTCCTTCTGCTCGGGCAGCAGGTCGATCACCGGAAACGGCGTCTCGAGGTCCATTTCGGTCGAGTTGGCCCCGTCCATCCCGGCGACATTGCGCGCGAACTCGCTGACCGCGACGTGCATCCCGAGGCAGATCCCCAGATAGGGGATCTGACCTTCACGCGCGATCTGGGCCGCGCGGATCTTGCCCTCCCAACCGCGCCCCCCGAATCCGCCGGGGATCAGGATTCCGTCGGCCTCGGCCAGACGTTCGTGAACTTCGGCGTCGGTCACCGTCTCGGAGTCGATCCAGTCGACCTCAACCTTGGCGCCGTGATGGACCCCGGCGTGTCTCAGGGCTTCGACCACCGACAGGTAGGCGTCCGCGAGCTTGACGTATTTGCCGACCAACGCGATCCGCACCTGGCGATCGGCCTGCCGGGCGCGCACGGTGATCGCCTCCCAGCCGCTGAGGTCAGGCTCGGCCGCCTCAACGCCGAAATGCTCACGCAGGATGTAGTCGTCGACGCCCTCGTCGCGGAACACGAGCGGGACCCGATAGATGTCGGACACGTCGTAGGCCGAGACGACGGCCTCGACCGGAAGGCTGGCAAACAGGGCGATCTTGCGGCGGATGTCGCCCGAGAGGACCGATTCCGAGCGGGCCACGACCATGTCGGGCGCGATACCGATCCGCCGCAGTTCGTTGACCGAGTGCTGGGTGGGCTTGGTCTTGAGCTCTCCGGCATGGCCGATGTAGGGCACCAGCGTCAGGTGGATGAACATGCAGCGCCGCCGTCCGACGTCGACGGGGAACTGGCGGATCGCCTCCAGGAACGGCAGCGACTCGATGTCGCCGACCGTCCCGCCGATCTCGGTGATCACGAAGTCGACGTCGCTGGAGTCGGCCATCAGGCGGATCCGCTGCTTGATCTCGTCGGTGATGTGGGGCACGACCTGGACGGTGGCGCCGAGGTAGTCGCCCCGCCGCTCGCGGCGGATGACCGTGTTGTAGATCCCGCCGGCGGTCACGTTGGACGCGCGGCTGGTGTTCGCGTCGGTGAAGCGCTCGTAGTGGCCCAGGTCGAGGTCGGTCTCGGCGCCGTCCTCGGTCACGAACACCTCGCCGTGCTGGTACGGGGACATCGTCCCGGGGTCGACGTTGATGTAGGGATCGAACTTCTGCAGCTGAACGCTCAGTCCACGGGCGACCAGTAGCCGCCCGATCGATGCTGCGGCAATTCCCTTGCCGAGCGAGGAGACAACCCCGCCGGTGATGAAGATGAAGCGTGTCTCGCGTTGAGCCATCAATCGATCCTTATAGCCGAGTCTAGGGTTCGCGGCGAAATTAGTCGCCGGACAAGCCGTCAATGATCTTGTCGTGGGCCCTCACGTCGCCTTTGAAGGTAGACGGTGGGCCGGACGCGGTCAGCTCAGGCGACGCGCAGCAGCTGGCGAGCGTGCTGGCTGGCGGCGCGGTCTCCCTCCCCCGCGCCGAGCATTCGCACCAGCTCGCCCACGACCTGATCGCCGCCGAGCGCGGTGACCGTCGTAATGGCCGGCGAGACGCTGCTGTCCTTGGCGATCGTGAAATGGCGGGCGGCCAGCGCCGCGACCTGCGGCAGATGGGTGATGCACAGCACCTGCCGGCCGCTGGCGAGGTCCCGGAGGTGCTCGCCCACCGCGCGCGCGGTGTGACCGCCGATTCCGGCGTCGATCTCGTCGAACACGAGCAGCGATCCGGGCGCGCGCTGTTCGCGCCCAGCGCTGTGGGCGACGCTCAGGAGCGCGAGCATCACGCGTGACAGCTCACCTCCCGAGGCCACCTCGCGCAGCGGACAGGGCGCGACGCCGGCATTGGCCCCGATCATCAGCTCGACCGTGTCGGCCCCGCGCGGCCCGCAGCCGTCGGGCCGGGGTGCCAGCTCCACCTCGAACTGGGCATCTGGCATCGCCAGCTCCTCCAGGCGCTGGCGCACGGCCGCCGCGAGCTTGGGGGCGGCCTGGCAGCGCTTGGCGGTGAGCTGCCCGGCGAGCTGATCAAGCTCCGCCTGAGCGGTGACGAGCTCGGCGTGGGACTCCTCCAGCGCGATGTCGGCCCGCTGGAGCTCATCACGCCGAGCCCGACACCGCTGGGCGTGGGCGAGCACCTCGGCGATCGTGCCGCCGTGCTTGCGCTGCAGGCGCGCGAACACGGCCAAGCGCTCCTCCACCTCCTCCAGGCGACCCGGCGCGCCCTCGATCCCCAGCGCGTAGGAGCGCAGCTCCGCCCCGAGGTCCTCGGCTTCATAGCGCAGCGCCTGGAATCGCTCGTTGAGGGAAGCGAGCTGCGGGTCGATCCCGGCGGCGGGCTCGAGCAGCTGGGCGGCCCGCGCGAGCAGATCCGACACCCCGGCGCCGGCCTCCGGCACGATCGCCTCCGCCCCGGCGGCCGCCGCGCCGGCGAGCGCATCGAGATGCCGGAGTCGCTCGCGCTCGACCTCGAGCGCCTCCTCCTCCTCCTCGCTGGGGGCGACGGCCTCGATCTCCTCCAGCTCGAACGCGAGCAGATCGAGCTCGCGATCCTGGGCCCCCGCCAGGCGGCCGAGCTCGGCGACGCGCTCCTGCAGGTCCCGGACGTGCTCGTGTGAGGCTCCGATGCGCGTACGGAGCTTCAGCGCCGTCGCGCCGCAGTAGGCGTCAAGGACATCCAGCTGAGCGGCCGAGAGCATCAGCTTGCGGTGCTCATGCTGTCCGTAGAACGAGATCAGGTGGGCGCCGAGCTCCTGCAGATCGGCCAGCGTCGCCGAGCGTCCGCAGACATAGGCTCGCGTGCGCCCGTCGGGCCACACGCGGCGGGCGAGCACGATCTCCTCCGCATCGGTCGGGAGCTCCTCGCGGCCGCGCAGCGAGGGCGGCAGGGAGAACACGCCCTCGACGTAGGCCTCGGACGCTCCGGCGCGAACGATCCCGCGGCGCGCCCGGCCGCCCAGCAGCAGGTCCAGCGCGTGAGCGAGCAGCGTCTTGCCCGCGCCCGTCTCCCCCGTGAGGATGTTGAGACCCGGCGCGAGCGTGAGCTCGGCACGCTCCATCAGCAGCAGATTCTCGACTCGCAGCTCGTGCAGCATCCAGGACGGTCTACCACGCGCTCCTGACGGACCCGGACCCGCTCGGGGAATGGATGGGGGTCCCGGCGCTGGGGCCGGCACCGTCAAAGGGGCGTCGCGAGCCGTCCGAAGGTGTCACGCAGACGCTGGTAGAAGGTTGCGCCGGCGACCTGGGCCAGCGAACCCTGATCGTTGACGAAGCTGGCCTCGAGCCGTTGCGCGGGAGCCAGGACGCACACGGGCCGACCGTCGACGGTGACGTCCACCGGCTCCTCCTGGGAGCGGTTGTGCACCGACACGACGTCGCCGGGCGCCACGACCAGGGCCCGCGCGGTCAGGGAGTGAGGCGCGATGAACGAGACGACAAAGCCGTGAACGCCCCAGGCCATCACCGGCCCGCCATTGGCCAGGTTGTAGCCCGTCGATCCCGCTGGGGTCGCCACGACGAGTCCGTCGCACCGCACCCGCCCCACCTCGTTGGAGCCGACCGCATACTCCAGATCGGCGACCCGCTTGCCCGGCTGGCGATGCATCGACACGTCGTTGATCGCCAGCCAATGGCCCCGTTCGCCGGACACCCTCAGTCCTGGAAGGGAGAGCACCTCGAACTGGCCTTCGAATGCGCGCTTGAAGCCTGACCTCGCCTCCTCACGGGGGACGGTGGACAGGAAGCCGATCTCGCCGAAGTTGATCGCGAACACCGGCACGCCGGTGCCGGCGTAGACCCGTAGGGCGCTGAGGATCGTGCCGTCGCCGCCGAGTGCGAAGCAGATCTCCACGTTCGGATCGATCGGGGCGTTGAGCTCCACCGCCGGACCCGGCTGCAGCTGGTGCTTCTGCGTCTCCTCGGCATCGAAGCGGAGCACGGCGTCGGCGGCCTGGGCCAACTCGATCAGCACGCCGAGCGCCGGGCCGGTGTCGGCCGGACGCCGATGCGTGACGACGGTGGCGGTTCGCACCCGGTTCACGGCTCGACCTCGCTCGCCGCCGCCTCCAGGTCCCCGGGTCCCTCCCGTTCGCCCTCGGCCAGCCACACGAACGTCTCGAGGTTGCCCTTCGGGCCCGCGAGCCCCGAGCTCGCGTAGCCGAGTACGGTCACGCCGAGCTCCCGCGCCGCCGTGCCGACGTCGATCAGCGCCGCGCGGCGCAGCTGCGGATCGCGCACCACCCCGCCCTTGCCCACCTGCCCGCGCCCGACCTCAAACTGGGGCTTGATCAACGCCAAGGCGTCGAAGCGGTCATCGGCGCAGGCCAGCGCCGCGGGCAGCACCTTGGTCAGCGAGATGAACGAGACGTCCACGACGATCAGATCGGGCGCGTAGGGAAGCTCGGCGCGATGCAGCGCGCGCGCGTTGTGGCGCTCGACCACGGTCACCCGCGGATCGGATCGCAGCTTCCAGTCCAGCTGCCCGTAGGCGACGTCGAGCGCCACGACGTGCTCGGCGCCACGCTGCAGCAGGCAGTCGGTGAATCCGCCCGTCGAGGCACCGACGTCCAGCGCGCGGCGGCCGCGGACTGAAAGCGCCAGCGCGTCCAGCGCGTTGGACAGCTTGATACCCCCGCGCGACACGAACGCCGGACCGCAGCTCAGCTCCAGCTCGACGTCCTCAGGCACCAGCTGACCGGGCTTCTGCGCCCGGCGACGATCCGGGAGCAGCAGCACCTCGCCGGCGATCACCGACGCGGCGGCCCGGCTGCGCGAGTCGAACATGCCCCGCTGCGAGAGCAGGCTGTCTAGCCGGATGCGCTTCATGATGATGCCGAACGGTACGTGATCGACCTCACAGTGACACGCCCGCGCGGGCGAAAGGATCCCCCCGGAAGTTGGGGAACTGGGGCAGGGGTGGGCCAACGGCTCCGGGGCGCGCAGCCTCGGAGCCTGAAGCTCAGGGCTCAGCCGCTGGTCACGCCGCTGCGCTGCGCCACCGCCGCCTCGATCCGTTCGGCGATCCGGGCGCCGGTGAACCCGACCTCCTCGTGAAGCATCGCCGGGGCGCCGTGGGTGACGTATCGGTCGGGCAGGCCGACGCGCAGGATACGGGTCCCGCCCACCCCCAGGCCCGCGTCGGAAAGCGTCTCCCACACCGCTGAGCCGAATCCGCCGGCCAGCACGCCCTCCTCGACGGTGACCAGCAGTTCATGCTCGGCGGCGAGCTGGGCCGCCAGCGCGGCGTCGATCGGCTTGGCGAACCGGGCGTCGGCGACCGTGGCCTCGATCCCGTGCTCTGAGAGGATGTCGGCCGCCTCCAGCGCCTTGGCGACGCCGGTCCCGTAGCCGAGCAGCGCAACGCGGGCAGAGCGGCCGTCACCGGCGCGCGCCTCGCGCAGGATCTCGCCGGTGCCGACCTCGAGCGTCTGCGGATTGGTGGGCAGCGGCACGCCGATGCCCTCGCCGCGGGGGTAGCGCAGCGCGACCGGCCCGTCGTAGGCCAGCGCGGTATGGAGCATGTGCACGAGCATCGCCTCGTCGCGCGGGGCCATCAGCACGATGTTCGGCAGGCAGCG
>CALAQT010000110.1 GCA_937888775.1 uncultured Actinomycetes bacterium | reverse complement strand
CTGCAATGGGTCGACTGGTACAACCACCAGCGACTACACGGCAGCTGCGACCGGCTCACGCCAGTCGAGTACGAGCAAGCGAGAGCGAGACAGACCACTCAATAAAAAACGCCTCCAGGATTCCCGGGGCGGTTCAGTCTGCCTCCGACAGCGCGCTTGATGCGTTCACGCGCGAGTCGCTCTGAGGGGTGGCCGTAGAGCCGCTGCACGAGCGCTCCGCCGTCCGTGTGGCCGAGCTGGTGAGCTACGTCCTGCGCGGGCAGTTCCAGGTCGTTGAAGAGCCACGCCGCGCAGAAGTGCCGCAGATCGTAGAAGTCCATTGACCGATTGCCGAACCGGCAGCGAACCGGATTCCAGTAGTAGTGCTGAGTGCGCCCCGTCAGGGGCCGGCCGCGGGCTCCCCGGAATATCAGCTCGTCGACCTTCACCGGACGAGGGAGCCCGAGCAGCCCCGCCTTGGCCGGCGGAGTCAAGACCACGACGCGCTTCTGACCCTTCTTCGCCAACTCAAAGCGTCGTGTAGACGGCGAGTACTGACGCTCTACGCGCACCTCGTCCTCGCGAAGGTCCACGTCCGACCAGCGCAGGCCGTACAACTCGGCCGGCCGCATGCCCACGAACGCTGCCATGAGCACCAGCGCGCGGACGGTCAATGCGACCTCACCTGCCCAGACCTCGCCCGCACAGGCCGCCAGGCGCTCCACCTCGTCAAGACTCAGCACGTCGAGATCCTTTCGGCCGTGTGAGCCCCTCAGGCGGAGCCCCGCGAAGGGGTTCCCGTCAACCAGGCCGGAGCGTCGCGCGTCCGAGAACATCGCCCGAAGACCGCCTAGCGTTCAGCGATGCTCACCGCACCGCTCCAGGGCGAGCTCCACCGAGACGTGACCTAGCGCTTTGTCGCCGTGCTCTCGCGCGAAGGGCGCGACCTGCGACCGGTACAAGATGTTCGTCGACTCCTTCTGCCGAGGCCGCAGGTCAAGCCAGCGGTCCGCCCACCCGGCAACAGTCTCATCCCCTCGGCGGCCACGGCGGCCGGCCACGTCAAGCTCGGCACGCCGGCTGGCCTCCCTCGCTTCTGCCTGAGAGTCGAACGTGCCGACATACCGCTTCCTGTTCGCGGAACCAGGGTCGTAGACCTCGACAGTCCACCGCTTACCGCGCTTGCGAATCGTCATGAGAGACACTCCAGCCACGCCTCGCAGGCCGACACCTGAAAGCGGACCGTCCGGGTACCTGCCCTCATCACGGGCATACCAGCCGCAGCCCAACGCTCGACCGTCTTCTCGTGGACCTGGAAATGGGCGGCCAGCTGCACCTTCGTCACCCAGGGCTCCCGCCCCCCACCGGCTGGAAAGCGGATGACACGACCCTCGCCTGATAGAGACTCTAATCCCATATACGGGACTGTAGCCAATCCTGCGGACGGACAATCCCACATCACGGACTACAGCCTGATCTTGCCTTCCTGAAAAGCCCGCACGTCGATCTCTACGCCCGGCAGTTGGAACTCATCCGGATGGACGCCGTAGAACTTCCGGAACTGGCGGAGCCGGCGGTAGATAGCCGACCGACTCATCCCCGCCCGGCGCAGCCCGTCATAGCCGCCTTCCAGGTGCCACCACAGCCAGAACCCGAACAGATCCACGACAGTCGCCGCCGCGTAGTGTTCGATCCCTGCCTTCACGGGCGGTGCCTCGGTGACCTTTCCGACCGCCGCCACATAGGCGTCCCACGCTCCACGAGCAATCCCCTTGCCGTCGGGAGAGTCCATGCGTTGTGAGCGAAAGTCCTGCTCGGGTGCGGGGCCTCGATCCGTCACGTAGTCCCAGATTAGCGACTACAGCGGCTACACAGCCCCGCCGGATTATTCCTTCCGTGTCCTCACTGCTTTACAGAGACCAAGGCGGCGCTGCGCGCCGCTCGCCGCGATCGGCATCCTCCGCGAAGAGCCGTGCCGATTCGACCTGCCGAGCTACGCCGCGCTCCGCACGGAGATGCGCCGACCAACTCGCTCCGCTCGCCCCCCCGGTCGGCTTGTAACGCACACCGCCCCCAGCCAACTGCACAAGAGGCAGCAGGTCACACACGCCAAACGGGGTAGGCCACGCCCAGTGGAGCGCGGGGGCGGCGGTACGGGCGTCCGTCCGGGCGGCGGCGCTGACGCGCTCCGTCCGGCCGTCCGTCCGCCCTCCCGCCGCCGTGCACACCGTGCCGCGCACCGCCCCTCGTCGCTCAGCTCGGCAGCGGCCACGGAGCCCATGACGCCACCGTCGTCCGTAGCGACATTTTCGAGCGCGGCGACCGAGACAAGCGCTTTGCCACGGAGGAAGTCGAGCCTGCCGTCCGAACCGGCCTGGTTCAGCGCCTGCGATCGGGTGCGTCGGCGGCGATTAGGATCGGACGGCCGCGACCAGGGCCGCGGCCACCGGGTAGCCTGGGTGGTATGGCAGTGAGGCAATAGTGCGAGTCTCGTGCTGAGCGCCGCTGTGGCGGCTGCCGTTATCGCGGTGGGTGCGCCGGTCAGTGTCGGCGCGATGTCCGTCGGCCCCGTCGCGACTGCCGATCCGGTTCAGGGAGGCTGGGTCCGCTTCGCCGGCCCGCAGGGCAAGGAGCTCGCCCGTATCTCTGAAGCAGGGGCGGTTAGGTCGATCGTCCTGCCGCCACTGCTGCAGGCCGAAACGAGGGGCGAATTTGAGGGTGTGCTGACGCCGCTTCGGAGCGGCTGGCTCGTCGACGTCGGACGCTTCTACCCCGGCGGCTCAAGCGAACGCGCCGAATGCGAGGAATCCAGGGAACCCTCAGAAACGTGTGGCGAGCTCGCGGTCGCCGAGCTCTCACCGGCAGGGCGGTGGACGACGCCACAGCCGCTGCCCCGCTCGCGCGGCGGAGCCTCTGCGGCTGAACCCGTGGAAGTCGGTGGCGGGCGGATCGAGCTCGCCTGGGAAGAAGGTCAGCCGGGGATACCGACGATCAGCGTCGCGGTCGGCCGGCTCGGCGCCCGGCTTAGCCGACCAAGTCGCGCGCAGCGCCTGATGCGCAGCGAACCAGAAGAGGAGATGCTCGAAAACTACAACGGGGAAATCCTCGTGCGCGGAGAATTCGGAGACGATCACACCGGGTTCGCCCAGCACGTGATCGAACGGCGCCTTTACGGTGACGGGCGGCTCGGGCGCCCGCGTTTGCGCCACGGGCCGCTCTTATCCGACCAGGGTGACCGGCTCGCGCTTCCCAACGGGGGTGAAACGTACGTCTTCTGGGAAGGCTATTGGGGCGGCTTCGCGGTGCGCCCCCCAGGGTCCTCGACCTACGGGCGGAAGCACCTGTTCTCAAAGGAAGTGCAAGTTGGCATCCAAGCGGCTGAGAACCCGCGGGGCCGAGTGCTGATTGTCCTGCGGGCATGGCGGCACTCGGGCTCGCGGCTGATTGCAGCCGAGGTGTCACCTCGCGGAGCTCTCGAAGCGACGCACGTGCTCGAAACGGGCCCGTCCGAACCGGAAGGCGGATACGACTACGAGGGCGCGATCG
>CALAQT010000109.1 GCA_937888775.1 uncultured Actinomycetes bacterium | reverse complement strand
CACAACTACGGGGTTCAACTACGTTTCACATGCACAACTTCGCTGAGCGGCAACAGTCGTTCAGAGCGGCAGTGGGATGGTCATTGCCGCTCGCCGTCTCCCCCGGCACGAAGGAGTAGTAACGCTCGCGGACCGGCTATACGCGGTACAAGAACGTGTATATCGCGGACGGACCGGCCTGGACCCAGCCCGCGAGGCAGTAGCGACACGTGCTCCCGTCGTCGGCCCGCACGTCGATCGTCTTGGGCGGGCGGGCTTCCAGGACGTCTACGTCGATGCGCCGGCCCGCCAGCGGGCCTCGCTCGAGCACGGCGCTGATCGTCGGCCCGGTCTCTCGCCCCGAGGCGCACACCTTCCCCAAGCGCATCAGATGCCGCGCCGGTGCGTTCACAGCGCCGCGATATGGATGCGCTTGGGTGGCGACCACACCGGCGATCTGGTCAAGTGCCGTGTGCTTGAACATGCCTCGCCATGGTGCCACAACCCCGGGGGGCGACACCGAGCCGTGCCCTCGCAGCCGTGCGTCACCTACGCGTGGTCGCGCGCACGGGTCCGATTGCCGGCGCAAGGCCTGAAGGCCATGACGCGGAGTGCACAGCGCTGGCCAGCGCATGCGCGAGGCGAACTCAAATCGCGATCGCACTACGCAGCGGCTCTCGTCGGTAACCGATGCGCCGCCGCGCCTGAACGCTCGGCGAGCGGACGGCATCCGGAGCAAAGTAGGCCAGTCGGTGTTAGCGATCCCCGCTCCGCGTACCTGACGCGATCGCGCGACTAGGAAGGCCTGCCTATGCGGGAAGGGGGCCTGCGAGGTGCATCTTCGGTGGTGGTGGAGCGATGCCCTGGCTCGCCGACGCCGACATGGGTGCTGCGCACGGGTTTCGCCCGGGCGCTCGTCGAGGCGTGGGCGGTGGCGGAGTTGCGTCGGCGGGCGCTGGCGGGGCTCGCCGAGCTGGTTCCCGCCGATTGCTGACGTGGGACCGCGTCGAGCTCGCGACGGGCGCGGTCCGCCACGAGGCGAGTCGCCCGGCGCGTTCGAGGCAGTCGTGGGCAACACGGCGGGTCACCCCCTGCTGTCCGCCCATGCCGCCCGGCGGCGTCCGGCGCTGCGCCTCTCCGACGCCGTCGAGCCCCGCCGCCTGCATCACAACGAGCTTTACGCCGATCTGCTCCACCCACCCGGCGTCGAGTACTGCATCACGATCGTCGTTCGCACCGAGCGTCGTGAGATCGTCGTCGCGGGGTCGGTCGCACTGAGCGTGAGTTCTCCGAGCGCGACCGCGACGTGCTCGATCTCGTGCGCCCCGCCCTCGAGGGCGCGCTGCGAGATGCCGAGGCGCGCGAGCGGGTCGTCCCCCGCTCGCCACCAACCCGCCGCCGCGCACCGCCGTCGTGCTGCTCGACCGTTACGGCGAGATCGAGCTTTCGAGCCCCGACGCCGATCGCTGGGTGGCCGAGCACTTCGGGGGCGCCCGAGCACCGGGCTGGCTGCCAGGGCCGGTCGCCGACGCCGTCTTCCGTGCGCTGCGCGAGAGCGCTTAGACATCGGGCATACCGGCGGACGCTCCCGGGCCGGCGGCCGCAGCCTCCGAGAGGCACTGGCGAACTCGACGAACTGGACGATCGCATTCACCCAAGCTCGAATGCGCGCGGGCCCGCTTAGCCGCCGCATCCGCCGCGCTATAGTCGAAAGGAGCTTGGCACTCTCGTACTGAGAGTGCCAACTCCCACAGTTCGAGCCCCCGACTGGAGGCTGCATCCAATGAAGCTCAAGCCCCTCGGCGATCGCCTGATCGTGCGGGCGATCGAGGAGGAGGAGACCACCGCGGGTGGCATCGTCCTGCCCGACACTGCCAAGGAGAAGCCACAGAAGGGCAAGGTGCTGGCCGTCGGCGACGGCAAGACCAGCGAGGACACCGGTAAGCGCATCCCGCTCGACGTCTCCGAGGGCGACGAGGTCCTCTACAGCAAATATGGCGGCACCGAGATCAAGGTCGACGGTGAGGACCTGCTGGTCCTGCGCGAGTCCGACGTGCTCGCCAAGGTCCAGTCCTAAGGAGATCACGGACACATGGCTCACAAGGAACTGAAGTACGCCGAGGATGCGCGCAAGGCGCTCGAGGGCGGCGTCGATGCGGTCGCCAACGCCGTCAAGGTGACGCTCGGGCCCAAGGGCCGCTACGTCGTCCTGGACAAGAAGTACGGCGCGCCGACGATCACCAACGACGGCGTCACGATCGCGCGTGAGATCGAGGTCGAGGACGTCTTCCAGAACCAGGGCGCGCAGCTCGTGCGCGAGGTAGCGACCGCGACCAATGACGTAGCCGGCGACGGCACCACGACTGCGACCGTCCTCGCCCAGGCGATCGTGCACGCGGGTATGAAGAACGTGGCGGCCGGCGCCAATCCGCTCGCACTGAAGCGCGGCATCGAGGTCGCCGTGGAGCAGGTCGTCGACGACATCAAGGCCCAGGCCAAGGAGATCTCGGGCAAAGACCAGATCGCGCGTGTCGCCTCGATCTCGGCGGCTGATGACGAGATCGGCGACGTGATCGCCGACGCGATCGAGAAGGTCGGCAAGGACGGCGTAGTCAACGTCGAGGAGGGCCAGACGTTCGGCATGGACCTCGAGTTCACCGAGGGAATGCAGTTCGACAAGGGCTACATCTCGCCTTACATGGTCACCGACCAGGAGCGCATGGAGGCGGTCCTCGAGGATCCGTTCATCCTGATCGCTAACCAGAAGATCGGCTCGGTGCGCGACCTCCTGCCGATCCTTGAGCAGACGGTCCAGTCGGGCCAGCCGCTGCTGATCGTTGCCGAGAACATCGAGGGCGAGGCCCTCGCGACCCTGGTCGTGAACAAGCTGCGGGGCACGTTCACAGGCGTCGCGGTCAAGGCGCCTGGCTTCGGCGATCGCCGCAAGCGGATGCTCGAGGACATCGCGATCCTCACCGGCGCCGAGGTGATCACCGAGGAGATGGGCCTGAAGCTCGAGAACACGAAGATCTCGCAGCTTGGCCGCGCCCGCAAGATCGTCGTCGACAAGGACTCGACGACGCTGATCGACGGCAACGGCGAGTCCGACGCGATCAAGGGCCGGATCAAGCAGCTGAAGGCCGAGATCGAAAACACCGACTCCGACTTCGACCGCGAGAAGCTGCAGGAGCGGCTGGCCAAGCTCGCCGGCGGCGTCGCGGTGGTCAAGGTCGGCGCAGCCACCGAGACCGAGATGAAGGAAAAGAAGCACCGCGTCGAGGACGCGCTGCAGGCCACCCGCGCAGCCCTCGAGGAGGGCATCGTGCCGGGCGGCGGCGTCGCGCTGCTGAACGCCGTTGCGGCGATCAAGCTCGACACCTTCGCGAGCGACGAGCGCACGGGCGCCGCGATCATCGTGCGGGCGCTCGAAGAGCCGCTTCGTCAGCTGGCCGAGAACGGCGGCTTCGAGGGCTCGGTCGTCGTCAACCAGGTTCGCTCGGCCGCCAAGGGCCAGGGCCTGAACGTGGACAACGGCGAGATGGAGGACCTGGTCAAGGTCGGCATCATCGACCCGACCATGGTCACCCGCTCGGCGCTGCAGAACGCAGCCTCGATCGCCAAGAACATCCTCACCACCGAGGCGATCGTCGCCGAGGTGCCGGAGAAGGATGGCAGCGGCGGTGGCGGCGGCGGTATGCCGGACATGAGCGGGATGATGTAAGCAGCGGCTCACGCCGCAGTCTTGCCCCGAGGGCCCGGAGCGCCAAGCGCGCTGCGGGCCCTCGGCATTTCCTAGGGCAGAACTCCTCGCTGCGGGGGTCGGCGGTTGGAGCCATGGCTCCGGTCTCGAATCTGGGCCCTCCTGATCGTCGGGTGGCGCCCGGCCCGCAGCGATGGGCTTTCCCGTCCAATTCTCAACCAGAGTCACCTAACAATGCGCATAGTGACTCATGCCCACAATACCTAAGGGCTCGCGGATCAATAACTGTGGGTCTGGTTACGGTGAGTGGTCGGTGGGAGTGATGCGGTAGTTCCACTCTGGGTGCCAGTCGTTGCCGGTGATGTTGACCGCGGCGATCTGGTCTTTGGTGACCTTGACTTTGGTGTAGACGGTCGGGTCCAGGCGGGCGTAGACCTTCAGCCCGGTGCTGGTGGCGGTCTGGCTGATGAGATCGATGATGACCTGGTAGCTGGTCAGCGGCCGCCCGCGCCAGTTGAGGCTGATGAACGAGAACAGCCGGTGCTCGATTTTGTTCCATTTCGATGTTCCTGGTGGGAAATGACAGGCCTGGATCTCCAGGCCGGTCTCGTCGGCCAGCTTCTGCAGCTCGACCTTCCATAGGTGCACGCGTGGGCTGTTGCCGCCGCCGCAGTCGGCGGTGATCGTCAGCGTCTCGGCCTTCGGGAAGCGCTGGCGGCCGAGGTGCTCCCACCACGCTTGGATGCTCGCGACGGAGAACTGCGCGGTTTCCGCCGAGCGACCGACCGACACGTAGCCCTCGTTGTTGGCGATGTCATAGATGCCGTAGGGGACGGCCTTGGGGACCTCGGGGTCGGGGAAGTCGTGCCCCTGGACCTCGACCGGCTTGCCGGTCGGCTCCCATTCGCGCCCGACAGCCTTGTAATCGCCGACCAGTTCCTTCTTCTTGCAATCGATAGAAATCGTCGGCTGGCCTGCGGCAAGCGCCGCCTTGACCGTCTCGTTGATGTGCACAAACTGTGCGTCGCGGTCGGGATGCTGGGATCCCTCACGGGTCTTCTGGTTGGCCTGAAACCGAAACCCCTGGGCTTTGAGCAGCTTCCCGAGCGTCCGCTCGGAGATCTCATGCCCCATCCCCACCAGCGCCTCGCGCAGCCGGGCCAAGCTCTTAGACGTCCACCGCAGCGGCGACTCCGGGTCCCCACGCGTAGCCGGATCGATCAACCGATCCAGATCCCTGACCACCGAAGGATCGACCTCAACCACCGGCCGGCGCCCTCCACCCCCACGCCTCACCTGCCCACGCTCCAGACGCCCGCCGCCCTCAAGCTCACCGAGCCCCCGACGGACCGTCTCCTCAGCCAGCCCCGTCACACAAGCCAGCAGCCCAACCCCACCCGGCCCATGCGTCTTGGCCTCACTCGCCGCCCACAACCGCCGGCGGCGCTCATCACACTCCGGGCCAAACAACCGCCAGCGTTCAGCGATCTTCGCAACCGCCACACGATCGAGCACCTCCGACAATCTCTCCGACTCCGGCACGCAACATCATTCAACACCACCGCCAAGAGCCCTTCACATAACGCACCGCAAACCCACAGTTGATGACCAGCGAGCCCTTAGGCCGAACGAGGCCCGAGGCCCCGACTGCTCACCTCGGTCACCGGCCCGGCGTACGTGGAAGCCTTATGGAAGCCGCAGCCGCCCGGATCTGGCCCACGGCGGCCGCAAACATCCGGCCGATCACGCTCAAATGCTGCGTAGATCCAGACTCCCACAGCCGCCCGCAGACGCGCCCAAATGGTAAGGAAGGGGTCGTCGGTTCGAGCTCCGCGAACGACAGGATCGAATGCACGATCGTCATGGCCTTCACGACGGTGGCGTGCCGACTCCTGAGCGCTCAGCTCCTCACATTGCGTCCGCGGGCAATGGCCGACCTCCAGCATGTCAACGTACTGCTGCCGCGCCATTACGACAGCTCGGGTCCGATCCGCTACCCGGTGCTCTACCTGCTGCACGGCGCGTTCGGCAACTAGATGAGTAGTGCCACGGGGTTATGCGGTGTAGTCGACGAGGGCGCGGGTGGG